>NZ_JBVHZJ010000004.1:40390-287665 GCF_055574655.1 Streptomyces sp. NPDC029956 | reverse complement strand
GCGACCACGATCGCAACGCAAGCGCAAACCAATCCCCCACCCCCCCCCCCGACGATCCCCCCCCCCCCCCCCCCTCTCCCCCCCCCCCCCCCCCCCCTCCCCCCCCCCCCCCCCCCCCCGCCCCCCCCCCCCCCCCCCCCGCGGCCGGCCGGCCGAGGGGTCCGTCGTGACCGCCGCCGAGGGCGCGCAGGGACGGGCCGCGCTCGGCGCCGCCGTACCGCCGCAGGGCGTCGCGGTCGAGCCCTCGGGGGCTCCGTCGGCTCCCGCGTTCGCCCGCGCCCTTCCCGCCGTGGCCTCCGCCGAGGTCGCGCCCGAGGCACAGCCGAGCGGGCGCCGTCGGCGTGCGCTCGCCGCCGCGCAGGAGCGGGCGGCGGCGGCCGAGGCAGGGCCCCGGACGCCGTTCGCGCTCCCGCCCGCCGATGCCGACCGTCCCGCCGAGCCGGACGCGGCACCGTTCGCGGGGCCGAGTGCCCCCGCTCCCGTCGCCGGGCCGCTGCCGGTCTCCGACGAGGGACAGCACGAGGCCGTACGGGGTGTCCCCGGCACCGGGCACACGCCTCCGCAGCCCCATCCGCACGGACAGCCGCCGACCGGGCGTCGCCGGGCCGTCACGCCCCCGCCGCCCGAGCCGGAGTCTCCGCCGTCCCTGCCTTCCCTGCCGTCCCTTCCGCAGGTCCAGACCCCGGCACAGGCGATCTCCCCCGTGCAGGACGAGCCTCGGAACAGCACCCGTTCCGGATCCGGTACCGGCTCGTCCGGCACCACGTCGTCCGGGACCGGCCCGTCCGGGACCGGCACCGGTTCCGTACCGCTGCCGCCCGAGTTGCCCATGCCGAAGGACTCGACCCAGGGGCGGGCGTTCAGCGTGCGCACCCTCGGGCAGGGCGTTCCCTTCGTCCCTCCGCCCGCCCCGGCGGCCCCGGCCGTCTCTCCCGCCCCGGCGGCCCCCACGGCCCCCGGGACGCCCTCCCACGGCGCCGGCGGCACGGGCGGCTCCAACGGCTCCGGGCGGCGGCGCAGGCTCGCCACCCCTCCGGAGGCCGACCCGCCGGTCCCGGCCGCGCTCCCCGTACCGGCGCACGGCGATGCCAGGCCGCATCCGCAGGCGGACTCCCCGTCGCAGGCGCCGTCCCGCGCGCCCGAGGGCCGCGCGTACGCCATAGGAGCGCCCGCCGAGGGCTCCGACGAGGGCCCCGAGCCGCTCGACGGTCCCGGTGGCGCCGTCGAGGTCGCCAACCGGCCCGCTCCGCGCCCCGTCGACGACGAACTCCCCCCGGAGCCCCTCGACAACCCGCGCCGGCTGCTCGTCTGGCCCGCCCCCGACGTCTCCACCCAGCAGGCGCTGAGCGACCGGGGCTACCGGCCGGTGATCGTGCACTCCCGCGAGGAGGTCGACGCCCAGATCGCCGCCTTCCCGGCCGCGCTCTTCGTCGACCCGCTGACCGGGCCCATCACCCGTACCGCGCTCCAGTCGCTGCGCCAGGCGGCCGTCGCCGCCGAGGTGCCCGTGCTCCTCGCGGCCGGGCTCGGACAGGCGACCCGGGAAGCGGCGTACGGCGCCGATCCGGCCGTGCTCCTCAAGGCGCTCGCCCCGCGCGACAGCGAGCAGCACCCGTCCCGCGTCCTCCTGATCGAGGAGAACGAGGACATCGCGGAGGCGCTCGCGGCCACCCTGGAGCGGCGCGGGATGCAGGTCGCGCGGGCGGCCACGGACACCGAGGCGGTCACGCTCGCCACCCGGACGCAGCCGAACCTGGTGGTGATGGACCTGATGCAGGTGCGCCGCCGCCGGGCCGGGATCATCGACTGGCTGCGGGCGAACGGGCACCTCAACCGCACCCCGCTCGTCGTCTACACCTCGGCCGACCTCGTCGAGGAGGAGCTGCCGAAGCTGTCCTCCGGCGAGACGGTCCTCTTCCTCGCCGAGCGCTCGAACAGCGCCGAGGTCCAGGCCCGGATCGTCGACCTGCTCGCGAAGATCGGCACCAACTAGAACGGGGAGGGCAGCTGCCCTCCCCGTTCCGTCCCGCCTCGGTGACTAAAGCTCCGTCACGTCCAGCTCGCCCTCCGCGTACTGCCTGCGGATGACCTTCTTGTCGAACTTGCCGACGCTCGTCTTCGGCACCGCCGGCACGATCGCCCAGCGCTCCGGGAGCTGCCACTTGGCGATGCCGCCCTCGTCGGCGAGGAAGGCCTTCAGCGTCTCGTAGTCCGCCGTGGCACCGTCCTTGAGGACGACGGTCGCCAGCGGGCGCTCGCCCCACTTCTCGTCCGGCACGGCCACGACGGCGGCCTCGGCGACCGCCGGGTGCGCCATGATCGCGTTCTCCAGCTCGACGCTGGAGATCCACTCGCCGCCGGACTTGATGACGTCCTTGGCGCGGTCGGTGAGGGTGAGGAAGCCGTCGGGGCTGATCACGCCGACGTCGCCGGTCTTGAGCCAGCCGTCCTCGCTGAACTTGTCCGCCGGGCGGATGGCCTCGGCGTCGATGCCGCCGAAGTACGAGCCCGCGATCCAGGTGCCGCGCACCTCCAGTTCGCCGGCGGACTCGCCGTCCCAGGGCAGGTGTTCGCCGGCCGGGCCGACCAGGCGGGCCTCGACGCCGGCCGGGAAGCGGCCCTGCGTGACGCGGTACGGCCACTCCTCCTCGGCGGTGAGGCCGTGCGGCGGGTGGGCCATCGTGCCCAGCGGGGAGGTCTCGGTCATGCCCCAGGCGTGACAGAGCCGGACACCGAGCCGGTCGTACGCCTCCATGAGGGCGGGCGGGCAGGCCGCGCCACCGATGGTGACCTGGGACATCGAGGAGAGGTCACGGGGGTTCGCGGTGACCTCGGCGAGCAGGCCCTGCCAGATGGTGGGGACGGCGGCCGCGTGGGTCGGCTTCTCGCGCTCGATCATCTCGGCGAGCGGGGCCGGCTGGAGGAAACGGTCCGGCATGAGCATGTTGATGCCGGTCATGAAGGTGGCGTGCGGCAGGCCCCAGGCGTTGACGTGGAACTGCGGGACGACGACCAGGGTCGTGTCCTTGGCGGTGAGGCCCATCGACTCGGCCATGTTCACCTGCATCGAGTGCAGGTAGATCGAACGGTGCGAGTAGACGACACCCTTGGGGTCGCCGGTGGTGCCGGAGGTGTAGCACATGGCGGCGGCCGAACGCTCGTCCAGCTCGGGCCAGTCGTACGTGGTCGGGCGGCCCGCGATCAGCTCCTCGTAGTCGTGCACGCGGGGGGCCGCGCCGTCCAGGACGGAACGGTCGCCGGGGCCCGCGACCACGATGTGCTCGATCGTCGGCAGGTGCGGCAGCAGCGGGGCGAGGAGGGGGAGCAGCGAGCCGTTCACGAGGACGACCCGGTCGGCGGCGTGGTTGACGATCCACACCAGCTGCTCGGGGGGAAGACGGAGGTTGAGGGTGTGCAGGACGGCGCCCATGGAGGGAATCGCGAAGTACGCCTCGACGTGCTCCGAGTTGTTCCACATGAGGGTCGCGACCCTCTGATCGCCGGTGACCCCGAGTTCGTCGCGCAGGGCGTTGGCCAGCTGGTGCGCGCGTGCTCCGGCCTCCGCGAACGTGCGGCGCTGCGGCTCGGGCTCGCCCGTCCAGGTGGTGATGATCGACTTTCCGTGAATCGTCATTCCGTGCTTGAGAATGCGGCTCACGGTCAGCTGTACGTCCTGCATGGTGCTGTACACGGGGCGTCCTCCCGGTGGGCGCTACGTGGCAGAAAGGGTGTGGCGATTCTGCGCACGTACCGCTCGGTATGTCACTACCCGAGAGTACGGAAAATGCCAGTGATCGCTGGCACGAGTGACCCATTGCACCGATTGGGACCGTTTTCCGCATGCCTTCTAGCGCACGGGAGTCAGCTCCGGGTCCTCGCGGAGCTTGCCGAGCGCCCTCGACACCGCGCTCTTCACGGTGCCGACGGACACCCCGAGGACCTCGGCGGTCTGGGCCTCGCTGAGGTCCTCGTAGTACCTGAGGACCACCATCTGGCGCTGACGCTCGGGCAGCTTCAGCACCGCGCGCCACATCGCGTCGTGCAGCACCTGACGCTCGGCCGGGTCCGGTTCCGGCACACCGGACGGCTCCGGCAGCTCGTCGCAGGCGAACTCGTCGACCTTGCGCTTGCGCCACTGCGACGTGCGGGTGTTCAGCAGCGCGCGGCGGACGTAGCCGTCCAGGGCACGGTGGTCCTCGATGCGCTCCCACGCGACGAACGTCTTGGCCAGCGCGGTCTGCAGCAGGTCCTCGGCGTCGCAGGGGTTGGCGGTCAGGGAGCGCGCGGTGCGCAGGAGTACGGGCCCACGCGCCCGTACGTACGACGAGAAGGTCGAGTACGACGCGTACTGCGAGGCACCGGCGCAGACGGGGCCAGAGGGTGGCGGAGTCATGACTCCACGCTATGAGGGGAGGGGCGCCCGGCGGATCGGCCCCAGGTCCCGACCCGCTGTCCGCCTCAGGTTGTAGGGGTGAGGACGGCCCGACCTCCTCTGGGTGGAGAGCCCTCGGGGCGGCCTCAGGGTCGGGGGACGGGGTACGCCCCGTTCCCCGCCCGGTCCGGAGCCCCGCCCGAGGCAGGAACGCCGGCCGAGGCAGGAACCCCGGCCGAGGCAGGAACCCCGGCCGAGGCGGGCAGCCCGGCGTCGCGGGCGGCCGTGGGGGCGACGCGGGCGACGGGCGCGTCCATCGCGTTCCGGTCGATGGCCATACGGCGGCCGCCGTACGCCTCGGTGACATTGCCCGCGTACTGGTGGATCCGGGCATGCGGCGTCCAAGCCTCCGGATGCAGCACCGACTCCGTGTACAGCGCGGGCCGCCCCAGCCAGCGCGCGAACCACATCACGGCCGGGAGGTCCGGCGTTCCCGCCCGGCGCGCCGCCTCGATGTCCCGCACCCCCGTGTCCGCACTGCTGTAGTACCCGGGCACGTAGCCGAGGCGGCTCACCTCCCGGTTCCAGGCGCGGACGAACGAGAGGGTGGTCGCGGCACAGCCCGCGTCATCCTGCTGGTACGCCTCGATGTCGAGGTAGAGCGGGCTGCTCGCGTCCAGCCCCAGAGCCTGCGCGGCCCGTACCGCCTCGCCTCCCTCACGGGTGCCCTGGCTCACGGGGCTGCTGCCGATGGCGAACGGCCGCTTGGCGGCGGCGTTCACGCACGGCGCCTGCGACCCGACGAACAGCGGCAGCAGCCGCCAGCCCATCGCATCGACGGAGGCGACCCAGGCGGGGTTCAGCTCCTGCTGGGTGGGGCAGCCGCGCCCCCGTCCGCCGAAGTAGATCCCGACGGCCCCGTACGGCGAACTCCGCCAGGCCTTCATCACCGCGAGGGACGGCGCCTCACAGGTGTCGAAGGCCTGCCCGACGTAGTGCACGAGGTCGGCGGCACCGGCGGGGCTGCCTGGCGCCGGGCCAGGAGCAGCGGGGGCAGCGGCGGGAGCCGACACCGGAGCACGGCCTGGAGCGACGGACGGTGCGGGGACGCTCACCAGGGTCGCCCCGGCCAGCGCCGCCACGACGGCCCCGACCACGATCCGCACCCGGGTCCGCGCCCGGGTCCGGCGCCGGGTTCCGAGGTGGGACCGGCCCCCGGGAGGCGGTGCCGACGGCGGGCGGGTCGCCGACGGACTCGGGGGCGGGGTCAGGGGCGGGTACGGGGTCGGGTTCGGGCTCGTCCGCGGGGCCGGCGAAGCTGCGCGTGCGGGTTCGGGTTCGGGCGTGGGCTTCGGTCGCGGTGCGTGTGTGCTCATGGCGCGAGTGAAGATCCGCCCGCCCCGCGCGGCCACCGCAGGGGCCGTCGCCTCAGCCGTCCGTGCCCAGGATCAACCCGGACGTGGGAACCCCCGTCCCCGCCGTGACCAGGGTCCGCTCCGCTCCGGGTATCTGGTTCACCGAGGTCCCGCGCAGCTGTCGTACCGCCTCCGCTATGCCGTTCATGCCGTGCAGATAGGCCTCGCCGAGCTGTCCCCCGTGCGTGTTCAGCGGAAGGGCGTCCGCCGCGACGAAGTCGGCCGCCTCCCCCGCACCGCAGAAGCCGAACTCCTCCAACTGCATGAGCACGAACGGGGTGAAGTGGTCGTAGAGGATGCCCACGTCGATCTCGCCCGGTGCGAGGCCCGAGGTCCGCCAGAGCTGCCGGGCCACCACCCCCATCTCCGGAAGCCCCGTCAGCTCGTCCCGGTAGAAACTGGTCATCGCCTCCTGCTTCCAGCCGGCGCCCTGAGCCGCCGCCAGGATCACGGCCGGCGGACGCCGCAGGTCGCGGGCGCGTTCGACGGAGGTGACGACGATCGCCTGACCGCCGTCGGTCTCCTGGCAGCAGTCGAGGAGCCGGAGCGGTTCGACGATCCAGCGCGAGGCGGCGTGGTCGGCGAGGGTGATCGGCTTCCCGTGGAAGTACGCGGCGGGGTTACGGGCGGCGTGGCGCCGGTCGGTGACGGCCACATGGCCGAACGCGTCCGGGGTCAGCCCGTACGTGTGCAGATACCGCTGGGCGATCATCGCGACCCAGGAGGCCGGGGTGAGCAGCCCGAAGGGCAGCTGCCAGCCGAGCGCGACACCCTCGGCGGAGGGCTCGCGCTGCTGGACTCCGGAGCCGAAGCGGCGCCCCGAGCGCTCGTTGAACGCCCGGTAGCAGACGACGACCTCCGCGACCCCGGTGGCGACGGCGAGCGCGGCCTGCTGCACGGTGGCGCAGGCGGCCCCGCCGCCGTAGTGCACGCGGGAGAAGAAGGACAGCTCACCGATGCCGGACGCCTGGGCGACGGTGATCTCGGGGTTGGTGTCCATGGTGAAGGTGACCATGCCGTCGACGTCGGCGGGCGCGAGCCCGGCGTCGTCGAGGGCCGCGCGCACCGCCTCGACGGCGAGCGACAGTTCGCTGCGGCCCGAGTCCTTGGAGAACGCGGTGGCCCCGATGCCCACCACGGCCGCCCGGCCGCCGAGGCCGTCCCGGGTGCGGAGGCTCATCGCGGCACCTCCACGGTGACCGTCCCCGTGACATGGTGCCCGAGCCCGTTCGCACCGACGACCCGGACCTGCGCGGTGTCCCCGTCGACCTCGGTGACCGTGCCGGTCAGCACCATGGTGTCGCCCGGGTGGTTGGGGGCGCCGAGCCGGATGGCGACCCCGCGGAGGACCGCGCGGGGGCCGAAGTGGTCGGTGATGTACCGGCCGACCAGGCCGTTGGTCGTGAGGATGTTCATGAAGATGTCCGGGGAACCCTTCTCCCGGGCCAGTTCGGCGTCGTGGTGCACGTCCTGGTAGTCGCGGGAGGCGACCGCCCCGGCGACGATCAGGGTGCGGGTGATCGGGATCGTGAGCGGCGGCAGCTCGTCCCCGGGCGCGACGAAGGTCTCGGTGCCGGGCTTCATGACAGGTCTCCTTCAGCGAGCAGGTCGCCGAGTTCGGCGAGGAGTTCGGTACCGCAGCCGAGATGGGCGTCGAGCTGCCTGCCCCACAGGAAGTGCCGGTGCACGGGGTGGTCGAGGTCCGCGCCCGTGCCGCCGTGCAGATGCTGCCCGGCGTGCACGACCCGTTTCCCCGCCTCGGAGGCCCACCATGCGGCGGTCAGGGCCGCCCCGCGGGCGTCCAGGTCCTCGTCGTGCCGCCAGGCGGCCTCGTAGGCGGTGACCCGGATGGTCTCGGTGTCCATGTGGGCGTCGGCGGCCCGCAGCTGCACGGCCTGGTGGGTGGAGAGCGGGCGGCCGAACTGCTCCCGTACACAGGTGTACTCCACGGCCCTGGCGAGCGACCCGGCACAGACCCCGGCCTGCAGCCCGGCGAAGGCGACCCGGGCGGCGGAGAGCACGTCCGCGTAGGCGGCGGCCTCGCCGAGCCGCTCCCCCGGCGCCCCGTCGAGGACGAGCCGGCCCGCGGACCAGGGTGCGGTGAGCTCGACGGGATCGACGCGGGCCGCGTCCGCGGTGCGGACCAGCCAGAGGGCACGGTCCGCGTCGGGGACGAGGACATGGGTGGCGTCCCTGAGCCACGGCACCCAGTCCACGGCCCCGCTGAGCCGCCCCTCGCGCGAGACGACCGACCCGGACGCGGGGAAGGCCCCGGTCACCACCGTCGTACCGTCGCGGAGGCCGGGCAGCAGCCGGACGCGCTGCTCGTCCGAACCGTGCCGGGCGACGGCGAGGATCCCGTACACACAGGTCGCGGCGAACGGCACCTGGGCCGTCACGCGTCCCTGCTCCTCCAGGAGGAGGACCAGGCCGAGCAGTCCGGTCTCCTCGACGGAGCCGGGCAGCCCGGCGGCACAGAGGGCCTTCCAGAGCTCGGCGTCGCTGCCGGTGCCGGCCGCCCTGAGCCGCTCGTGGGTGGCGAGGTCGGCGAAGATCCGGGCGGCCAGCTCTCGGGCCGCCTCCTGCTCCTCGGTGGGGGTGAAGTCCATGTCAGTCCTCCCCTCCCGCGCGGAAGACGGGAAGCTCCAGCTCCTCGTCGACCCGCAGGAACTCCAGCCGCACCGGCATCCCGATCCGCACCTTGTCGTACGGCACCCCCACCACGTCGCTGATCATCCGTACGCCCTCGGCGAGTTCGACGAGACCGACCGCGTACGGCGGGTCGAAGGCCGGGAAGGACGGGTGGTGCATCACCACGTACGAGTAGACCGTCCCGGCTCCGCTCGCCTCGACCGTGTCCCACTCCGGCGAACCGCAGTCGGCGCACCCCGGCAGCCAGGGGAAACGGAGGGCGGCGCAGTCGCCGCAGCGCTGGATGAGCAGCCGGTGCGCGGCCACTCCCTCCCAGAATCCGGCGTTGTCCCGGTTGACCACGGGCCGGGGCCGCCGGGCTTTCGGCTGCGTGCCTTCGGGCTGCTTCCCCCCGAACGCCTTCCCCTCGGACGGTTTCCCCTCGGTCCGCCCTTCCTCCGGCCGCCCTCCCTCGGTCCGCCTCGCCTCCGGCTGCTTCGTATCGGGCCCGGCGGGGGGCTCCGGCCTGCGCGGTCGTGTGGCGGGCGCGTACTTGAGGATGCGGAAGCGGTGGGTGCCGGCCGTCTGTCCGCCGACGCGGACGTCGGTCCGGGTGGTGACGAAGTGCCCCGACCCCAGCTTGGTGGTCTTGAGCTCCGACACGGACTCGATGACCGTGTCGAAGGTGATCTCGTCGCCGGGCCGCAGCGGCCGCAGGTACTCCTGCTCGCAGTCGGTCGCGACCACCGACGTGTATCCGGCCAGGTCGAGGAGGGCGAACAGCTCCTCGTGGGCGGAGGAGCGGTCCGTGTGCCCCGAGAGACCGCCCATCGTCCAGGCCTGGAGCATCGTCGGCGGAGCGACGGCGTCGGGCCCCCGGTAGGCGGGATGGTCGTCCCCCATGGCCTCGCACCAGTGCCGGATCATGGGCAGGTTGACCGGGTCCTTGCCGGTGCCGGCCGTGGCGGCGGACCGCCCCGCGAACCCCGCGAGCCGCTCGTACAGCCCGTCCGGCGACGGGTCCGGCCCGCCCTGGCTCCCTGTGAGGGTCATCGTCGGCCCCTCCCCTTCATGCCGAGCCGCATCCTCGCGACGATCTCGCGCTGCACCTCGCTCACCCCTCCCCCGAAGGTGTTGATCTGCGCGGCCCGGTTCATGCGCTCCAGCTCACCGCCGTCGAACTCCCCCGGCGATCCCGCTCGCACCGTCCCCGACCCACCCGCGATCTCCTGACATATTCGATACACCTCCACCGCCGATTCGGTTCCCACGAACTTCACGCCGCTCGCGTCCCCCGGGGTCAGCCGGCCGGCCCCCACATCTCCCACCAAACGCCAGTTCAGCAGGCGTGTCGCGGCCAGCCGGGCGTGAGCTTCGGCGGCCCGGATCCGCACCCACGGCTCGTCAATGCGGCGCCTGCCCGTCACCGGATCGGGGGTACGGGCCCGGTCGAGCACGGCGGCGAAGAAGTCCTCCGCCTGCATGCCGATCGCGGCGAGCGCGACCCGCTCGTGGTTGAGCTGGTTGGTGATGAGCCCCCAGCCCCCGTGCTCGGGCCCGACGAGGTTCCCGGCGGGGACGCGTATCCCGTCGTAATAGGTCGCCGTGGTCGTCAGTCCGCCCACGGTCGCGATCGGGGTCCAGGAGAAGCCGGGCGCGTCGGTGGGGACGAGGACGATCGAGATGCCCTTGTGCGGGGGCGCGTCGGCATCGGTGCGGCAGGCGAGCCAGATCCAGTCGGCGTTCTGGGCGTTGGAGGTGAAGATCTTCTGGCCGTCGATCAGCCAGGACTCCCCGTCGCGGACCGCGCGCGTCCGGAGGGAGGCGAGGTCCGTACCGGCCTCGGGCTCGCTGTACCCGATGGCGAAGACGATCTCGCCGCGCAGGATCCGGGGCAGGAAGAAGGCCTTCTGCTCCTCGGTTCCGTAGGCCATGAGGGTGGGGCCGACGGTGTTGAGCGTGACCATCGAGACGGGGGCGCCCGCGCGGTACGCCTCGTCGAAGAAGACGAACTGCTCGTCGGGACCGCGGCCCTGACCGCCGTACTCCTCGGGCCAGCCGAGGCCGAGGAGCCCGTCGGAGCCGATCCGGCGGAGCAGCCGGCGCTGGGCCTCGGTGTCGGTGGCGGGGGGCGGGCCTTCGGGCATCAGGTCCCGGAAGTACGCGCGTAGTTCGGCGCGCAGCCGTAGCTGCCGCTCGGTCGGGGCGAGGTGCACGGCGACGGCCTCCCGTGGAACGACTGAGGTTTCTGACTGTCCGTCAGATTCAGGACCTCTGTCAAGGTCGACGACCGACCGCGCACACCCGGGGGCATACGCGGGACGGCCCGCACGCCGGTACCGAAGTACCGGCGCACAGGCCGTCGTTCACACCGCGCTCACGCCCCCCGTCGGGCCGGCTGCCGTGCTGGGGTGGTCACCACCACGGGTTGAAGTTGACCACCGCGTTGTTCTGGGCGATGTGGGTGAAGGCAGAGCCGTTCACGCTGGCCGTGTTGTTCTGGTTGGAGGCACCGGAACCGGTCGCCACCTGCTGCGTCGTGGTCGAGTTGCCGAAGTTGTCCCCGCCCACGCCGCTGCCGACGATCGTGGCGACGCTCGTGTTCGATCCGTCGTCCGCGAAACCGCCGTTGTCGGCCTGGGCCACCCCCGTGAAGAGCGCGGCGGCGAGGGGCAGGGCGGCGGCGGCGGCGAGGATGCGGGCGGTACGGATGCTTGCCATGTCTGTTCCTCCGGGAACTGAAATCTGGTGCTGTGCACGGAACTGCTCTGAAGAACTGCTCTGAAGTGCGCTGAAGCGCTCTGAAGTACGGCCATTTCCAAGGCAGTTGGCCGACCGCCCCGGTCGTTCGTGCTCGACGTCGCGAATCCAGAGTTGCCCACCGAATCCCCGGCGAACCACCCCGGAGCGCCCGATTCCCCCGCAAGCGTGAGGACAAGCAGATAAACCCGGCGGTACCGAGCAAAGGCCCAGCTCACCCGGGGGAATGGGATTCAGGACAGCGGCAGTCCGTACGTCACAAGGGAGGAAGCGTTCCGGCAGATTTTCCGCCAATCTCCCTGCCGGAAGATCACGACGGCGCGCCCCCGGCAGGCGAAGACCGAACGGGCGGGCAGAAGGGAAAGAAGGTTCGACCTACGGAGCGTCCCGCTCCCCCGCGGCCGCCTCGAAGGCCGCGTAGGCCGTGGCGTCGAAGAGGACGAAGCGGATTTCCTCCACCTCGGTGGGAGTGGCCCGTACCGTCCGCACGGCGATCGTGGCGCCGTCGTCGACCGGCCAGCCGTAGATCCCGGTGGAGATGGCGGGGAACGCGACGGTACGGTCCCCCAACTCGTCCGCGATCCGCAGGGATTCGCGGTAGCAGGAGGCCAGCAGCTCCGAACGGTCCTCGTCGCGCGACCAGACCGGTCCGACCGTGTGGATCACGTGCCGGGCCGGCAACCGCCCCGCCGTGGTCGCCACGGCCTGCCCGGTGGCCAGCCCCTTGCCGTAGTGCGAGCGGCGCAGGTCCTGACAGGCGGCGAGGATCTCCGGACCGCCCCTGCGGTGAATGGCGCCGTCGACCCCGCCGCCGCCCAGCAGCGAGGAGTTCGCGGCATTCACGATCGCGTCGGCGGCCTCGGCGGTGATGTCCCCCTGAACGAGCACGATCCGCACCACGACAACACTCCTTCGTCCGGTCCCCCACCCTGCCGACGCCCATGAAACCCGAGGAACCGAGCCCGCCGCATCCCGAAAAGGGCGCCCCGGATGCGTATCCGGGGCGCCCCTGACGTTCGCTTCGCGCCTCGCGCTACTGCTGGGGCGGGGGCTGGGGCGGAGAGTCGGGCTGCTGACCCGTGCCTCCCATTTGCTCCCTGAGCTTCTCCTGGGCTGTGTCGACCTGGCCGCTGTACTTGCCCTGCGTCCTCCCGTCGACGTAGTCGCCGGCCTTGTCGACGCCCTTGGAGGCCTGATCCTCGTGGCCCTTCAGCATTCCCTTGAGCTTGTCGAACACAGACATCCTGGCCCTCCTAGCCGCTGTTCCAGCCCCTCCAGCATCACGGCACCACCCGGGTCCCGCATCCGCAGAGGCCCCCGGGACACCCCCGCAGGGCCCCGGGAACACCCCCAGGGACACCCAAGGGGCAACCGGGAGGCCCGGCCCCATGGGAATTCCCCTCCCACCCGGCGAAGGCTCTGACAGACGGAACGGCACCGGGCGTCCAGGGCGTTCGCCCTGTCCGATCCCACGGGAACCTGCGGGGAACCACGGTGCCGGAACCACGGTGCCGGACGGGCAGCACGAACGAGAACGGCCCCCGACCGATCTACCTGGTCAGGGGCCGTTCACCTGCGGTGGGTGTGGGATTTGAACCCACGGTGACATCGCTGCCACGACGGTTTTCAAGACCGTTCCCTTAGGCCGCTCGGGCAACCCACCCCGCGCCGAAGGTGTGTCCACGTGCGGCGCGGGGGACAGCCTAGCCGGTCAGCTGTCGCCGGTGCGTTCGCCGAGGGTGACCGTGGCCGTGGAGGTCTTGCCGTCGCGCTCGTAGGTGATCTTGACCTGGTCGCCCGGCTTGTGGGTCCAGATCTCACTGATCAGCGAGGGACCGCTGTCGATCTGGTGGTCTCCGAAGCCCGTGATCACGTCACCGGCCTTCAGGCCCGCCTTCGCCGCCGGGCCGTCGGGGGTCACCGAGGGGGTGCCGCCCGAGCCCTGGGAGGCGATCGTCGCGCCCTCGCCCTGCTCCTGCATGTTCACCGTCGCGCCGATCACCGGGTACACCGGCTTGCCCGTCCTGATCAGCTGCTGGGCCACGTTCTTCGCCTGGTTCACCGGGATCGCGAAGCCCAGGCCGATCGAGCCCGCCTGGGACTGGCCGAAGCCGCTACCGGTGGACTGGATGGCCGAGTTGATGCCGATGACCGCGCCGCTCGCGTCGAGCAGCGGGCCGCCCGAGTTGCCCGGGTTGATCGACGCGTCCGTCTGCAGCGCGCTCATGTACGAGTTGCTGCCGCCCGAACCGTCGCCCGACGCGACCGGGCGGTTCTTGGCGCTGACGATGCCCGTCGTCACCGTGTTCGACAGGCCGAAGGGCGCGCCGATCGCGATCGTCGAGTCGCCGACCGCCACCTTGTCGGAGTCGCCCAGCGCCAGCGGCTTCAGTCCCTTCGGCGCGTTCGTGAGCTTCAGTACGGCCACGTCGTAGCCCTCGGCCCGGCCGACGACCTCCGCGTCGTACGACTTGCCGTCCGGGAACGTCACGGAGAGCGTGCCGCCGTCCGCCGCCGACGCCACCACGTGGTTGTTGGTGACGATGTGGCCCTCCTGGTCGTACACGAAGCCCGTGCCCGTGCCGCCCTCGCCCTCTCCCTGCGAACCGCCCGACTTCGCCTGGATGGTGACCACGCTCGGCAGCGCCTTCGCGGCGACCGCGGCGACCGTCCCGGGCTCGCGCTTGAAGGACGCCGGCGCCTCGCCAGAGGAGACCGTCGTGGAGCTGACGCCCTCGTCACCGCGCTGGGCGGCCCAGTAGCCGATGCCGCCGCCGATGCCACCGGCGACGAGCGCCGCGACCAGGACGGCCGCCACCAGGCCGCCGGTCCGTCGGCGCGGTGCCGCGGGGGCGGGCGGCGCGGGCGGGAGCGGGGCACCCCAGGCCGGCACGGTCGGCGGGGGCGGCGGCCAGCCGGCTCCCGCGGCGGCCGGGGTGGGCGTGGTCGCGGTCGGCTCCGGCGCGGGGGCGGGTGCCGGGGTCGAGGCCGGGGTCGCTTCCGGAACCGGGGTCTGCGCGACCGTCGGGGCGTCCGTCGACTCGGGGGCCGGCGCCGACGCCGAGGGAGTCGTCGGAGGCGTCGGAGGCGTCGGAGGCGTCGGAGGGGCGGACGGAGTGGACGGGGCAGCCGGGTGGTCCGCCGGTACCGCCGTGCCCTCGTTCTCGGTGCTCACAGCTCGCTCTCCTCGTTGACTGCGCGGGGTGGGGTGGGTGGTACCTACTGGTCACCTACTGGGTCCAGGGTGCTGCACCAGCTTTTCCCACAGGACGTCAGGCCGCTGTAAGGCGGAGCTGTGCGTTCACCCCCCTACCTTTATATACAGACAGAACGGACACCTTCCGGTGTGCCTGCCCCGCCCCGCCAATGGCACCATGACGCCGTGACTCACGCACGGCAGCACCCGAACAGCGTCCCCCTCCAGGTCGTCGCCCACCGTGGAGCCTCCGAGGACGCACCGGAACACACTCTGGCCGCCTATGTGAAGGCCATCGAGGACGGGGCCGACGCCCTGGAGTGCGACGTCAGGCTCACCGCCGACGGCCATCTCGTCTGCGTCCACGACCGCCGCGTCGACCGCACCTCGAACGGCCGCGGCGCCGTCTCCGCCCTGGAGCTCGCCGATCTCGCCGCCCTCGACTTCGGCACCTGGAAGGGCCGCGAGGACTCCGGCGAGATCCCCGACTGGCGCGACCCCGGGTCCACCTCCGTCCTCACCCTGGAGCGGCTCCTGGAGCTGGTCTCCGACGCCGGACGCCGGGTCGAGCTGGCCATCGAGACCAAGCACCCCACGCGCTGGGCGGGCCAGGTCGAGGAACGGCTGCTCCAGCTCCTCAAGCGTTTCGGCCTGGACGCGCCCGCGTCCCCCGCCGAATCCCCCGTACGCGTCATGAGCTTCTCGGCCCGCTCGCTGCACCGGATCGCGGCCGCTTCGCCGACGCTCCCCACCGTCTCCCTCGCCCAGTTCGTCTCGCCGCGGCTGCGCGACGGACGGCTCCCCGCGGGCGCGCGCATCGCCGGGCCCTCGATCCGGATCGTCCGCCACCACCCGGCCGTCATCCTGCGGCTCCAGAAGGCGGGGCACCAGGTCCATGTCTGGACCGTGGACGAGGCCGAGGACGTCGAGCTCTGCGAGCGGCTCGGCGTGGACGCGATCATCACCAACCGCCCGAAGCAGGTGCTCTCCCAGCTGCGCCGCGACTGAGCGCTTCCCGCGACGGACGCGTTGCCCGGGTTCGCGCGCTGCCCGGGTTTCGCGTGTTTCCCGCGTTGTCGGAGTTTTCCGGGTTCATGGGTTCCCGGGGTTCCCTCGCCTCCCGTGTTCACCGCGGATCCCCCTTCCCGCCGCCCCAGACTCCCCTCCACCACCTCCTTTCCCTTGCGCCACAAGGCTTCACAGGGCTTACGGGGAGTGCACCGGCGCGTTCCACGCGTACGCGATCGTCACGAGTGCCTCATCGCACACTGATTGGCCGGTTTCCGGTCCAGGCCATTGGGGCATCCACACGGTGGCGTGGGGCAAAGGAGGTCTCGGGGGTGGCGTTGGTGGTGGCACAGGAGGTGCCCACGTCGTCGAGCATGGCCGTACCCCATGGCCCTGCGGGCGTGGGTGAGGCGAGACATCGGATGCGGGACGAGCTGTACCGCAGCGGGATGTCCGAATCGGTCGTCGACGACGCGGTGCTGATCCTTTCCGAGTTGCTCAGCAATGCCTGCCGGTACGGCAGGCCGCTGGGGCACGCGGATCGGGGCGACGGGGATGTACGGGCGGCCTGGCGGGTGGACCCGGCGGGCGGCCTCAGAGTCGAGGTCACGGACGGAGGCGGTCCGACCCGGCCCGTTCCGGCGACGCCGTCGGTCACCGCACGGGGCGGCCGCGGGCTGAACATCATCAGCGCGCTGGCCCAGGACTGGGGTGTACGGGACAGTGCGACCGGCGAGGTCACGGTCTGGGTGGTGGTGACCGAGGGACACCGCCGCGAGGACTTCGCGTCCCGCGTCGGCGGCGGCTCCCGCTTCGACATCCTGGACGCGTACGACGACCTGGATTGACGTCGTACGAGGACCAGCCCCGGTGTCGTACAGGGACCCAGCCCCGGTGTCGTACGAGGGCCAGGACCGATGGCGTACGGGATCCTGGCGACGAGCGAGAACCACGGCGCCGTACGAGAGCCTCGGTGGGCGATCCACGAGGGTCCCGGCCCCGCACGGCGCCCCGTGGCCGCTCCCCCCTTCCAGGGGCAGCGGCCCGCCTGAAGGGCGTCGGTGCGCGGTACGACTAGGCTCGCGCCCGGAACAAGCACCGCACCGCCGCGATCGGGAGAAAGCCACACCATGGCCAAGAAGCGCCCCCAGACGAAGGCCGGCAAGACCGGTCAGGCACAGGTCACGAGCGGGGAGATCCCGGTCGTCGGGGCGCGCGAGCCGTGCCCGTGCGGTTCGGGCCGCCGCTACAAGGCGTGTCACGGCCGGGCCGCAGCGCACGCCGTGACCGAGCTCGTCCAGCGCCCCTTCGAGGGCCTCGCCGGCGAGTGCGACTGGGTCGCGCTGCGCGAGCTGGTGCCCGCCGCCACCGTGCCGCTCACGCTCAAGGGCGGGCTCCCGGAGGGCGTTCCCTCCGTGACGCTCGCGACCGTGCTGCCGATGGCGTGGCCGGCGCTCCGCCGCGACGACGGCTCCGTCCTGCTCGCCCTGCAGAACGACTCCACCTCCGGCGACCTCGCCCGCGACCTCGCCGACACCCTCCAGCGCGCCCTGGAGACCGAGCCGGGCACCCCGGTCCCGCCGCGCCGCGTCCCCGCCGAGGGCCCGCGCCTGCAGGACCTGCTCGATGCGGACGCCACGTTCGCCCCGGAGGTACACACGGGCTTCGAGTTCTGGATCCCGCAGTCCGCGGACGGCGCCGACCCGGAGGTCGCCGCCTCCCTCGAGCGGGCCAACGCGGCCGCGATCCCGACCGTGAAGCTGGCGAGCGTCGACTCGGCGTACTGGTGCGAGACCCCGGACAAGAACCACCTGCGCTGGGTCATGCCGTACCCGGAGGAGAAGCTCCTCGACGCGCTCGCCCGTCTCCAGGCCGCCGGTGGTACCTCCATCGGCGCGGACACCCGCCTCGTCGGTTCGTTCCGCGCGCACGGACTGATGGTGCCGGTCTGGGACCTGCCGACCTCGATGACCGCCGAGGAGTGCGAGAAGCCGGCCGCCGAGTTCGCCGAGCGGCTGACCGAGGCGCTCGCGTCGGACGCTCCGCTCACCGCGGAGGAGCGGCGCGCGCGTGGCGGCCTCACGAACCGTCAGGTAACTCTCAGCTGATACCCCGCGTGGTATCGGTGACTGACAGACCGACCAGTCGGTGACTTCCGCCACAACCCGGTCTGCGGACGGGTAAATCCCTGTCCGAATAACCGAGATCGAATTTGCGAACAGCAGATCTCTTGTTACCGTTCTGGAAGCCCGGTCGCTGGTGCATCCCCCGTCGCCAGCGATCGGGCCTTTCCATGTCCGCTTCCGGCAGGTCCGGGGCGTCGACGCTCAACTTCCTTCGCTGTCCGCCGTGTTGCTGCCCGCCCGCAGCAGCAGCGGGGTGTTGCCCCCCTCGCCGGTGCCCGCGAATTCCGCTACCGCCGTATAGGCCGTGGCCACCCCCCGGCCCCGTTCTCCGGGTGTTTCACAGGTTCCCGGTTCGTCCTGCGCGGGGACCGGGCAACGGACCTGTACGGTCCGCCCGCCGGGTGCCATGAGGGTCAGAAACGCGTCGAGATTCTGGCCGGATGCGTTCCGGTAGTACGTACGCCCCCAGGTGTCGGGACCCTCCGTCAGGACACAGGTCTGCGCCTCGACCCCTTCGGGAGAGGCGAGTTCCGGCCCACAGTGCGTGACCCGCTCCGGGGAGGCCGGAACGGCGGGTGCGTCACGGGGAGTGACGGGGGCGCCGGGGGATACGGAGGTGCCGGGGGTGGCCGGCGAGCCTGGGGTGGCCGGGTCTGCGGCGGGCTCCGTACGGGGGCCCGGACCGAGCCCCTTCAACAGGTCCCCCGACTTCGCGTCGCCGGCATCGGCCGCACCCGCCGGTCGCGCGGACCCACCCGCCACGGGCTCGCCCGTCGGCCCCGCCATCGCGACCAGCGGCAGCAGTACGGCGACCGTGACGGCGGCCCCGAGTCCGACCACGCGGAGGTTGACCGGACCCATGCGCCCCACCTTCTCCTGCTCGGCTGGAGATCTTGAACGGTGGGGTGAACATAGCGGCGGCCGACGGGCGCGCGGTCGGCCGCGCGCCCGTTTCCCCTACAAGTCGGACCAGGACACACCCCTTCGGGTGAAGGGCGTCGTGGCACCTCGCCCCCGCCGGTCGCCCGTCGCCGGTGCCGGACGCCGAACTGCGACCGGTCGCCGGTACCGCGACCGGGCGCCGCCGCCCGCCGCCGGTACCGCCCGCTCAGTACGCCAGCCGGCTCCCGCCGCCCGGTGTGCTCGTGCTCGCCTCCACGAGGGCGTCGACGACCGCCTCCACGTCCGGCAGCCACGGCCGGGCCGAACCCGCGAGCGGGGCGCGCTCCCAACGGACCTGCCCGGTCCCGGCGACCGAGGGCGGCAGGACCAGATAGCCGCCCTCGCCGTGGAAGCGCAGCGAGCCGGGGACGCTGTCCTTCGCGTACAGCAGCTCTCCGAGCCGTTCGAGGCTGTACGGGGCCACGAGGATCGACCATCGGGTCGGGGTCGCGACCACCGGGCCGAGCCGCATGCCCGTGGCGTCGAGCGCGGCGAGCGCCCGCGCTCCCGCGACCGCGGGCAGGCTGACCGCGCAGGGCGCGCCGCCGCCGGTGGCGAGCACCACCGGGGCGTCCGGGCGCCGGGTCCACCACGAGCGGATCATCCGCTCGTCGGTGGTGGCCGCGAGCAGTCCGGGGTCGTAGGGGTGCGCGCCGGGCACCACGCACTCGGGATCGGGGCAGGAGCACGCGGCTCCCGCGGACGTGCGGGTCGTCGCTCTCAGACCCGCTCCCGGCAGAACGGGCCAGTCCCATTCGACGGCGAAGGTGACCGCCGCGTCGAGCCGGGCGGTCCTCGCCTTGCGCCGGAACCGGAGCCTGCGTCGCCTTCCGAGGATCTCGCGCATGAGCGCTCGTTCCTTTCCGTTGAACGCCGAATCCACATCACACCATGTGCAGGACACTTCACCGTGCGTATCAGCGCGTACCGGGTCGGCGGGGTGGCGGGCCCCTGTCGGAGCGGGGCCGGCCGGGCCGGAACCAGGTGGAACCACGTGGAAACCAGATGGAGCGGGTCAGTACCAGGTGGAGCCAGGTCAGAACGAGGTGGAGCCAGGTCAGCACCAGAGGCGGGTCAGAACACGTTCCCCGCCACTCGGTGACGGGCTGCGGCCTGCGGCATGTAAGACGCCGGGGTCCCGCGTCGCGTTCCGGGGCAGCTCCAACTGCCCCTGCCTGTCACCGATTACGTACCCAGCACGCTCGGAATGACGCGCTTTCAAACGACGCCAGTCGACCGCAAAAGGTGCACACCGGGGACAATTTTCGGCCAACTTCTCCAGGACTTCAACCCTCGCGCACAAGCTCACGGACACCACAAGTCCCGTGGGGACAATGCTGGACATCGTTCCTCTTGTGCGTGTACATGTGGATGCATCGAGCGGCTCAGAATGACATGGGGGTTTGCGATGCTATGGCGTCAAACGCACCGGTCGGAAAGCCGACTGACATGAGCGCCCCACACATGCCGAAAGTGGCCGGAATCGATTCCACGGTTCCCGGGCCCCCGCACACTACGGCGCCTCTCCCCGGGGTCCCCGCGGCGGCAGCACCCTCCGAACCGGTCTCCCCACCGGGAGCGCTGATCCAGGACCGGCTCGCCGCCTGGGTCTCCGACCTCACCACCCTCCACGAACTCACCGAGCGCCTCATCAGGACCGCCTCCCTCGACGAGACGCTCCGCGAGGTCCTCGGCGCCGGCGCCGCCCTCGTCGGGGCCCGTCGCGGAATGGCCGTCCTCGAACCGGCCGACGGGCTCGGCCCCGCCTCCACCATCGGCCTCGGCCTCGCCCACTCGGACCTCGGCACGATCGAGACCGTCCCGCGCGGCACCAGCAGCTACGGCCGCCTCCTCGACGGCCTCCCCGATCCGGTCCACCCCGAGCGGGTCCCCGATCCGATCGCCATCCGCGACGTCCGTACCGAGGAAGGCCTCGACCCGCGCCACCGCGAGGTCGCCGCCCGCCTCGGCTACGCCGCCAGCTACGCCCTCCCCCTCGCCACCGAGGAGGCCGGCCGGCTCGGCGCCGCCGTCTGGCTCTACGACGAGCCCGCCGAGCCCACCGACCGCCAGCGCCACCTCATCGGGCTCTACGGCCGCTTCGCCACCGAACACCTCGCCCGCCTCCTCCAGGTCGAACGCGCCCGCGTGCAGGTCGCCACCATCGCCGAGGAGCTGCTCCCGAGCCGGCTCCCCCGCGTCCCCGGCGTCCAGCTGGCCGCCCGCCACCGCACCGGCCCCCGGGGCGGCGGCGACTGGTACGACGCACTGCCACTGCCCGAGGGCGCCCTCGGCCTCGCCGTCGGCTCGGTCTCCGGCACCGGACCGAGCGCGCTCGCGGCCATGGGGCGGCTGCGCGCCTCCCTGCGCGCGTACGCGGTGATGGAGGGCGAGGACCCCGTCGCCGTCCTCTCCGACCTGGAGCTCCTGCT
Organism: Streptomyces sp. NPDC029956; assembly: GCF_055574655.1. Classification (NCBI taxonomy): domain Bacteria; kingdom Bacillati; phylum Actinomycetota; class Actinomycetes; order Kitasatosporales; family Streptomycetaceae; genus Streptomyces; species Streptomyces sp. NPDC029956. Next base: position 266,783 of record NZ_JBVHZJ010000004.1, on the reverse strand, counting down.
CCGGCTCACCGAACCGGCCCGCTCGGCGACCGCGCTCTTCGCGTACGCCGAACCGGCGCGGCGCCGGATCGTCCTCGCCGGGGCCGGACACGCGCCTCCGCTGGTCATCGGGGAGCGCCGCACGGAGTTCGTCGAGACCTCGCTCTCGGCCCCGCTCGGGATGCTGTCCTGCTGGGAGGCGCCGAGCGTGGAGCTGTCCCCGGAGCCCGGAGAAACGGTGCTTCTCTACACCGACGGGCTGCTTCGCCGTACCGGCGACGCCATGGACCGGGCTTTCGCGCGGCTCCACGCGGCGGCGTCGAGCGTGCCGAGGGCGGACCGGGGCGACCCGGGTGCCGTCGCCGACCACGTCCTGCGGACCATGCTGCCCGAGGGTCTCGACACCGCCGTGGACGGGGAGGACGTGGTCCTGCTCGCCGCCCGCTTCGACTGAGCGGCACATGGCGAGCACCCGGTGAGCACCCGGCAGGTACAGGCGGGTGCACGGGGCAGCAGCCCGCGTGGGCGTCCATAAACGGAGCGTGACATTCCGGTAATGGGTCTTCCGGCCCTGGGCCCCCTTCCGTACGACCGTACGATGGTGGGGGTTCAGTGTCGTACCAAGAGGAGGCAGACCCGTGGCCGAGGAGCTCACGCCGGAGACCCCGGAAGAGACTGAGGAACAGGCGATCAAGCAGCGGAAGAACGGCCTGTACCCGGGCGTCTCCGACGAGCTGGCCGAGAGCATGAAGTCCGGCTGGGCCGACACCGAGCTGCGCGGCCTGGAGCCGATCGCCCAGGCCGACAGGACCGCCGAGCGCCGCGCGGCGCTCTCCGCCCGCTTCCCGGGCGAGCGCCTGGTGATCCCGGCCGGAAAGCTGAAGACCCGGTCGAACGACACCGAGTACGCCTTCCGCGCCTCCACCGAGTACGCGTACCTCACCGGCGACCAGACCCAGGACGGCGTCCTCGTCCTGGAGCCGACGAAGAGCGGCCACAAGGCGACGATCTACCTGCTGCCGCGCTCCGACCGTGAGAACGGCGAGTTCTGGCTCGACGGCCAGGGCGAGCTGTGGGTCGGCCGCCGCCACTCCCTCACCGAGGCCGAGCAGCTCCTCGGCGTCCCCGCGAAGGACGTCCGCGAGCTGGCCGAGGCGCTGCGCGAGGCCACCGGCCCCGTCCGCGCCGTCCGCGGCCACGACGCCGGCATCGAGGCCGCGCTGACCGACAAGGTCACCGCCGAGCGCGACGAGGAACTCCGCGTCTACCTCTCCGAGGCCCGTCTCATCAAGGACTCCTTCGAGATCGGCGAACTGGAGAAGGCCTGCGCCTCCACGGCCCGCGGCTTCGAGGACGTCGTCAAGGTCCTCGACAAGGCCGAGGCCACCAGCGAGCGCTACATCGAGGGGACCTTCTTCCTCCGCGCCCGCGTCGAGGGCAACGACATCGGCTACGGCTCCATCTGCGCCGCCGGCCCGCACGCCACCACCCTGCACTGGGTGCGCAACGACGGCGACGTCCGCTCCGGCGACCTGCTGCTGCTCGACGCCGGCGTGGAGACCACAGAGCTCTACACCGCGGACATCACCCGCACCCTGCCGATCAACGGCCGGTACACCGAGCTCCAGCGCAAGATCTACGACGCCGTCTACGAGGCGCAGGAGGCCGGCATCGCCGCGGTGAAGCCCGGCGCCGCCTACCGCGACTTCCACGACGCCGCCCAGCGCGTCCTCACCGAGAAGCTCGTCGAGTGGGGCCTCGTCGAGGGCCCGGTCGAGCGCGTCCTGGAGCTCGGTCTCCAGCGCCGCTGGACCCTGCACGGCACCGGCCACATGCTCGGCATGGACGTCCACGACTGCGCCGCCGCGCGCACCGAGGCCTACGTCGACACGACCCTCGCGCCGGGCATGTGCCTGACCGTCGAGCCGGGTCTGTACTTCCAGGCCGACGACCTGACCGTGCCGGAGGAGTACCGCGGCATCGGCGTCCGGATCGAGGACGACATCCTCGTCACCGAGGACGGCAACCGGAACCTCTCGGACGCGCTGCCGCGCCGCGCCGACGAGGTCGAGGCGTGGATGGCCGCGCTGAAGGGCTGACCTCCGCGTACGTTTGGAACCGAAGGGCCCTCGCCGACCGACCGGCGGGGGCCCTTCCCCGTACCGCCGGCGCAGGAGGGCGCCCGTGCCGTGGGGCGCGTGTGGCTCGCCACCGCCGGTGAGGCGCGTGAGCTCACGCCATGAGCAGGGAAGGGCTGTCCTTCCACTTCAGGATCTTGTCGAAGCTGACCACCGCGCCGCCCCGGCCCGACCGGTTGCCGAACTGCACATGGTCCGCGAGCTCCTCGATGAGGCGCAGCCCCCGGCCGTGCTCGGCGTCCGACGGCGCGGCGGGCAGCTCGGCGCCGGGGAAACCGGGGCCCGAGTCCGCCACCTCGATACGGCAGGTCTCACCGTCCAGGTACGCCGTCACCCGATAGGCCCTGCCGGCCGCCCCGGACCCGTCGGGACCGTCGCCGCCGTGCTCGACCGCGTTCGCGCACGCCTCGGTCAGCGCCACCGACAGCTCGTACGACACGTCGGGATCGACACCCGCCGTCTCCATCGTGCCCAGCAGAAGCCTTCGGGCGAGGGGCACACTCGCGGCCTCGCGCCGCAGATGGAGTGACCACCAGATGCTCATGCTCCAGCCTCCCGGCAGCGGCTCGACATACGGATACCTATTGCCGGACGGAACCCTTCGTAAGCGCACGGAAGCGTCAAGAGCGCTCGTTCGGCGGATGCACCCGGCGCGCGCGCCGGTGTATGTCGCCCCGAAGGCCCTCAAGAGCCCCAAGAACGACCTTCTGGACCTGCCTCATACCGGTGGGGCCCGTGGTGCGATGATGAGCCCGCCATGAATGCCCCCGCGCTCGCTCCACGGCTGCTGAGGGCCGCGGTGTTCACCGCGGTCTGCGTCGTGCTGTCCGCGCTCGGGCACGCCATCGCCGCCTGTGCGGGCATCGCCCTGTGGACGCTGCTCGCCGGCTTCCTCGGCGTCTTCGGCATCACCGTCCTCTTCACCGGACGGGAACGCTCGCTCGGCTTCGTCGTCGGCGCCCTCGCCGGCGGACAGCTCGGGCTGCATGTCCTCTTCGGCCTCGGCCAGCACCGGCTCGGCCTGAGCCCGCAGGCCGACGACGCCCTCGTACGGATGGCGGCGCGGCTCGTCTGCGGCGCCGGGACCTCGTCCCTCACCTCCGCCGACGCCACCAGGATCATCCGCGACTCCGGGCTCGACCCGGCCGCCGCGCAGTCCGGCGCCCACCACCTCGGGCACACGGCCGCCGCGGCGGCCACGCCCGCCGGTGAGCTGCTGCCCGGTCTGCCCATGGTCCTCGGCCATCTGCTGGCCGCCGTGGCCACGGGCTGGCTGCTGCGCCGCGGCGACCGGGCTCTCGGCCGTCTCGTCGAACTCTCCGAGCAGGGGGCGACGGAGCTCGCCGAGTGCGCCCTCGTCCGCTCACTGCGGGCCGCGCTCCTGCTCGTACGGGCGCTGCTCAACGGCCTTGCGGCAGCTCCCGGCACGGGGCCGCGGCGGACGGTCCGTACGGCCTTCGACTCCTCGCCGCCACCGGTGGCCGAGGCCCTCAAGGACACGGTGATCAGGCGCGGTCCGCCGGCCGCCGACTGCGTTCTCGCAGCCTGACACGGACCGCTCACAGGGAGCGGGGCCGTGCCCGTCCGCACGCCGGTCCAGGGTCCTTTCCCCGGCGCGCCGGACTCCCTCGCCTCTCTCCGAGCTGGAGTGTCTTCTGCCATGACCGTTTCCCGTGTCTCCTCCCGCGTCTCCGCCACCCGGGTCGCCCTCGCCGGTGGCATCGCCCTCTCCTCCGTCGTACTGCTGTCCGGCACGGCCTTCGCGCACGTGAGCGTGCAGCCGCAGGGCGAGGCCGCCAAGGGCGGCTACGCGACCGTCAACATCAAGGTCCCGAACGAGCGCGACAACGCCTCCACCGTGAAGGTCGAGGTCAACTTCCCGCTCGACCACCCGCTGGCTTCCGTCATGCCGCAGCCCGTCCCCGGCTGGAAGGCCGAGGTGACCAAGAGCAAGCTCAGCAAGCCGCTGGAGCTGCACGGCAAGACCATCAACGAGGCCGTCTCCAAGGTCACGTGGACCGCCGACGGTTCGAAGATCGGCCCCGGCCAGTTCCAGCAGTTCCCGCTCTCCCTCGGCCAGCTGCCCGAGGACGCCGACCAGCTGGTCCTCAAGGCGATCCAGACGTACGACAACAAGGAGGTCGTGCGCTGGATCGAGGAGCAGAAGGAGGGCGCGGAGGAGCCGCAGAACCCCGCCCCCGTCCTGAAGCTCTCCGCCGCCTCCGCCGACCACCACGGCGGCGCCGCCCCGTCCGCCTCGGCCTCCACCCCGGCCGGGCACGACGACAAGGCCGGCCACGACGACAAGGCCGACGCGAAGAAGGAGACGGCCGCCGCCGACTCCTCCGACACCACGGCCCGGATCCTCGGCGTGATCGGCATCCTCGTCGGCGTCGCCGGCGTCGCGTTCGGTCTCCTCGCCGGCCGCCGCCGCGCGGCCTGACGGCCGCACTCCTCCAGCGAACCCGGAAAGAAGCGGAAAGAACCAGCATGTCCGCAGAGAAGACACCCTCTCCGAAGCCCGAGGACGGCCCCGCCCGTCCCGGGCGTCGCACCCCTCTGTTCGTCGCCGCGGCCGCGATCGTCGCCGCGATCGCCATCACCGCGTCCGTCGGCCTCGGCGGCAACGACGCCAAGACCTCGGCCGACGGCTCCGGCTCGGTCGCCGTGGTCTCCGGCGGTGACGACTCCACCAGGGCCGCGACCGTCCTCGACCGGCCGTTCACCAAGCCCGGGCTCGTCCTCACCGACACCAAGGGCCAGAAGTACGACCTGCGGGAACGGACCAAGGGCAAGCCGACGCTCATCTACTTCGGCTACACGCACTGCCCCGACGTCTGCCCCATGACGATGAGCAACATCGCCATCGCCAAGAAGCAGCTCCCCAAGGCCGACCAGGACAAGCTCCAGGTCGTCTTCGTCACCACCGACCCCGAGCGGGACACCTCGGCCGAGCTCGGCAAGTGGCTGCCCGCCGCGGGCGACTCCTCCTTCATCGGTCTCACCGGCTCGTTCTCCACGATCCAGGCGGGGGCGCGGCAGATCGGCATCGGCATCGACCCGCCGAAGAAGGAGAACGGCAAGGTCGTCTCCATGCACGGAGCGCAGGTGATCGCCTTCTCGCCGACGACCGACCAGGGCTACGTCCTGTACGGCGAGGACGCGAGCGTCGACGACTACGCCAAGGACCTGCCGAAGCTCATCAAGGGGGAGAACCCGTGAACCGCCGCACCACCACCCTGTCCGCCTCCGTGGCGCTCGCCGCCGCGCTCGCACTGACCGGGTGTTCGTCCTCGTCCGAAGCGGCCGGGGACGGGAAGCCCGTCCTGAAGGTCAGCGGCGCGTTCATGCCGCAGCCGGTGATGGACATGGCCGGCGGCTTCCTCACCATCAAGAACGACGGCGGCACCGCGGACAAGCTCACCTCGGTCACCAGCGCACTCTCCGACGACGTCACGATCCACGAGACGAAGAACCAGAAGATGCAGGAGGTGAAGTCCTTCGACATCCCCGCGAACGGGGAGTTGAAGCTCGCCCGCGGTGGCAACCACATCATGTTCATGGAGCTGAAGAAGAAGCCCAAGCAGGGCGAGAAGGTCAGCATCGAGCTCCACTTCGAGAAGTCCGACCCCATCGAGGTCGAGCTTCCCGTCGAAGCCGCCAACCACAACCCGCAGCAGCACTGAGCGCGTTGACGGAGTTCTCACAGAACTGACGGAGTGAACCGGAAGATGACAACCACCGCCCCGCGCCTCGGTACCGCCCTGGCCCGGCTGCTGATCCTCGCGGCCGCGCTGCTCGGCACGCTGCTCGCCGGTGCCGCCCCCGCGTCCGCGCACGCGGCGCTGACCGGCAGCGATCCGAAGGACGGGGCGGTGGTCGCCACCGCTCCCAAGGAGGTCAACCTCACCTTCTCCGAGCAGGTCGCCATGAGCGCCGACTCGATCCGGGTCCTCGACCCGGCGGGCCGGCGGGCCGACACCGGCGAGATACTCGACCTCTGCAGCGGCTCGATCGTCCGCTACGGCGTGGCGCTCCGGGCCGGACTGCCCGACGGCACCTACACCGTGGCCTGGCAGACCGTCTCGGCCGACAGCCACCCCATCTCCGGCGCCTTCACCTTCTCCATCGGCGCCCCCTCCACGACGTCGGTCGCCCTGCCGGACCGGACGGCCGGCGGAGGTCTCGTCGGCACCCTCTACGGCATCGCGCGCTACGTCTCGTACGCCGGGTTCGCCGTCCTCGTCGGCGGCGGCGCCTTCGTCCTGGCCTGCTGGCCGCGCGGCGCGAGCGTCCGCCCGGTCCAGCAGACCGTGGTCCGGGGCTGGCTGACGCTCACCGGCGCCACCCTGGTCATGCTGCTCCTGCGCAACCCGTACACCGGCTCCGGCGAACTCTCCGACGCCTTCGACCTGGCGGGACTGAAGGCCGTCCTGGAGACGAAGACCGGCGCCGCGCTCACCTCCCGGCTGCTGCTGCTCGGCGCGGCCGCGCTCTTCGTGGCCGTCCTCTTCGGCGCCTACGCCCGGCGGACCGACCCGAAGGAGAAGAAGGACCTCGCCTTCGGGCTCGGCGTCGGCGGCACCGTCGTCGCCGCGGGCATCGCCGGTACCTGGGCGCTGGCCGAACACGCCTCGACCGGCATCCAGCCCGGCATCGCCATGCCCGTCGACATCCTGCACCTGCTGGCCGTCGCCGCCTGGCTCGGCGGTCTCACGGTGCTGCTCGTCTCCCTCTACAAGGCGCCGTCCGTCGACCGCTCGGCGATCGAGCGCTTCTCCAGGGTGGCCTTCGGCTCCGTGGTCGTCCTCGCGGCCACCGGGCTCTATCAGTCCTGGCGCCAGGTCGGCTCCTGGTCCGCACTGACCGGGACCCGCTACGGACAGCTGCTGCTCGTCAAGATCGGCCTGATGTGCGTCCTCATCGGCATCGCCTGGATCTCGCGCCGCTGGACCCAGCGCCTCGCCGACCCGAAGCCGGCCGGGGAAGCCGCGCAGGCCGGGGGCGAGGCCGAGGAAGCCGGACAGGCCGAGGAAAAGGCTGCGGCCAAGATCCGGACCAGGACCCAGACCCTGAGCGAGGGTGAGACCAAGGCCGGGAAGCCAGAAGAGTCCGAAGAGGCCGAGGAGCCCGCCGAGGCCGCCGAGGCCGCCGAGGCCGCCGGTCCCGAGCGGGCCGCTCAGCTCGCCCGGCAGCGGGCCGCCGTCGCCACCGCGCGGCGCAAGCGGGAGCGGGACGCCGACCCCGAACGGGCCGGTCTGCGCCGCTCGGTGCTGACCGAGGCCGCCGTCGCCGTCGTGCTCCTCGCCGTCACCACCGTCCTCACCTCGACCGAGCCCGGCCGCACCGAGGAGGAGGCGGGGCGGAACGGCACCGCCGCCTCCGGCCCGGCCGCCGTGCCCGACCGGCCCGTCGACATCCGGCTGCCCTTCGACACCGGCGGCGTCGAGGGCAAGGGCGTCGTCCGGCTCAGTCTCGACCCGGGGCGCACCGGCGCCAACGCCCTCCACATCTTCGTCGAGCGCCCCAACGGCAAGCCGCTGGACGTCCCCGAGATCAAGGTCGCCCTCACCCTCGAGGCGAAGGACGTCGGCCCGCTGCCGGTCGCACCGGACCGGATCCAGACCGGACACTGGAGCGCGAGCGGCGTCCAGATCCCGATGCCCGGCGAGTGGCGGATCCAGGTGACCGTCCGTACCTCCGAGATCGACCAGACCACCATCGAGAAGAACGTGAAGATCGGCTGACCCGTGACCGAGAACGACAACCTTGAGATCTCCCGGCGGCGCCTGCTCGGCACCGTCGGCGCGGCGGGCGCGGCCGGGCTCGTCATCGGCGCGGCCGGTGGCGTCGGGGTCACCGCGGCCGGGTCGGGCGACGACACCGCAGGGGCCGGAGCCGGTGGCGCTCCGGCGCTGACGTCCGTCGGCGCGACCGAGGTGATGTTTCACGGGAAACATCAGGCCGGCATCACCACTCCCCTCCAGTCCCGCGGTCATCTGATCGCCTTCGACCTCGCCCCGGGCGCCGGTCGCAAGGAGTCGATGGCCCTGCTGCGCCGCTGGTCCGTGACGGCGAAGACGCTGATGGCGGGCAAGGCTCCGGCCGGGGACACAGGAGTGGCTCTCGACGCGGGCCCCTCCTCGCTCACGGTCACCTTCGGCTTCGGCCGTACGTTCTTCGACCGCACCGGGCTCACCGCGCGCCGCCCCTCCGCGCTCGACCCGCTGCCCGCCTTCTCCGCCGACGCCCTGGACGCGCGGCGCTCGGAGGGTGATCTGTGGGTGCAGATCGGCGCCGACGACGCGCTGGTCGCCTTCCATGCGCTGCGCGCCCTCCAGAAGGACGCGGGCGAGGCGGCGCGGGTGCGCTGGCAGATGAACGGCTTCAACCGCTCGGCCGGTGCCACCGCGAAGCCGATGACGGCGCGCAACCTGATGGGCCAGGTCGACGGCACGGGCAATCCGAAGGTCACCGATCCCGACTTCGACCGGCGGATCTTCGTCCCGGCGGGCACCGGGGGTGCGACGGAGTGGATGACCGGCGGCTCGTACGCGGTGGTGCGCCGGATCCGGATGCTCCTCGACGACTGGGAGAAGCTGCCGCTCGACCGGCAGGAGAAGGTGATCGGGCGGCGCAAGTCCGACGGGGCCCCGCTCACCGGCGGCAGTGAGACCACCGAGCTCGACCTGGACAAGCGCGGTCCTGACGGGACGACCGTCATCCCGGACAACGCCCACTCCCGTATCTCCGCCCCCGAACAGAACGGCGGTGCGGCGATGCTGCGCAGGCCGTTCTCCTTCCACGACGGGATCGCCCCCGACGGGACGCCGGACGCCGGTCTCCTCTTCGTCTGCTGGCAGGCCGACCCGCTGAGGGGCTTCGTGCCCGTGCAGCGCAAGCTCGACCGGGGCGACGCCCTGTCCGCGTTCATCCGGCACGAGGCGAGCGGCCTCTTCGCGGTCCCGGGCGGTCCCGCCGAGGGCGAGTACGTGGGACAGCGGCTCCTGGAGTCCTGACCTGCCGGGTCGGCCGTCGGCGGGCACGCGCGTCCCGTCGGACGGGCGACCCACGGCTCCGGGGCCCATTAGGGTGACGGTATGTCCGCCACCCGGTACACGTATCTCGGCCCCGAGGGCACCTTCACGGAGGCCGCGCTGCGTACGCTGCCCGAGGCCGCGACGAGGGAACTCGTCCCCATGGTCTCGGTCCCGGCCGCGCTCGACGCCGTACGGAACGGGGAGGCCGCCGCCGCTCTCGTACCGATCGAGAACTCGGTCGAGGGCGGGGTGACGGCGACCCTCGACGAGCTGGCCTCCGGCGAGCCGCTGATGATCTACCGCGAGGTGCTCCTGCCGATCGCCTTCGCGCTGCTCGTACGACCGGGGACCAAGCTGTCGGACATCAAGACCGTGACGGGCCACCCGGTGGCCCAGCCGCAGGTCCGCAACTGGCTGCGGGCCCATCTTCCCGAGGCGCTGTGGGAGTCCGCCGCGTCCAACGCGGACGGGGCCCGGCTGGTGCAGGAGGGCCGCTTCGACGCCGCTTTCGCGGGGGAGTTCGCGGCGGTGACGTACGGCCTCGAGGCGCTGGTCACCGAGATCCACGACGCGGAGAACGCCGAGACCCGGTTCGTCCTGGTGGGCAGGCCGGCCCGGCCGGCGGCGCCGACCGGCGCGGACAAGACCTCGGTGGTGCTGTGGCTGGGTGACGATCATCCGGGTGCCCTCCTCGAACTGCTCCAGGAATTCGCGGTGCGCGGGGTGAACCTGATGCTGATCCAGTCCCGGCCCACGGGGGCGGGGATCGGGAACTACTGCTTCGCCGTGGACGCCGAGGGCCATATCTCGGACCGGCGGGTGGGCGAGGCGCTGATGGGGCTCAAGCGGATCTGCCCCAAGGTGCGCTTCCTCGGCTCGTACCCGAGGGCGGGTGTGGCGGTCGAGGACGTGGCGGCGCTGCGGCGCGGCACCTCGGACGGGGAGTTCATGGCGGCCTCCGACTGGCTGGCGAGAGCCCAGGACGGTCGGGCCTGACCCGATACTGACCGAGACGCTCCCGGCGGCGGGGGCGTTCGTCCACAGGTGCGAACCACTAGTCCTACCTGCGTACTTTTCAGTTACCCACAGCGGTTATCCACAGGCTCTGCACTCGACCTGGGGACAAGTCGACAGCTCGCCCCGACAAGGTCGACAAATCGCCCTAGCCACTCCCCGCCCCCGCCCGACTGTCCACAGCGCGGGGAGGGCCCTCGTCAGCACGGTTCGCTCGACCAACTCGTTGGAGCGAGCAATTCCCACTCAAATGAGTGCCTCAATGGCGTTTGATCACGGAATTCCCAGGAGTGGGCCGGGAAATCCGCGCGATCTCCCCCGTAGTCCACAGATCTTCCGCACAGCCTGTGGATAACTGAATTCAGAGCACCGTCCCCGGCATTCTCACGGGCGCCAATCCGGGCATAACGTCACGCGTGACAACACGCGTGACGTTATGCGGTGGGGGCGGGTGAACGCGCACCGGTAGCCTGGTGGGGTGATTGACCTTCGCCTGCTCCGTGAGGACCCCGACCGTGTTCGCGCCTCCCAGCGCGCCCGTGGAGAGGACGTCGCGCTCGTCGACGCCCTGCTCTCCGCCGATGAGCGGCGCAGGTCGTCCGGCGTCCGCTTCGACGAGCTCCGATCCGAGCAGAGGGCGCTCGGCAAGCTGATCCCCAGGGCCACCCCGGAGGAGCGCGCCGAGCTCCTCCAGAAGGCCGAACAGCTCAAGACCGACGTCAAGGCCGCCGAGGCCGAACAGAACGAGGCCGACGACACGGCCAAGCAGCTGCTCCTCCAGCTCGGGAACATCGTCCACACCGACGTCCCGGTCGGCGGCGAGGAGGACTTCGTCGTCCTCGAGACGCACGGCACCATCCGCGACTTCGCGGCCGAGGGCTTCGAGCCCAAGGACCACCTGGAGCTCGGCCAGGCGCTCGGCGCCATCGACGTCGAGCGGGGTGCCAAGGTCTCCGGCTCGCGCTTCTACTACCTGACCGGCGTGGGCGCCCTCCTGGAGCTCGCCCTGGTCAACGCGGCGATCGCGCAGGCCACCGAGGCCGGCTTCATCCCGATGCTGACCCCGGCGCTGGTCCGCCCGCGCGCCATGGAGGGCACCGGCTTCCTCGGCCAGGCCGCGGAGAACGTGTACCACCTGGAGAACGACGACCTCTACCTCGTCGGCACCTCCGAGGTCCCCCTCGCCGCGTACCACATGGACGAGATCATCGACGCGGACAAGCTGCCCCTGCGGTACGCGGGCTTCTCGCCCTGCTTCCGCCGCGAGGCCGGCACGTACGGCAAGGACACCCGCGGCATCTTCCGCGTCCACCAGTTCGACAAGGTCGAGATGTTCTCGTACGTCGCGCCGGAGGACGCCGAGGCCGAGCACAAGCGGCTCCTGGACTGGGAGAAGCAGTGGCTGACCGGTCTGGAGCTGCCGTTCCAGGTCATCGACGTCGCCACCGGTGACCTCGGTGCCTCCGCCTCCCGCAAGTTCGACTGCGAGGCGTGGATCCCGACCCAGGGCAAGTACCGCGAGCTGACCTCGGCCTCGAACTGCGACAGCTTCCAGGCCCGCCGTCTCTCCGTCCGCATGCGCGACGAGCAGGGCGGCAAGAAGACCGTGCAACCGCTCGCCACCCTGAACGGCACGCTGTGCGCCGTACCGCGCACGATCGTGGCGATCCTGGAGAACCACCAGCTGCCCGACGGTTCCGTGCGCGTCCCGGAGGTGCTGCGGCCCTACCTCGGTGGCCGTGAGGTCCTGGAGCCGATCGCCAAGTGAGCCCCTTCCCCTACCGCCTGGTCGCGACGGATCTCGACGGCACGCTGCTGCGCGCCGACGAGTCCGTCTCGGCCCGCACGCGGGACGCGCTCGCCGCCGTCACGGAGGCGGGCGCCGCGCACATCGTCGTCACCGGCCGGGCGGTGCCCTGGACCCGGCACATCCTGGACGACCTCGGCTACGAGGGCATCGCGGTGTGCGGGCAGGGCGCGCAGGTCTACCACGCGGGGGAGCACCGGCTGCTGACCTCGCTGACCCTGGACCGGCAGCTCGCAGGGCTCGCGCTCTCGAAGCTGGAGGCGGAGGTCGGCCCGCTGGCCTTGGCCGCGAGCCGCGACGGCCTGGAGGGCGAGGTCCTGATGGGCCCCGGCTACTCGGTCCAGGAGGGGCCCCTGCCGTACGTCCCGTACGAGGACCCGGCGGAGCTGTGGGCGGCGCCGCTGACCAAGCTCTACATCCAGCACCCGACGCTGTCCGACGACGAGCTGACCGGCGCCGCGCGGGCGACGGTCGGCGGGCTCGTGGACGTCGTCATGGCCGGTCCGGGGATCGTGGAGATCCTCCCGCTGGGCCTGAGCAAGGCGACGGGGCTCTCCCTGGCCGCGCGCCGGCTGGGGGTGAAGGCCGCGGAGACGATCGCCTTCGGCGACATGCCGAACGACATCCCGATGTTCGGCTGGGCGGCCCACGGCGTGGCCATGGGCAACGCGCACGAGGAACTGCGTGCGGTGGCGGACGAGGTCACCACCTCGAACGAGGAGGACGGCATCGCCGTCGTCCTGGAGCGCCTGCTGTCGGCCTGACCGGTCACCGAGCCTTGCCTTCGGTCCGACCGGTCACGGGCGAAAGAAAAGGGGCGGCCTCGCGTGGACCAGGTCCACGCGCTCGAAGCGGCCGCCCCTTTTTTCGGGGAATCCCCCGTGGCCCCCGTACAACTAGTGTGCGCCTGGCCCCTGTTCGTGGGCGACTGGTTTTACGCGGGTGAGCGGGTAGCAGGCCAGGCCGATGCCCAGGGAGATCGCGTGCCCGAGATCGGTGTACGTGCGGTCGGCGAGCAGCGGTGCGACGAAGAACGCCACCACTCCCGCGAGGTACAGCCACCGCCAGGGCCGGGCTAGCCGGTACGTGAGGATGCCCGCCGAGGCGGCGAGACCGTAGCTGACCCCGATGTCGACGACATGCGCCATGCTGCGCGGCACGTCGTGGAGGCGAATGGCCACGAGGACGACCTGCTGGCTGATCAGAGTGGCAGCGATATGGGCCGTGGCGACGACGAAGAGCCATTTCGCGGTACCGAGCCACCGCTCCACGGGCGCGTGGATCAGCTCGAACAGGACCGCGTAGAACAACAGGTCGGCCGGGTCCTCGATCCAGAACGCGCTGCCGAGCAGGGCCCGCAGCGGATGGTGGGACAGCTGGTGGAGATTGCTGCTGTTGCGGTGCAGCAGATAGGTCTCGAGGCCCTGGGGGGACAACGCGATGACCAGGCTGGTGATCGCGATGACCGCGAGCCAGAGATGCGTACCGGGTGACGAACGCACCCACGACCTGATCGGTCGGGACGGTTCGCCACCCGGGAGGGTCTCGGGAGGCACGTGTCCGTGCCTATCACCCGGACCGGCAGAAACCTCAGAAATTGATCATGTGTCCGGCGATGCCGTGGATCGCTTCCTTCACGGCCTCGCCCAGCGTCGGGTGCGCGTGGACGTTCCGCGCGACCTCGTGGACGGTGAGGTCCCACTGCTGCGCCAGGGTCAGCTCGGGGAGCAGCTCGGTGACGTCGGGGCCGATCAGGTGGGCGCCGATGATCTCGCCGTGCGTCCCGTCCGCGATGATCTTGACGAAGCCGGTGGCGTCGCCGAGCCCGTGCGCCTTGCCGTTCGCGACGAAGGGGAACTTGGCGACCTTGACGTCGAAGCCCTTCTCGCGGGCCTGCGCCTCGGTCCAGCCGAAGCTGGCGATCTGCGGCTGGCAGTAGGTCGCGCGCGGGATCATCGGGTAGTCGAGCTCCATGGTCTCCGCGTCGCCGATGGTCTCGGCGGCGATGACGCCCATGGCCTCGGCGGTGTGCGCGAGCATCAGCTTCGCGGTGACGTCGCCGATGGCGTAGATGTGCGGCACGGAGGTGCGGCAGCGGCCGTCGACGTCGATCGCACCGCGCTCGGTGAGGGCGACGCCGGTGGCCTCCAGGCCGTAGCCGGTGACGTTCGGGGCGAAGCCGATGGCCTGGAGGACCTTGTCGGCCTCCAGGACCTTCTGGGCGCCGTCCTTGCCGGTGACGGTGACGCGGACCTGCGGGCCGGTCTCGTCGATGGCCTCGACGCGGGTCGAGGTCAGGACGTCGATGCCGAGCTTGCGGTACTGCTTCGCCAGCTCCTTGGAGACCTCTTCGTCCTCCAGCGGCGCGATCCGGTCGAGGAACTCGACGATCGTGACCTTGGTGCCGTAGTTGTTGAGGACGTACGCGAACTCGATGCCGATCGCGCCGGCGCCGGCGATGATGATCGACTGCGGGGCGTCCTCGGCGAGGATCTGCTGCTCGTACGACACGACGCGGTCGCTGAGGGCGGTGCCCGGGAGCAGTCGCGGGGTGGCGCCGGTGGCGATGATGCAGTTGTCGAACTGGATCGTCTCCGAGGTGCCGTCGGACTTGGCGACCTGGAGGGTGTTCGCGTCGAGGAAGGTTCCCCGGCCGTCGAACTCGGTGATCCTGTTCTTCTTCATGAGGAAGTGAACGCCCTTGACGCGGCCGTCCGCGACCGAGCGGCTGCGGCGGAACGCCTCGGAGTAGTCGAAGGTGACGGTGCCGTCCACCTTGATGCCGAAGGTCTTGGCCTCGTGGTTGAAGATGTGGGCCAGTTCCGCGTTGCGCAGCAGCGCCTTGGTGGGGATGCAGCCGACGTTCAGGCAGACACCGCCCCAGTACTTCTCCTCGACGACCGCGACCCGCTTGCCCAGCTGGGCGGCGCGGATGGCGGCGACGTAGCCGCCGGGGCCAGCTCCGAGTACGACGACGTCGAAGCGGTCTGACATGACTGACTCCCGAGGGTGGTGAGGGTGTTCGGTCCGCGTACGGGCCCACAGTAGTCCGGTGTCCCGGCCACGGTCAGTTGTAGGATGACCGGGCAACCGGGCAAATGGAGAGGTCGGAACGGCATGGCACTCAGGGCGACGGGGCGGACCTCGCTGGTGGACTCCGTGGTGGACCAGCTGCGGAGGCAGCTCGCGGACGGCGAGTGGGCGGTCGGCGACCGCATCCCGACCGAGCACGAGCTCGCCCAGCAGCTCGGTGTGGGCCGCAACACCGTCCGCGAGGCGGTCAGGGTCCTGGTCCACGCGGGCCTGCTCGAATCCCGTCAGGGCAACGGCACCTTCGTCAGGTCGACCGCCGATCCGGCGGCCGTGCTGCGCGGGGTACGGCACGCGGGCGCGGCCGACGTCCTCGAACTCCGGGTCGCCCTGGAGGCCGAGGCCGCACGGCTCGCGGCAGCCCGCCGCGACACCCACGATCTGCTGCGGCTCCGGGCGGCCCTCACCACGCTGCGCGAGGAGGGCGACCGGAACGCGGACGCCGACCTCGCCTTCCACCTCGCGGTCGTCGGCGCCACCCACAACGCGGCCTTCGTCGAGGTGTACCGCTTCTTCTCCGCCCAGGTCCACGAGGTGCTCGTGGAGGCCCTCGGCGACCGCGAGATGCCGCCGGTCGACATCGACGCCCACGAGGCCCTGGTCACGGCGGTCGAGGCGGGCGACCCGGAGGCGGCGGAGCGCCAGGCCCGCGAACTGCTGCGGGTCCCGATGGAGACGGTCGCGGCCCTGACGGAGAACTCCCGATGAGCGGAGAGACCCGTACGGCGGGTTCCGCCGCGCCCTCGCCCGCGGCGCCGCCCGTACTCGTCGACGCCGAGGCCGGGGTCACGGCGTCGGCCGCCGGGGCCGGGGACGCGGTGTCAGCTGCCGGGGCGGCGGCACGGCGGGCACTGCTCGCGCATCCGGTGCTGCTCCTGACCGGGATCGTGCTGGCCTCGCTGAACATGCGGGCCGCGCTCGCGAGCGTGGCGCCGCTGGTCGGCGAGATATCCGGGGCCTTCGGGCTCTCGTCGACGGCGACTTCGCTCGTGACCTCGGTGCCGGTGCTGTTCCTCGGCGTGGGCGCGCTGGCCGCGCCCTGGCTGGGGCGCCGCTTCGGCGCCGAACGCGTGCTGCTCGCGGCCCTGCTGCTGCTCGCCGTCGGCATCCTCGCGCGCGTGCTGCCCTCCGTGTACGCGCTGTACGGCGGCGGCATCCTCGTCGGCACCGCGATCGCCCTGCTCAACGTGCTGATGCCCGGCCTGATCAAGCGTGACTTCCCGGACCGGGCCGCGGCGATGACCTCGGTCTACACGGGCGCGATGATCGCCGGTGCGACGGTCGCGGCGGCGGCCGCGGTGCCGCTGGAGAAGGCGCTCGGCGGTGGCTGGGAGGGCTCGCTCGGCTTCTGGTCCCTGCTCGCCGTGGTCGCCGCGGTCGCCTGGCTGCCCCAGGTGCTGATCGCCCGGGGCCGCTCCGGGCACGAGGTACGGGCCGTCCCGGCCGCCGCCGCCCGCCCGGTGAGCGTCTGGCGCTCGGCGCTGGCCTGGCAGGTCACGCTCTTCATGGGCCTGCAGTCGCTGTGGTCGTACGTGCTGATCGCCTGGATGCCGACGATCTTCACCGACCACGGGATGAGCCGCTCCACGGCCGGTGTCGTCTTCGCCTTCAACAACCTGATCCAGGTCGCGGGCGCCTTCGTGGTGCCGCTGCTCGCCGGCCGGATGCGGAGTCAGCGTCCGCTGATCGTGTTCGTCACCACGCTGGTCGCGGCCGGTTACGCCGGTCTGATGGTGGCGCCGGTGGAGGGGGCGTGGCTCTGGTCGGCGGTGCTGGGGGTCGGCCAGGGCGGGGCGGTCGGTCTCGCCCTGACCCTGATCGTGCTGCGCTCCGGGGACGCGGTGACCGCGGCCCGGCTGTCCGGGATGGCCCAGACCGTCGGCTATCTGCTCGCCGCCGCGGGCCCGCTCGCGGCCGGCGCCCTGCACCAGGCCACCGGCTCCTGGACGCTGCCGATCTGTGTGGTCCTCGGCGTCTGCGCGGCTGCCCTCACCGTGGGGCTCTTCGCGGCCCGGGACCGGACGGTGTGAGGGGAGGGGGGTTGCGGTGCGGCTCCGGGGTGGGGCTCCCGGGGTGGGACGCCCGGCCTCGGAGCCGTACCGCTTCCGTCTCCGCTTCTACTCCTCGCCCGCCAGCTTCAGCGTGCGGAGCTTGAAGCCGGCGAACCAGGTCGCCACGACCGTGACCCCGCAGAGGAGCACGACGGCCGTGGTGAGGCCGACCTCCGAGGTGATCAGGCCGTCGCCGGTGACCTTCTCGGCGAGGGCGAGCGCCCACTGCTGGACGCTCAGGGTGCGCGCCCCCTCGATCAGGGAGCCGAACAGGGCCTCCCACACCAGGGCGTAGACCAGGCCGATGACCACCGCGTGGCGGCTGATCGTGCCGAGCAGCAGGAACAGCGCGCTGTACGCGATGGAGGCCACGAGCGCCGCCACCGTGTACGCCACGGCCACCTGTTGGCCGTTGCCGTTGAGGATGAAGCCGGCGATGAACGTCGGTACCGCCGAGAAGACCATCGTCACCGCGATCGCGACGATCAGCTTCGTGAAGATGATCGAGGGCCGCTTCACCGGCTTGGACAGCAGATAGACGATCGAGCCGTCGTCGATCTCGGGTCCGATCGCGCCCGTACCGGCGATCACACCGATCAGCGGGACCATCGTGGCCAGCGCGAAGCCGCCGAGGACATCGGCCGCGACCTGGTCGTCCGCACCGTTGAAGGCGCGCACCGCCGCGGCGATGAGCAGCAGCATGCCGGGCAGCAGGAAGAGGATCAGGGCCCGGCGGCGGCCGAGGAGGGCCCGGTAGGTGAGCCGGGCGACTGTGGGGTTGTACATCGGTCAGGCTCCTTTCAGGCCGCGACGAGGTATGAGAAGACCGATTCGAGGGACTCGTCCGAGGGCGAGACCGTCAGCAGACGGATCCCCCGCTCGCGCGCGACCTTCGGCAGCAGCTCGGTGAACCGCCCGAAGTCCACCGCCTGGATGCGCAGTCCGCCCTCCACGTGGTCGACCTCGATGCCGGCCGTGGACGGGTCGGCGATCAGCGCCGCGGCGAGTGCCCGGTCGTCGCTGGAGCGGACCAGGTAGCGGTGCGGCCGGTCCGTCATCAGCCGGCGGATCTTGCGGAAGTCGCCGGAGGCCGCGTGGCGCCCGGCCACGATCACCTCGATGTGGGAGGCGAGCTGCTCGACCTCCTCCAGGATGTGCGAGGAGAACAGCACCGTCCGTCCGTCCGCGCCCATCTGCCGCAGCAGGTCCATCAGCTGCATGCGCTGGCGCGGGTCCATGCCGTTGAACGGCTCGTCGAGCAGCAGCACCGACGGGTCGTGCACGAGGGCCGAGGCCATCTTCACGCGCTGCCGCATGCCCTTGCTGTACGTGGAGATCTTGCGGTCCTGCGCGTACTCCATCTCGACCGTGGCCAGGGCCTGCTGGGCCTCCTTGGCGCCGAGGCCCTGCAGTTCCGCGTTCGCCACGACGAATTCGCGGCCGGTCAGGAAGTCGTACATCGCCTCCCGCTCGGGCACGACGCCGATCTCGCGGTAGACCGACTCGTTCCCCCAGATCGTCTGCCCGTCGAGGGTGACGCTGCCGGTGGACGGGTCGAGGAAACCGCCCATCATGTTGATCAGGGTGGACTTTCCCGCGCCGTTGGGGCCCAGGAGGCCGGTGACGCCCGGGCCCACCGTCATCGTGACGTCGTTCACGGCCACGACGTTTCCGAACCAGCGGGAGACGTGGTCGATGGAGAGGATGCTCATGGGCGCAGCCCATTCCTTAGAGGGGTGGTGGCGGGCGACGGGAGGGCTGTCACAGCCCGACCTTTCGGTAGCGGCGCATCAGGATGCCGTACGAGCCGGCGACGAGCGCGAGGACGACCAGCAGATAGACCGCGCCGACACCGGCGCCCGGTCCCTCGCCTCCGGGGAAGGAGGAGGGCGCGCCGAGGAAGGCGGTCTGCACGCCGTCGATGAGCGTGATCGGCGAGAACAGGCCGAGCCAGGAGATGGCCCCGGGGTTGTCCGTGCCGTACGCGATGCCCTGGAGCGTGGAGACCGCTCCGTACGAGATCGTCAGCGCACCGATCACGGCGGCGACACCGAAGCCCCGCCGCGGGGTGAGCGCCGCCATGACCAGCCCGACGCCGCCGAAGAGCAGCGAGAGCAGGGCCACGGAGACCAGTCCCTGGCCGAACATCTGCGTCTGGGTGCCGAAGTCCATCTTGGCCAGCAGGGAGCCGATCCAGAGGATCAGGAGGGGGACCGCGGTCAGCAGGAAGAGCGCCGAGGTCATCGCGCCGAACTTGGCGAGCACGTAGTCCGCGCGCTCGATCGGCCGGGAGAAGTACAGCGGCACGGTCCGGAACCGGAGGTCGCGGGAGACCGACTGCGGTGCCTGGGAGGCCAGGTAGATGCCGATGACGACCTGCAGGAAGATCGCGTACTGCGTGTACTCGATCGACAGCTTGGACTGCTTGGTGACGACCGCGACCGCGACGATGATCAGCGCGGGAACGCACATCACGCCGAAGAGCAGCATCGGCAGCACCTTGGACTTGGCGCTGCGGCCCAGGCCGTACGCGCCGCGCAGGGACTGCGAGAACAGCGACCTGCGCGCGTACGCCCGGCCGAGACGCGGGCCGTCGTAGGAGCGGTAGCCGATGTTGTGGATGCGGGTCGTGTCGGGAGCGGCCTGGGAGGGCTGCGGGATCTGGGTGCTCATCGGGCCGGCACCTCCTCGTGCTGGGACGCCTCGGGGCGGAAGACCTCGGCGATGTGGTGGCGGCGCTGCTCCATGCGGACGAGACCGAGGCCGAGGTCGGCGACGGTGTCCCGCACGAGGTCGTACGTCTCCTCGCCGGCGGCTTCCAGGAGAAGGATGTGGCCGGCTCCGGGCAGGCCCTCCTCCACGCCCGCGTGGAGCGTGACACCCGCGGCGGTGAGGGCGGCGCGGAGGGCCGCCGTACCGTCGGTGTGGGTGTCGGAGTCGGTGACCTCGACGGCGAGCGTCGTCGTCGTCCGGGTGAAGTCGCTGGTGGAGCTGGAGCGGAGGAGCGTGCCGCCGTCGATGACGACGACGTGGTCGCAGGTGCGCTCCAGCTCGCCGAGGAGGTGCGAGGTGACGAGGACGGAGATGCCGAAGTCGGTCCAGACCCGGCGGATCAGTCCCAGCATCTCGTCCCGGCCGACCGGGTCCAGACCGTTCGTCGGCTCGTCCAGGAGGACCAGCTTCGGGTCGTGGACCAGGGCCTGGGCGAGCTTCACGCGCTGCTTCATGCCGGTCGAGTAGCCGCCCATCGGGCGGTACCGCTCCTCGTACAGACCGACGTGCCGCAGGGTGTCCGCGGTCCGCTCACGGGCGGCGGTCGCGGGCAGTCCGGACATCCGCGCCATGTGGACGACGAACTCGGTGGCCGAGACGTCCGGCGGGAGGCAGTCGTGCTCGGGCATGTAGCCCACGCGCTCACGGATCTCCGCACCGTGCGTCCGGACGTCCATGCCGAGGACCTGGGCGGTGCCCTCCGTGGCGGGGGAGAGTCCGAGCAGGATTTTGATCATGGTGGACTTGCCGGCTCCGTTGGCACCCACGAGTCCGGTCACACCGGGTCCGATGTCCAGGGAGAGCCGGTCAAGAGCGGTCACCCGGGGGAACCGCTTGCTGAGGCTTTCGGTCGCGATCACAGTCACGCCTTCGACGGTAGTGGTCTGCGCCACAGCGGTCGTCAGCCCAACGGCTCGATCCTTGTCCGACCAGAGGAGTACAAGCCAGTAGGGGAGCTCGCGACGAAAGTCTTTCTCCACAGGCTCGTGGCCGCTCGCGGCCGCTCGCGGCGTCCGGTTCTCCACAGGGCGTCGTCCGACCTCTTGACGTAGCCGCCGAGCATTGTCACATTCATCGGTGTCAAGTTACGGACGCGTAGCGCAGTCGGGCGCTCACACGGGACGGGCGGGTGGCATGGCCTCAGCAGTGACAGGCGAACTCTCCGTGGAGCTGCGGGGGTTCAGGGAAGTACAGCGACTCTCCTACGAGTGCGCGGAGGCCGTCGCGGCTCAGCTCAAGCCGGGAGTGACCGAGCGCGAGGCCGCGCGGATGCAGCGCGAGTGGCTGTACGAGCGGGGGGTGCGGGACTGGTTCCACCGGCCGTTCGCCTGGTTCGGCGACCGCACCGCCTTCGTCGACTTCAAGATCCCGCTGCAGTTCTTCCCGACGAACCGGCGCCTCGAGGCGGGGATGCCGTTCATCCTCGACATGGCCCCGGTGTTCAAGGGGTACACGGCCGACATCGGCTACAGCGGCTGCCTGGGGCTCAACCCCCTGCACGACAAGCTGCTCGCCGACCTCCAGGACCACCGCGAGCTGATCCTGCGCGAGGTGCGCGAGCGCCGCACGCTCCGCGAGATCTACCAGGACGTGGACCGCCTCATGGTCCGCCAGGGGTACGCGAACCGGCACCGGGCCTACCCCTTCGGCGTCATCGCCCACAAGATCGACCGGGTGAAGGAGCGCCGCTGGTCGCCGGCCGTCTTCGGCTTCGGCACCCAGGCGCTCAAGGGCCTCGCGAGCGACGCCCTGCACGGCCACCGTGACGGCTGGTCGCCGCTCTGGTCGCCGTACACGTTCTCCGACCACCCGCCGCAGCCCGGCCTGTGGGCGGTCGAGCCGCACCTCGGATTCCGGGGGACGGGCGCGAAGTTCGAGGAGATCCTGGTCGTCACCGACTCCCGGGACCCCGAGCAGAGCGCGTTCTGGCTGGACGACGATCTGCCGCACGTGCGGCGCTGGAACGAGGGGGCGGTCTGATGGCGGGGCTCAACGGAGCGCGGGAGCGCTGGGTCCGTACGGGCGGGATCGAGCTGTGTGTCGCCGAACTCGGCGAGGAGGGCCGGCCCACCGTGCTGCTCGTGCACGGCTACCCGGACTCCAAGGAGGTGTGGACGGAGGTCGCCACCCGGCTCGCCGAGGACTTCCACGTCGTCCTCTACGACATCCGCGGCCACGGCCGCTCGACCGCGCCGGCACCGCTGCGCGGCGGCTTCACCCTGGAGAAGCTGACGGACGACTTCCTCGCGGTCGCCGACGCCGTCAGCCCCGACCGGCCGGTCCACCTCGTCGGCCACGACTGGGGTTCGGTGCAGTCCTGGGAGTTCGCGACCGTCGCGCGCACCGAGGGCAGGATCGCCTCCTTCACCTCCATGTCGGGGCCCTCCCTCGACCACTTCGGGCACTGGATCAAGCGTCGGATGGCCCGGCCCACCCCGCGCCGGGTCGGCCAACTCCTCGGCCAGGGAGCGAAGTCCTGGTACGTGTACATGCTGCACACGCCCGTACTGCCCGAGCTCGCCTGGCGCGGACCGCTCGGCAAGCGCTGGCCGAAGATCCTGGAGCGCGTCGAGAAGGTCCCCGCCGGTGACTACCCGACGCCCTCGCTGCCGAGCGACGCGGCGCACGGCGCCTGGCTCTACCGGGACAACATCCGAGCCCGCCTCGGCAGGCCACGCCCCGACGCGTACGCGCACGCGCCCGTGCAGCTGATCACGCCGACCGGCGACGCCTTCCTCTCCGAGCGGCTCTACGACGACCTCGGCGAATGGGTGCCGGACCTGACCCGGCGGACGCTGCCGGCGAAGCACTGGGTGCCGCGCACCCGGCCCGACCAGCTGTCCGCCTGGATCGGCGATTTCGTCCGGACCCACGAGGAACCGGCGACCAGGGCCCCCGAGCCGGTCGCGGCGACGGTCGCGAAGAGCGGCGTGAAGCCCGCCTACGCGGAGCGGTTCGGCGGCCAGCTGGTCCTCGTGACCGGGGCGGCCAGCGGCATCGGACGGGCCACGGCGTTCGCGTTCGCGGAGGCCGGCGCCCGGGTCGTCGCCGTCGACCGTGACACCGAGGGGGCGGTCCGCACGGCCGAGATGGCCCGGCTGATCGGCGCCCCGGAGGCCTGGGGCGAGACCGTCGACGTCGCCGACGAACAGGCGATGGAGAAGCTCGCCGCCAAGGTGGCGAGCGAGTACGGAATCGTCGACGTCCTCGTCAACAACGCGGGCATCGGGCTCACCGGCTCCTTCTTCGACACGACCAGCGAGGAGTGGAAGCGGGTCCTCGACGTCAACCTGTGGGGCGTGATCCACGGATCCCGGGTCTTCGGCGCGCAGATGACGGCGCGCGGCCAGGGCGGCCACATCGTCAACACCGCTTCCGCCGCCGCGTTCCAGCCCTCCCGCGCCCTGCCCGCGTACAGCACGTCGAAGGCCGCGGTGCTGATGCTCAGCGAGTGCCTCCGCGCCGAACTGGCCGACCAGGGCATCGGGGTGTCCGCGATGTGCCCCGGCATCGTCAACACCAACATCACGGCGACCGCGCGGTTCGCCGGGGTCACCGACGAGGCGGAGGAGAAGCGGCGCCAGCGGAAGGCGTCCCGGCTGTACGGCCTGCGGAACTTCCCGCCGGAGAGGGTCGCGGACGCGATCCTGGGCGCGGTCCTGCACAATCGCGCGGTCGTCCCGGTGACCCCCGAGGCGCGGGGTGCGCACTTCCTGTCCCGGCTCAGCCCGCGGACGCTGCGGGCCTTCGCACGGTGGCAGCCGCCGGCCTAGGTCGGGCCGATGCGGTGGCCCCTTCGCACGGTGGCAACCGCCCGCCTGGGGTGGACCGACGCCGTTGCCCGGGCACGGGGGCGGCCACCGGCCTGGGTCGGGTCGGCGCGGCGGTCGTACGATCGATCCCCCTGCAGGAGGGGGCCCGCGGCGGCGGGGTGGAGCGAGCGGTCGGTGGGAGCGGGTTTGTCCGAGCAGTCAGCACAGCCGGAGTACCGGATCGAGGATCTCGCCCATCACAGCGGGGCCACGGTCCGGACGATCCGCGCCTACCAGGACCGCGGCCTGCTGCCCCGCCCTGAGCGGCGGGGCAGGTCGAACGTGTACGGGGACGCGCACCTCGCGCGGCTGCGGCAGATCGCGGACCTCCTCGACCGGGGCTACACCCTGGCCTCGATCAAGGAGCTCCTGGAGGCCTGGGACACCGGCCGGGGACTCGGCGGGGTGCTCGGTCTGGTCGCGGAGGTGCACGGTCCGTGGACGGACGAGGAGGCGGACCGGATCTCCCGCGCGGAGCTCGATGCCCGTTTCGGCGGCACGCCGGACGAGGCGGCCATTCTGGAGGCGGTCGAGCTCGGCGTACTGGAACCGCTGTCGGACCGGGAGACGGAGGAGTACCTCGTACCGAGCCCCCAGGAGCTAGCCGTGGCAGCCGAGTTGTACGCGGCCGGGGTTCCCTTGGCGGCAATCACCGGGCACCTGAGGGAACTTCGGGACCAGGTGGAGCACATAGCGTCCCGTTTCCTGGAGTTCACGACCGAGCACGTCTTCGCGCGCTATCTGGAGCACCGGCCGCCCACGGACGCGGACGCGAACGAGGCGGCGACGATGGTCCGGCGCCTCCGGCCGCTCGCACAGCAGACGGTGGACGCGGAACTCGCCCGCGCGATGCAGCTGTTGGCCACCCGGCACCTTGAGCTCCACCTTTCGCCGCACGCGCCCCCGGCACAGGACGACGAGCCGCGACCGGTGGCACTACCGGCCGGGACCGTGCGGGCCGTTCAGAGTCTGGTGGGTCCGGAGGGGGTCGCCGCCTTCGTCGCGGCCGCTGCCGAACGAGAGGTCCACAAAAGGACATTGGACACGCTCGCCTCAAGTCATCACAATGAGGGTAAATTTACCCAATCCACCTGAAAATCAAAGGGTGTTGTCCACAGAATCGCCAACTAGCCTGTGGATAACTCACTTTGGCTGTGGATCAAACCTGTGTACCAAAATCAATGGCCGGGCGATCCGGGCTCCGCCATCCTGACGGAATGACCAGACAAGAGCCCCGACCGCAACCGCCGGACGAACGCCGGACGGTGAAGATCTCGAAATACCTCTCCAAGCACCTGCGCCACCAGCCCGAACGCATCGGCCTCGTCCTCGATCCCCAGGGCTGGACCGAGATCGACGCGCTGCTCGCGGCGCTCGCCCGGAACGACTTCCCGGTCACCCGCGCGGAACTCGACCACGTCGTCGCGAGCAACGACAAGAAGCGCTTCGCCGTCGAGGGAACCCGCATCCGCGCCAGCCAGGGTCACACCGTCGAGGTGGACCTCGACCTGCCGCCCGCGGAACCGCCCGCGTACCTCTACCACGGTACGGTCGCCGCGGTGCTTCCCGCGATCCGGGCGGAGGGCCTGCGCCCCATGGCCCGCCACCACGTCCACCTCTCCCCCGACCGGGAGACCGCGACCCGGGTCGGCGCACGCCGCGGCCGTCCGGTCGTGATCGCCGTGGACGCCGGCGCGATGCACCGGGCCGGGCACGTCTTCCGCGTCAGCGCCAACGGGGTCTGGCTCGCGGACAGCGTCCCGCCGGAGTTCCTCCGTTTTCCCGGCTGAGACGGGTCGGTGGCAGACGGGTCGGTGGCAGACCGGTCGGTGGCAGACCGGTCGGTGGCAGACCGGTCGGTGGCAAAGGCTGCCCTGACCGGACCGGCTGAGGCATGATCGCTTCCATGGCTCACCCGCACCTGCCCAGCACCGAAGCAGCCGTCGTGGCGATCCGCACGCTCGCCCAGGAGTTCAACCTGGAGATGACGGTGTCCGAGGACATCGGCGCGGACCAGACGTCCCGGCGTACGTCCTCCGGTGCGTTCGCCGTTCTCGACGACGACGGCTCGCTGCCGCACGAGGCCTACGTCGAACTGGGCGGCTCGCCCTCCGTCACCGTCCAGATCTTCCCCGAGGACGATGCCCGGATCACCGTCGACGGCATCGAGTTCGCGGACGTCCCCCGCGACTCCGTCCCCGCCTTCGTCCGCGCGGTCCACGGCGGCACCGCCCACGTGAAGGGACGTTTCTTCCCTCCCGGCTGGTGGCTGGTCGTCCCGCTGCCCGGCGAGGAGACGTACAAGGAACTCGTCCCCGGGGCCTCCCTCACCCCCTGGATGAACCGCAACGTCCGCTGAACCTCCCGCGCGTATCGTGGCAGTCATGCGCTTGAGTACGGTGATCCTCCCCATCCACCGATGGAGCGAGGGGCAGAAGACCTGGCAGCGGGCCGAAGAACTCGGCTTCCACGCCGCTTACACCTACGACCACCTGTCCTGGCGGACCTTCCGGGACGGCCCGTGGTTCGGGGCCCTGCCCACCCTCACGGCGGCGGCCACGGCCACCGAGCGGATCCGACTCGGCACGCTCGTGACCTCGCCGAACTTCCGCCACCCGGTGACGCTCGCCAAGGAGCTGATGGCGCTCGACGACATCTCCGACGGACGGATCACCCTCGGCATCGGCGCGGGCGGCAACGGCTTCGACGCCACCGCACTGGGTCAGGAGCCGTGGACGCCGAAGGAGCGTGCCGACCGTTTCGCCGAGTTCGTGCCGCTGCTCGACCGACTCCTCACCGAGGACGCGGTGACCCAGCGGGGCACCTTCTACTCGGCGGACGAGGCCCGGAACATCCCCGGCTGCGTCCAGCGCCCCCGCCTGCCGTTCGCCGTCGCGGCGACCGGCCCGCGCGGACTCAAGCTGGCGGCCCGGTACGGGCAGGCCTGGGTGACGACGGGTGATCCGAAGATCTTCGAGGAAGGCACCCCGGAGCAGTCGGTGGCGGCGCTGCGCGGCCAGATCGAGAAGCTCGGCAAGGCGTGCGCCGACACCGGACGCGAGGTGGCCGAGCTCGACAAGGTCCTGCTGACGGGCTTCACGCCGGACCGCGGCCGCCCGTTGGAGTCCGTGGACGCGTTCGTCGACTTCGCGGGGCGCCACCGCGAGCTGGGGTTCACCGAGATCGTGATCCACTGGCCGATCCCGGACTCGGACTTCGCCGCCGACCAGCAGGTCTTCGAGCAGATCGCCACGGAGGCGCTCGCCCAGCTGGGCTGACGGCCCGACGCCGGCGCTCGGGCACCCGACGCCGGCGTTTTCCGGTCAGCCGACAACGACGGACGGTCGCGGACGCGCTACCCGGCAGACGGCGACGTCCGGTCACGGAGGCGTCTGGTAGCGGAGGCGTCCGGTCAGCCGGCGCCGACCGCGGACGACCTCGGCGTGCGTTCGCCGCGGTGCTCTCCCGGTGGATCAGGCGATCCGCCGGGCGTGGCCGCGCCACAGGGCCAGCAGGACAGGAGAGCCCACCGGTTCCGGACCCGCCGCACAGACGTCGAAGTGGCTGACCCGGCACGTGTCCGACGGCACGGCGGAACCCAGGTTGACGGCGGTGCCGTCCCCCGCGACCCGCCACCGGCTGCCCGCCGGGACGGCGGCGGTGGTCAGCTCCCCGGGCTCGATCATGATCCAGCGGCCCCGCACCGTCCGGTGCCAGGCGCCGCGACCCCCGCACCGCCGACAGGCGGAGGAGGCCGGCCCCGCCGCTCCCGGTCCGGAGGGTGCGGATCCCCCGGAACGGGGCTCCGGCACCCCGGCGGCCGCCCGCCGTACGTCCCGTATCGCCTCCCCGAAGCGGATGTCCCGCACGACGCCGCCGCCGCGCGCCGCGAGCGACGCGGCGTCGACCAGACCCGCCAGGACGTCCCCCACCAGCACCGGGTCACGGACGGGATGCGCCGCGCCCGCTCCCTCGCACCGCGGGCAGAGGAGCATGCCGAGACTCGGGACCCATGTCCCGTACGGCGCACCGCAGGAGTCGCACTCGTCGTTTCTCCGGCCCGAGCCCATGCCCCGCCCCCTTGAGACGTCATCAGCTCTCAGGGATCTTCCCCGTCAGCCCGAAAACGAACGGACGTTTACGGCCACGTCGGGGCGTATGCACCCGGCCGCCGGGGAAGGGCCCGCCCGAAAACCGGCCACTCATATGTGCGGCTCCCCGCACGCCCGTGCGCTCGGTGCGGAAGAATGGTGCGGTGACCACTCCCCGTTCCCCGCGCACGCCCGCCCCGACGGTCCGGTTGATCGCCACCGACCTCGACGGCACGCTCCTGCGCGACGACAAGTCCCTGTCCGAGCGCACGGTCGCCGCCCTCGCCGCCGCCGAGCGGGCCGGGATCGAGGTCTTCTTCGTCACCGGCCGGCCGGCCCGCTGGATGGACGTCGTCAGCGACCACGTCCACGGCCACGGCCTCGCGATCTGCGCCAACGGCGCCGCCGTCGTCGACCTCCACGACGGAGGCACCTTCATCGAGGTGCGCCCGCTGGAGCGGCCGGCCGCCATGGACGTCGTCGTGGCCCTGCGCGCCGCCGCGCCCGGAACCTCCTTCGCGGTCGAGCTCACCACCGGCATCCACTACGAGCCGCACTACCCGCCCTTCCACCTCGACCCCGGGGCGACCGTCGCCACCGCCGAGAAGCTCCTCTTCGAGGAGGCTCCCGGTGCCGCGGCCCCGGTCCTGAAGCTGCTCGCCAAGCACCCGGACCTCGACCCCGACGCCTTCCTCGCGCTGGCCAGGGAGGCCGCGGGAGACCGGGCCTCGTTCACCCGCTCGGGACCCTCCGCCCTCATCGAGATCAGCGGTCTCGGCGTCTCCAAGGCGTCCACCCTGGCCCGTTGCTGCGCCGAGCGCGGGATCACGTCCGACGAGGTCGCGGCCTTCGGCGACATGCCGAACGACATCGAGATGCTGAGCTGGGCGGGACGTTCGTACGCGATGGGCGAGGCGCACCCCGATGTGATCGCCGCCGCCTCCGGCCGTACGGTCGGCAACAACGAGGACGGGGTGGCCGTCGTCGTCGAACAGCTGGTGGCCGACGCACTGCGCGCGGCCGGAACCACGGCACCGCAGAACTCCTAGAGCGGCGCCTCCCACACCACCGTCGTCCCGCCGCCGTCCTCCCCGATGCCCGGCCCGCACCAGCTCGCGCCGCCCAGCGACTCGGCCCGGCGTGCCAGGTTGCGCAGTCCGCTGCGCCGCCCGCCCGCCGGGATGCCGATGCCGTCGTCGGCGACCTCGAGCCGTACCCCGGCGGAGCCGTCGGGCAGGGTGACGCCGGCGTCGACGACCACCTCGATCCGGCTCGCCTCCGCGTGCCGGAAGGCGTTGGACAGCGCCTCTCGTAGAGCGGCGATGAGGTTCTTGCCGGTGAGTTCGCCGACCGTCGCGTCGATCGCGCCGAGAAAGCGGTGCGCTGGCTTGAAGCCCAGCGGCACGGCCGCCATGTTGATCTCCCGCAGGACGCGCGTACGCAACCCCGACGGGGCCTCGGCGGGGCCCTGCTGGAGTGCGAAGATCGCCGTACGGATCTCCTGGATGGTCACGTCCAGCTCGTCCACGGCCTTGCCGACACCCTCGCGCACGGCCGGCACGATCGACCGGCGCTGAGCGCTCTCCAGCATCATGCCGGTGGCGAAGAGCCGCTGGATGACGAGATCGTGCAGGTCACGGGCGATCCGGTCGCGGTCCTCGTACACGGCGAGGCGCTCCCGGTCCCGCTGTGCGTCGGCCATCATCAGGGCAAGCGCCGCCTGCGAGGCGAACTGGGTGGCGAGTGTCCGCTCCGTCTCGGTGAACGGGCGCCCGCCCCGTACCCGGGGAGTGGCGAGCGCGCCGAGCACCCGCCCGCCGCTCTGCAGCGGCAGCATCATGCTGGGGCCGTACGGGGAGGTCAGCCGGCTGATCATGCGCGGGTCCCTCGAGGCGTCCGCCACGAAGACCGCCTCGCCGTCGAGCAGCCGCCGCACCACGGCGCTCTCGGGCGGGATCACCACGCCCAGTGACTTCGTGGGCCGGGGCGAGGAGACGGCGACGATCTCCAGGCCGCCGTCCTCGGCGGGCAGCATCACGATCCCCGCGTCGGCGTCGGCGAGGCGGCGGGCCTGCTCGGCGACGACCGTGAGGGCGTCGTCCGCGTCCCCGCCGGAGAGCAGCGCGGTGGTGACGGCGACGGAGCCGTCGATCCACCGTTCGCGCTGGCGGGCGGCCTCGTACAGGCGGGCGTTGCCGATGGCGATGCCCGCCTCGGTGGCGAGCACCCGGACCATGTGGACGTCGTAGTCGTTGAACTCGCCGCCGCCCCGCTTCTCCGCGAGGTACAGATTGCCGAAGATCTCGCCCTGGACCCGGATGGGGACGCCGAGGAAGGTCCGCATCGGCGGGTGTCCGGGAGGAAAGCCCGCTGAGCGCGGGTCGGCGGAGAGGTCGGAGAGGCGGATCGTCTGGGGGTCGCGGATGAGCGCACCGAGCAGTCCGGCGTGGCCGTCGGGGCGGTGCCCGATCCGGCGGGCCGTCTCCTCGTCGACGCCGAAGGTGACGAAGTCCGAGAGGCCCTTGCCCTCCTCGTCGACGACGCCGATGGCGGCGTAGCGGGCGTCGGCGAGTTCGGCGGCGGTCTCGCAGATGCGGTCGAGGGTGGAGTGGAGTTCGAGCCCGGTGCCCACCGAGCGCATGGCTTCCAGGAGCTGCGGCACGCGGGCCGTGAGCTCCGTGGACAGCCCCTGGAGGCTGCGGGTGGCCTGGGTGGCGGCTTCCAGGGGGTCCGGGGCGTCGGACGCTGCGGCGGTCATGGGCTTGAGCCTAGTAAGTCCTATTTGGCGAGAAAAGTCAGCCGAGGCCTACGGTCGCGGCCCAGGGTGCTCCCGGTCGCTCCCGAGGGTCGTCCCCGCGCCCGCGCCGACGGCCAGCAGATCGGTCTCCCGCTCCTTTTCCAGCATCCGGCGCAGGGGACCGTCCGCCTCGGCGAGTTCCGCGGACGGGCCGCGCTGCACCGTCCTTCCCTCGTCCAGGACGAGCACCTCGTCGACCGCGTCGAGTCCGTGCAACCGGTGGGTGATGAGAACGGTCGTACGGCCTTCGGTGGCCCGGAGCAGATCGTCGGTGAGCGCGTCGGCGGTGGCCAGGTCCAGGTGCTCGGCCGGCTCGTCGAGGACGAGGACGGGGAAGTCGGCGAGCAGCGCGCGGGCGAGCGCGAGGCGCTGCCGCTGACCGCCGGACAGCCGGGAGCCGTGCTCGCCCACGAGGGTGTCGAGCCCGTCCGGGAGTCCGTCGACCCAGTCGAGCAGCCGGGCCCGGCGGAGCGCCTCGCGCAGTTCGTCGTCGCTCGCCCCGGTACGGGCGAGTCGCAGGTTCTCGCGGACGGAGCTGTCGAAGAGGTGGGCGTCCTGGGCGCAGAGGCCGACGAGCCGCCGTACGGCGTCGCCGTCGAGTTCCCGGGCGGGCACTCCGCCGAGCCGGTACATGCCGTGCTCGACGTCCAGGAACCGCAGCAGCACCTGGGCGAGCGTGGTCTTGCCGGAGCCCGAGGCGCCGACGACGGCGACCCGGTGTCCGGCGTCCAGGGTGAGACGGAAGTCGGCGAGGGCATCCCGGTCCTGCCCTGCGTGCCGGGCGGAGAGCCCGGACAGTTCGAGCGGGAACGGGCTCGCCGGGGGAGTCTCGGGCCGGGCCGGCTCGTGTACGGGGACGGGGGCGTCGAGCACCTCGAAGACCCGCTCGGCGCTGTGCTTGACGCGCTGCCGGTACTGGACGGCGAGCGGGAGTCCGGTGACGGCCTCGAAGGCGGCGAGCGGCGTGAGGACGACCACGGCGAGGGCCACCCCGTCGAGCCGCCCGTCCGCCACGGCGCGGACGCCGACGACCGCGGCCGCCGCGACCGTCAGGCCGCAGATCAGGGCCGAGAGTCCGGCGCCGAGTGCGGCGGCCGCGGCCTGCCGGGAGGCGATGCCGGTGAGGGTACGGTCGGCGGCCCGCGTCCGTTCGATCCGGTCGCGCAGGGCGCCGGCCACGGTCAGTTCGGCGCAGCCGCGCAGCAGATCGGCCACGGCGGTCGCCAGGGCGCCGCGCGCGGGGGCGAGCCGCCGTTCGGCGCGGCGGGCGAGCGCACCGCTGACCGCCGGCACGAGAACACCCGCGACGAGCAGGCCCACGGCGAGGACGGCACCGGCCTCGGGCAGCAGCCAGGCGGTGAACCCGGCGGAGGCGACGCCCACGACGAGTGCGGCGCCCGCCGGGAGCAGCCAGCGGAGCCAGTAGTCCTGGAGCGCGTCGACGTCCTGGACGAGCCGGGAGAGCAGGTCCCCGCGGCGCGTGCGGCGCAGCCCGGCGGGTGCGATCCGCTCCAGGCGCCGGTAGACGGAGACCCGGAGCTCGGCGAGCATCCGGAGGACGGCGTCGTGCGAGACGAGCCGCTCGGCGTACCGGAAGACGGCCCGCCCGATGCCGAACGCACGCGTGGCGGTGACGGCCATCATCAGATAGAGCACGGGAGGCTGTTCGGAGGCGCGCGAGATGAGCCATCCGGACACGGCCATGAGCCCCACGGCGGATCCGAGCGCCAGACTCCCGAGCAGCAGGGCGAGTCCCATCCGCCCCTTGAGCTCCCCGGCCATGCCCCGAACCCGGGTGAGAACCGACCCGCCCGGTGCGGGCGGCTGTTCCTCACGGGGCGGAACAGGGGGGTACACCTCCGCGGCGGCGCCGCGCTCCGGCTCCGTACCCGCGTCACGGGCGTCCTCGCCGTCGGCCGTCGGGCCCGACGGAGCCGCGCCGGCCGTGACGGCCGCGGCGGTCCGGGTCACCGTCACCACCCGGTCCGCCACCGCGAGCAACGCCGGCCGGTGCGCCACCAGCAGCACGGTCCGCCCGGCCGCCAGCCGCCGCACCGCGTCGACGACTCCCGCCTCCGTCTCCCCGTCCAGCGCCGCCGTCGGCTCGTCGAGCAGCAGGACCGGCCGGTCGGCGAGGAATCCCCGCGCCAGCGCGAGCCGCTGCCGCTGCCCCGCCGAGAGTCCGGCCCCGTCCTCACCGAGGGCGGTGTCGAGCCCCTGCGGCAGCCCCGAGACGAACCCGTCGGCCCCGGCGTCCCGCAGGGCTCCCCGTACGGCCTCGTCCGAGGCGTCCGGGCGCGCGAGCCGCACGTTCTCGGCGATCGTCCCCGCGAAGAGGTACGGCCGCTGCGGCACCCAGGCGATCCGTGACCGCCAGGCCTCCAGGTCGAGCGAGGCGAGCGGCTCGCCCCCGACCCGTACGGAACCGTCCTCCTCCGGCTCGGCGAAGCCGAGGACGACATCGAGCAGCGTCGACTTCCCGGCCCCGCTCGGCCCGACCAGGGCCACCGTCTCCCCGGGCTCGACCGTCAGGGACATCGCGTCCAGCGAGGGCTCGGTGCGCCCGGCATGACGTACCGTCACGCCCGTCAGCTCCAGCCGTACGGACTCCGGGGCCTCGTTCCCACCGCCGTCCCGTACCGGCTCCTCCAGGACGTCGAAGATCTCCTCCGCCGCCGCGAGCCCCTCCGCCGCCGCGTGGAACTGCGCGCCGACTTGCCGCAGCGGCAGATACGCCTCGGGCGCCAGGATCAGAATGACGAGACCGGTGTAGAGATCGAGTTCGCCGTGGACGAGCCGCATGCCGATGGTCACGGCGACGAGCGCGACCGACAGGGTCGCGAGGAGTTCAAGCGCGAAGGAGGAGAGGAAGGCGATCCGCAGCGTGCGCAGGGTCGCCCGGCGGTACTCCGAGGTGATCGCGCGGATCGACTCGGCCTGGGCCTTCGCCCGGCCGAAGATCTTGAGGGTGGGAAGTCCGGCCACCACGTCCAGGAAATGCCCGGAGAGCCGGGAGAGCAGCTTCCACTGCCGGTCCATCCGGGCCTGGGTGTACCAGCCGATGAGAATCATGAAGACCGGGATGAGCGGCAGGGTGACGACGATGATCGCCGCCGAGACCCAGTCCTCGGTCACGATCCGGGCCAGCACGGCCACGGGCACGACGACCGCGAGCCCGAGCTGGGGCAGATAGCGGGCGAAGTAGTCGTCGAGGGCGTCCACGCCCCGCGTGGCGAGGGCGATCAGCGAACCGGCCTTCTGGCCGCTGAGCCAGCCCGGCCCGAGCGCGGCCGCGCGGTCGAGGAGCCGACCGCGGAGTTCGGACTTGACCGCCGCGCTCGCCCGGTGGGCGGCGAGCTCGGTCAGCCAGGAGACCAGCCCCCGTGCCGCTGCGACGCCCGCGAGCAGCAGCAGGGGGGTGGTCAGGGCGGAAACCGACTGGCCCTTCTGGAAGGACCCCACCACGATCTCGGCGATGAGCATCGCCTGGGCGATGACCAGCGCCGCCCCGACGAGGCCGAGCGCGACCACCGCGATCAGGAACACACGGGTTGCCCTGGCGTACCGGAGCAGGCGCGGATCGATCGGTTTCACGTGAAACATGCTCCCTGGAAAGGGCCGGCTAGTGGGACCCGGCGATGTGCTGCGTACCGATCCGCTTGCGGAACACCCAGTAGGTCCAGCTCTGGTAGAGCAGCACCAGCGGGGTCGCGATCGCCGCGCACCAGGTCATGATCTTGAGCGTGTACGGGCTCGACGACGCGTTCGTCACGGTAAGGCTCCACTCCGGGTCGAGCGAAGACGGCATGACGTCCGGGAAGAGCGCGAGGAAGAGCATCGCCACGGCTGCGGTGATGGTGACGCCCGAGAGCGCGAACGACCAGCCCTCACGCCCCACCTTGATCGCGACGATCGCCCCGACCAGGGCCACCACGGCGATCAGCATCGCGACGAGGCTCCAGCTGTCCCCGGTGTCGACCTGGGTCCAGATCAGGAAGCCGAGCGCGACCACCGCCGTGACCAGGCCCAGCTTGAGCGCGAGCGCCCGGGCCCGGATCCGGATGTCGCCGACCGTCTTGAGGGAGACGAAGACCGCGCCGTGGAAGGTGAAGAGCGTCAGCGTGACCAGGCCGCCGAGAAGCGCGTACGGGTTGAGCAGCTCCCAGAAGCTCCCGACGAACTCCATGTCCGCGTCGATCTTCACGCCTCGGACGATGTTGCCGAAGGCCACACCCCAGAGGAACGCGGGGATCAGCGAGGTCCAGAAGATCGCCTGCTCCCAGTTGCGCTGCCAGTTCTCCTCGGGCCGCTTGGCCCGGTACTCGAAGGCGACACCCCGGATGATCAGGCAGACCAGGATGATCAGCAGGGGCAGGTAGAAGCCCGAGAACAGCGTCGCGTACCACTCGGGGAACGCGGCGAAGGTCGCACCGCCGGCGGTGAGCAGCCACACCTCGTTGCCGTCCCAGACGGGTCCGATGGTGTTGATGAGGACCCGCTTCTCGACCCGGTCGCGAGCGAGCAGCTTGGTGAGGACGCCGACCCCGAAGTCGAAGCCCTCGAGGAAGAAGTAGCCGATCCAGAGGACGGCGATGAGTACGAACCAGACGTCGTGGAGTTCCATGCCTCGATCTCCTGAGCCTCAGTACGAGAAGGCCATGGGGCGGTCGGGGTCACGAGAGTCCCCGCCGATCTTGGTGGGCGGATTGAGGTCGTCCTCGGTGAGCTCCGGCGGGCCGGCCTTGATGTACTTCACGAGGAGCTTGACCTCGATCACGGCGAGCACGGCGTACAGCGCGGTGAAGACGATCATCGAGGTGAGCACCTCGGCCGTGGTGGTGCCGGGGGAGACCGCGTCCCGGGTGCGCAGCACGCCGTACACGACCCAGGGCTGACGGCCCATCTCGGTGAAGATCCAGCCCCAGGAGTTGGCGATCAGAGGGAACGCCATGGTCCAGAGGGCGATGATCCAGTACCACTTGCCCAGGCGGGGGCTGAGCGCCTTCCGCTTGAACAGGACCAGGTTCGGCACCTCGTCCTCACCGGTCCGCAGCCCCGGCGCCAGCATGAACTTCTTGCGGGTCAGCCAGAGACCGATCATGCC
The DNA here is from genome assembly GCF_055574655.1 of Streptomyces sp. NPDC029956. Lineage (NCBI taxonomy): Bacteria > Bacillati > Actinomycetota > Actinomycetes > Kitasatosporales > Streptomycetaceae > Streptomyces > Streptomyces sp. NPDC029956. The sequence continues at coordinate 231,088 of NZ_JBVHZJ010000004.1, read as the reverse complement.
GATGGTCAGCGAGGCCATGCCGAAGCCGATCATCCAGCGGAATCCCCAGTAGGCGACGGGGATGTTGGGCCGGTAGTCGCCGGGGCCGAACTTCTCCTGCTCGGCCTTGTTGATGTCGTTGATGCCCGGGACGTACGAGCTGAAGTCGTCGTTCGCCAGGAACGACAGCAGGCCCGGGATCTCTATGGCCACCTTGTTGTGGCCCTTGTCGACATCGCCGTACGCGAAGATCGAGAACGGCGCGGGCGCCTCGCCGTCCCAGAGCGCTTCGGCGGCGGCCATCTTCATGGGCTGCTGCTTGAACATGACCTTGCCGAGCAGGTCACCGCTGATGGCGGTGCCGAGGCCGGCGATGATCAGGGTGATCAGGCCGAGCCTCAGCGAGGTCCGCATCACCGGGATGTGCTTCTTGCGTGCCAGGTGGAAGGCGGAGATGCCGACCATGAACGCGCCACCGACCAGGAAGGCCGCCGTCATGGTGTGGAAGAACTGGGTGAGGGCGGTGTTCTGGGTGAGCACCTGCCAGAAGTCGGTGAGCTCGGCCCTGCCGCGCTCCTCGTTGATCCGGTAACCCACCGGGTGCTGCATCCAGGAGTTCGCCGCGAGGATGAAGTACGCGGAGAGGATGGTGCCGATCGACACCATCCAGATGCAGGCGAGGTGGATCCGCTTGGGGAGCTTGTCCCAGCCGAAGATCCACAGACCGATGAAGGTCGACTCGAAGAAGAAGGCGATCAGCGCCTCGAAGGCGAGCGGCGCACCGAAGATGTCACCGACGAAGCGCGAGTAGTCGGACCAGTTCATGCCGAACTGGAACTCCTGCACGATGCCGGTGACGACACCCATGGCGATGTTGATCAGGAAGAGCTTGCCCCAGAACTTCGTCGCCCGGAGGTACTTCTCGTTCTCCGTGCGGACCCATGCGGTCTGGAGACCTGCGGTGAGCGCGGCGAGGGAGATCGTCAGGGGGACGAAGAGGAAGTGGTAGACGGTGGTGATGCCGAACTGCCAGCGCGCCAGGGTCTCTGGCGCCAGAGCGAGGTCCACGTCGTTTTCTCCTTACATCGCCGTGGTCACATCGGCAGTTTGCCCGGCTCATCCCACCCAATACGGGACGAACCATGACACGCTTGTGAACGCGTTCACATTCACAAGCATTATTGCTCATACGAAATCCGTACCTTCAGCCGGGGTCCCCTCCACCAAAGGTCACCTCTTCCCAGGACCTTCAACATATTGTTGAATCCGGGGCATGACCCTTGGGATACGCATCGTCTGGCCGGCCGGACACACCACGGCCACCCTTGAGGAAACCCCCACGAGCACAGCGCTCGCGGGGGCTCTCCCGATCTTCTCCACCGCTCGGACCTGGGGCGAGGAGGTCTACTTCGACACTCCGGTCTCCGCCTCCGTCGAGGACGGGGCGCGACAGGTCGTCGCCCCCGGCACGGTGGCCTTCTGGACGGAGGGCGACGCACTCGCCCTCCCCTACGGCCCCACCCCGATCTCACGGGGCGAGGAGTGCCGGCTCGCGAGCCCCTGCAACGTCCTGGGCGCGCTGGACGGCGACCCCCGGATCCTGGCCACCGTGCGGGACGGCGACCCGATCCGGGTGGAGCTCGCCGACACCTGACAGGCGTCGACCGCCGCTCGGCGGCAGTGCGGGTCGGCTTCACCGGCCGGTCGCCACCACCGGTCGGTGCGCGCCAGCGAGTGATCAGCTCTCCTTGCGGAAGCCCTCGGCCGCCTTCAGGAACAGGTCGTTCGCCTCGGTCTCGCCGATCGTGACGCGCACGCCCTCGCCGGCGAACGGCCGCACCATCACCCCGTGCCGCTCGCACTCGGCCGCGAAGTCCAGGGTCCGCTCGCCGAGCCGCAGCCAGACGAAGTTCGCCTGGGTGTCCGCCACGGTCCAGCCCTGCCCCACGAGACCCGCGTGGACCCGCTCGCGCTCGGCCACCAAGGAGCCGACCCGGCCGAGCAGTTCGTCCTCGGCCCGCAGCGAGGCCACCGCCGCGTCCTGCGCCAGCTGGCTCACGCCGAACGGCACGGCCGTCTTGCGCAGCGCCGCCGCCACCGGCTCGTGGGCGACCGCGAAGCCGACCCGCAGCCCCGCCAGGCCGTACGCCTTGGAGAAGGTGCGCAGCACGGCGACGTTCGGCCGGTCGCGGTACAGCTCGATGCCGTCCGGGATGTCGGTGTCACGGACGAACTCGCGGTACGCCTCGTCGATCACGACCAGGACGTCGGAGGGCACCCGGTCGAGGAAGCGCTCCAGCTCGGCCCGGCGCACCGCGGTGCCCGTGGGGTTGTTGGGGTTGCAGACGAAGATCAGCCGGGTCCTGTCGGTGATGGCCGCGGCCATCGCGTCGAGGTCGTGCACCTCGCCCTCGGTGAGCGGCACCTGTACCGAGGTGGCCCCGCTGATCTGCGTGATGATCGGGTACGCCTCGAAGGAACGCCAGGCGTAGATGACCTCGTCGCCGGGGCCGGAGGTGGCCTGGAGGAGCGACTGGGCGACGCCGACCGAGCCGGTGCCGGTGGCCAGGTGCGAGACGGGCACGCCGAAGCGGTCGGCCAGCTCCTCCGTCAGCCCCGTGCAGGCCATGTCCGGGTAGCGGTTGAAGTTCGCGGCGGCGGCCAGCGTGGTCTCCATGACGCCCGGCAGCGGCGGATACGGGTTCTCGTTGGAGGACAGCTTGAAGGCCACGGGACCGCCCGAGGCCGCCGGCCTGCCCGGCTTGTAGGTGGGGACGCCGTCCAGCTCGGCGCGCAGCTTCGGGCCCGTGCTCGTCCCGCTGGTCCCGCTGGTCTCGCTCACTCTGTGGCCTCCTCGACCGTCCGTACCGCCAATACTCCTCACCTTAAGAGGATTCCCCTCCGCTGCGAATGGGCTGTGGACAACAGGAGGGACACGCTGTGGACACGACCTCGGGGAACGACGCCCGCCCGCCCTCCGAAGGACCTCCGGGAACAGCGCCCGGCGACCCGGGACCACCCCCGGGAGCGGCCGCCTGAGCGACTCGAAACCGACCCCTGAGAGCGGCGCCCGAGCGACATCGGCGCGATTCCCCGGCGCACCACCCCGACGGCCGCGTCCCCGGCGACTCGAAACCGACCCCTGAGAGCGGCGCCCGAGCGACATCGGCGCGATTCCCCGGCGCACCACCCCGACGGCCGCGTCCCCGGCGCACCACCCGGCGACCCGACGGCCGCCCCTCGCACGCCACCCGCCGCGCCACCCCGGCCGGCCCCCGGGGCGGCCGGGAAGCGACCCGGGGAGCCGCCTCGCGAGCCGCCCCCGGCGACACCCTCGCCGTGCCCCCGAACCGGGGGGAGCGCGCGTCCGGGTGGCGCGCGCCGGTGGCGGGCGCCGTGGCGCGCATCCCCCGTAGAGGTGAGTTGAGACCTCTTCGAGACCTCGCCCCCACACCAGGCCTACGCCGTTCGGCAACCACAGGTCCCATGGCGAAGACCCTAACTACCTTGGATTCCTTGCCTATTGGCGCCCTTCGGCCATGCAGAAACGTGCCTGTCAACGCCTGCATATGCGACCGGCCCAACCACCTCTCATCGCCCTACTATCGGCTCGCCATGACAGCAGCAGGGAAGCACCAGGTGAGCCGGGCACAGACCCGGGGAAGCCGGCAGGGCCGGGCAGGCATCCGGGACGTGGCCGCCGCCGCCGGGGTCTCCATCACGACTGTCTCCGACGCGCTCAACGGCAAGGGCCGACTCCCCGACGCCACCCGCCGTCACGTGCGCGAGGTCGCCGACCGGCTGGGCTACCGCCCGTCCGCGGCGGCCCGCACGCTCCGCACCGGGAAGTCGGGACTCATCGGCCTGACCGTGACCACGTACGGGGATGAACCTTTCACCTTCACCGAATTCGCGTACTTCGCGGAGATGGCCAGAGCAGCCACATCGGCGGCGCTCGCGCGGGGCTACGCCCTGGTCATCCTCCCCGCCACATCCCGCCATGACGTCTGGTCGAACGTCGCCCTCGACGGCACCGTCGTCATCGACCCCTCCGACCACGACCCGGTCGTCACCGAACTGGTCCGGCAGGGCCTGCCCGTCGTCTCCGACGGACGCCCCGCCGGCACCCTTCCGGTCACGGCCTGGGTCGACAACGACCACGAAGCCGCCGTCCTCGATCTGCTCGACCACCTCGCCGACGCCGGCGCCCGCCGCATCGGTCTCCTCACCGGAACCACCACCGACACCTACACCCGCCTGTCCACCACCGCGTACCTCAACTGGTGCGAGCGGGTGGGCCAGGACCCCGTCTACGAGGCCTATCCGGCGCACGACCCGTGCGCGGGTGCCGTCGCGGCCGACCGGCTGCTCGCCCGACCGGACCGGCCCGACGCCGTGTACGGCCTCTTCGACCCCAACGGAACCGACCTCCTCGCGGCCGCGCGCCGCTACGGGCTGCGCGTCCCGGACGACCTGCTGCTGGTCTGCTGCAGCGAGTCGACCGTCTACGCCACCACCGAACCGCCCATCACGACGCTCTCGCTCAAACCGCGCCGGATCGGCACGGCCGTCGTCCAGCTCCTCATCGACGCCATCGAAGGGATCGACACCGACGGCCCCGTCGAGCAGGTGATACCGACCGAACTCATCGTCCGCACCTCCTCGCAGCGCCGTTCACCGCGCACCACCGTCAGCCCGCCGCGCTCACCCGCGAAGGACTGACACCCCGCCAACCGGCTCCACCGAATCCGCCGTCCCGCCCCTGCCCGTGGGCCGGGACGGCGAAACCGGCCACCCAACCGGCCTCAACCCTGGACTCGACCTTCTCAATTCGGGCGAAACAACCGGTGAACCCGGAGTGGACCCGGATTCACCACCCCTGGTGCGTCACACAGGAGGAAGCTCATTCCTATGATGGGCGCACGACACCGCGGGCCACCCCGACCAGGCCGGTCCGCGATGTGCAGGGCATCGCGACCGTGGTGGAGGGGTCCATGACTCAGGGGGCCGGGCAGGAGCCCGTGGTGCGCACGGCGACATTGCGTGACTTCCGCGTACCGCCGTACGCCCGCGTGCCCGTACAGGGCCATGCCACCGATCCGACGACCACGGAGCCTCTGCCGGTGCCGCCACCGGCCGAACCCGCTCCCCCGGAGCACGCACCCGTGGCCGTACCCGCTGGACCTGCCGGACCCACGGCCGCCGTCGGCGCTCCGGTGCCCGCGGCCGTACCCGCGGCCTCCGTGCCGCCGACCGTCCCCGCCGTACCCCCGCACGCGCCCACCGTGCCCGCTCCCACGGCCGGTCCGCCCGCGCCCGCGCCCGCCGAGCCGACCCTGCATCTGGGACGTCTCACCGCTCCGGCGTACGCCCCCGCTCAGGCCCCGGCCGGCTCCTCCATCGTCTCCGTCGCCACCGGCCACCCGGGGAACGCGTTCCCCGAGGGCGGGATGCCCGAGGGCTACACCCCGACCGAGCGCGACCTCCCGGTCATCAACCGCGGGGACACCGTCCAGGTCCCCGTCGCCGCCGAACCCGCTCCCGGGCCCGCCCCGGCGAGCGGCGAAGGCCCGGGCCCGCTCTTCGTCGTCGGCGACGTCCACGGCTATCTCGACGAACTCGTCGAGGCCCTCCACGCCCAGGGACTCATCGACGAGAACGGCAGCTGGGCCGCGGGCAACGCCCGCCTCTGGTTCCTCGGCGACTTCACCGACCGCGGCCCCGACGGCATCGGCGTCATCGACCTCGTCATGCGCCTCTCCGCCGAGGCCGCCGCCGCCGGCGGCTACTGCAAGGCCCTCATGGGCAACCACGAGCTGCTGCTCATCGGTGCCAAGCGCTTCGGCGACACCCCGGTGAACTCCGGCGCGGGCACCGCCACCTTCCAGGCCGCCTGGCTGCTCAACGGCGGCCAGAAGCACGACATGGACCGGCTCCAGGACGTCCATCTGCACTGGATGTCCCGGCTCGACGCCGTCGTGCAGGAGGACGACCACCTCCTCCTGCACTCCGACACCACCGCGTACCTCGACTACGGCCAGACCATCGAGGACGTCAACGACACGGTCCACGAGATCCTCAACCGGAACGACGCCGACGAGGTCTGGGACGTCTTCCGCAAGTTCACCAAGCGCTTCGCGTTCCGCGACGAGGGCGGCCCGCAGGCCGTCCAGGAGCTGCTCTCCACCTACGGCGGCTCCCGGATCGTGCACGGCCACAGCCCCATCCCGTACCTCCTCGGCCAGGTCGGCACGGAGGAAGGCGAGGGCAGTTCGGGCCCGCTCGTCGACGGACCGCACGTGTACGCGGACGGTCTGGCGATCGCGATGGACGGCGGAGTGACCATGGCCGGAAAGCTACTGGTCGTCCAACTCCCGCTGAACGGCTGACGCATAACCCTCCGCATCCGGGGAAGTCGAATTCCGGAAACACCCTGTCAGCGCGTGGCACCACCGCAATACCATCGGGTCCATCCGTAGCAGGCTCTCCTCCGTTTCCGCCCAACCGACCGTTTCCGACGGCTGATCCGGGCCTACGGAGCATCGGGGGATGCACATGAACGTGGCTCCGCACCTGCTGACCGAGGACCGCGCCGAGTACGAGCGGGTCCTCGACGACGCACTGAGCACCGCCCACGCACGTCCGGATCTCGCCGGAGCGGGAACCCGGCTCACACTCGCCCAGCTGCGCTCCCTGACCCTGAACGCGACAACTCTGGTCACCAGCGCGGCGGCGAGCGAGTACGACCACTTCGTGAAGGTCCGCGAGCAGCACCGCGCGGCCCTCGGGACCAGGACACCGGCCTCCGCGGACCGCCCGGGCCCCGGGCCCGGTGTCGTCGCGATCCTCACCGTCATGGTGCCGGTCCTCGCGGGCGCGGCCGCCTTCATCTTCCTGCTGGTCGGCGCGGTCCTGCACGCCATCGCCCCCACCGTGGCGTTCGGGGCGACGCTGCTCACGGCCGGCCTGGTCTTCGGCGCGGTGGCGGCCGCCGGGCTGCTCGGCGCGGCCGCCGGGCTCCTCGTGACGGCCCTGCGCAACAGCCCGGCCGAGGTGAGCAGGGGCGGTCCGCCCACAGCCGCACCGGACGACGAACTGTCCCGCGCCCGCGAGGCCTGGCGCCGCGCCCTCCTGGAGCGGGGCATCCTGCCCTTCCTCCGCGACGTCCTCGCCGCCACCGCCCCACCCACCGGCCAGCCCGGCCCCTGACACACCACCGGCCCGCGACTCACAGGGGCCGCGGGCCGCGGCACGATGTCTGCGCACCTGCGCACCTGACCCCTGCACATCGGAGGGTCAGGCTGTCGACGACCACAGGTCGGGCGGGGCTTCGGCTGGTCTTCGTCGACGCCCGGGTCGAACCGGAACTACCGAGCGGCGGCACGGGCTTGGCGGGGCTGAGCTCGCAGCTCTGCCAGCCGGTGGCAGTCATCGGTCCCGGCCAGACCCTCGTCCAGCGCCAGCAGGGAGAGCAGCTGCACCGGGCGTCCCACCGATGCCGCCGCCTCCAGCTTGTGGTGGCCGTCGAGCAGGAAGTGCGTCAGCCCCCAGTGCCGGTACTCGTCCGTGGCGGTGAGAGCGATCGCGGGCTCGCACAGGTCCAGCGTGGACACGGCCACCGCCGTCGGGACAGCCCCGCGCCTCAGCCGCTCCGCGTACTCGGCCACGCGTTCGCGTTCGTTCCACAGCGGCGGCACCATCGGCACGACGAACTCGTAGAGGTGCGCCCCTGCGTCGACCGCGGTCTCGAACGTCCGGTAGTACGGGACTCTCGGATGCTCCGGGAGCCCCCAGAACTGGTCGATCCCCCAGGTGGCCACCTGCTCACCACTGAAGTAGTCGCCTTCCTGCCCCGGGGTGACCAGGCGTGGCTCGACGGTGAGCAGCAGAGGAAGGTAGTCGCCTTCCGGCAGCAAGGAGCCGAACGTGTCGAGGATGTCGTCGTCCAGGCCGACCGGCTTCTCCGCGAGGCGTTCACTCATGCTCGCGATCGAGAGCGTCGCGTTGGCACCCTCCAGCCGACGGAACAGGAAGCAACAGGTTCCGCAGGAGAAGGAGAGCTCGAAGGCCGGTGCTCCGTCGAGCGCGAGCAGCCTGCGTCGAGGGCTGACTCCTCCTTCCTGGAACTCTGTCTCGAACCTGAGTCTCGCCTCGGCCTCCGCCACCCCGAACCTGCGGGGCTCGCCTGCTCTCACTGCCATACGGATCTCACTGCCATGCGGGCCACGGTAGACGCAGAGAACGGGCCCGAACCGCGCAAGGTCGCAGCTCAGCAGGCGGGGGTTCCCGGGTCCCACCGGCCCCACCCACCGCCCCCACCCGCCTCCGCACCCGCTGTGACGTCCTACGATGCGTCGGTCCTCCGGTGGATCCGGATCTTCGTGCGGCAAAGGGAATCCATGCGCCTGTCCAGCTACGTCAGGAAGGCCGCCATGGGCGCGGCGTCGATCCCCCTCATCGCCGGGTGCGCGGGGGACCACGTCGCGGGCGGGGCCGTGGAGCGAGCCGCGGAGAAGCCCGCCGCGGAGCGAACCGCGAAGCGGCCCGACTCCTGGACGGACCTGCCGGTGCGGACCGGCGCACGGGACGTCGTCCACACGGGCACCGACCGCCGGTCGTACGAGGTCAGGATCACGGTCAAGAGCCTGGTCCGGGGTGCGGAGGAGGACATGCAGGGGGCACGCGTGGACGGGGAACTGAAGGGCATGGTCCCCCACTACCTCACCTTCGAGGTCACCAACACCGGCCGGAAGGAGATCCCCGCCGCCTACATGGTGGACAACGACCTCGCCCTGAACGGCACCGACTGGACGCGCGGGGAGAAGGCCTACGTCAGCGGTGGCAGGCCGGGCGGGGGCGACCTGCCCTGCGCGGACACCGCGCCGCGGACGCTGGCGCCCGGCGACTCGTTCAACACCTGCGTGACCTACGTACTGCCCGAGGGCGTCGGCGTGCTGTCGCTGACGCACAACGCCGACGGCTACCTCGACAAGGGCGGCGCGGTCGCGGCCTGGCCCGTCGCGGGCGGTGTCGAGGCGGCGTCCGCGGGGCTGGCGGAGCCTGAAGACGTCGTCCGCGTCCGGTGGGACGCCGGTGAGAATGGCGTTCTCACCGGCAAGGACGTCCTCGAACTGCCGGCCAAGCTCGTTTCGGTACGCCGGGGCAGCGCGGCCGACCTCGCGGACCTGGACCTCGACCTCGATGAGAACGAGCGGCGCGGCGTCCCGTACTACGTGAAGGTCACCTACACCAACACCGGGTCGAAGGACCTCTACACCAACCAGGCCGGCCACGTCCGCCTGCTCACCGAGGGCGGTCGGCAGATACCGGGGAAGACCCCCTACGTCCTCGACACGGAGATCCCCGGCTGCCCGTCCGACTGGATCGCCCGGATGATCCCGCCGGGCGACAGCGTGACGGAGTGCAGCATCCATCTGGTGACGGACGCCGGCGACAAGCCGTTCGCGGTGGGTTTCGCGGAATCGGGCCGGCCGGGCCTGGTGGCCTGGCGGGCCCCCCTCCACTGAGGCGAGCCGACCCCGGACCGGTGGGCCTGAGGGGCCGCCTCCACTGAGGCGGGCCCGGCCAGGGCTGGTGGTCCGGCCCGGCCCCCCTCCGCAGCGGGCCGGGTCAGTCGGCCGAGCTGCCGCCCGTCTCCGCGAGCGGCAGGTACACCCGGTTGCCCGCGGCCGCGAACTCCTTCGACTTCTCCAGCATCCCGGCCTCGATCTCCTCCGGGCTGGCGTCCGCCTCGCCGCCGAACTGCTCCGTGATGCTCCTGCTGATCTTCATCGAGCAGAACTTCGGACCGCACATCGAGCAGAAGTGCGCGGTCTTCGCGGGCTCCGCCGGCAGCGTCTCGTCGTGGAACTCGCGCGCGGTGTCCGGGTCGAGCGCCAGGTTGAACTGGTCCTCCCAGCGGAACTCGAACCGCGCGTCCGAGAGCGCGTCGTCCCATTCCTGCGCGCCCGGGTGCCCCTTGGCGAGGTCCGCCGCGTGGGCCGCGATCTTGTACGTGATGACACCGGTCTTCACGTCGTCGCGGTTGGGCAGGCCCAGGTGCTCCTTGGGCGTGACGTAGCAGAGCATCGCCGTGCCCCACCAGGCGATCATCGCGGCGCCGATGCCGGAGGTGATGTGGTCGTACGCGGGCGCGACGTCCGTGGTCAACGGGCCGAGCGTGTAGAACGGCGCCTCCTCGCAGATCTCCTGCTGGAGGTCGATGTTCTCCTTGATCTTGTGCATCGGGACGTGCCCGGGGCCCTCGATCATCGTCTGCACGTTGTGCCGCTTGGCGATCGTGTTCAGCTCGCCGAGCGTGCGCAGCTCCGCGAACTGCGCCGCGTCGTTGGCGTCCGCGATCGAGCCGGGGCGCAGCCCGTCGCCGAGCGAGTACGTGACGTCGTACGTCGCAAGGATCTCGCAGAGCTCCTCGAAGTGCGTGTAGAGGAAGTTCTCCTTGTGGTGCGCGAGACACCAGGCGGCCATGATCGAGCCGCCGCGCGAGACGATGCCGGTCTTGCGGCGCGCGGTGAGGGGCACGTACGGCAGGAGCACGCCGGCGTGCACCGTCATGTAGTCCACGCCCTGCTCGGCCTGCTCGATGACCGTGTCCTTGTAGATCTCCCAGGTCAGGTCCTCGGCGCGGCCGTCGACCTTCTCCAGGGCCTGGTAGAGCGGCACGGTGCCGATCGGCACGGGGGAGTTGCGCAGGACCCACTCGCGGGTGGTGTGGATGTTGCGGCCGGTGGACAGGTCCATGACCGTGTCGGCGCCCCACTTGGTCGCCCAGGTCATCTTCTCCACCTCCTCCTCGATGGAGGAGGTGACGGCGGAGTTGCCGATGTTGGCGTTGACCTTCACCAGGAACCGCTTGCCGATGATCATCGGCTCGATCTCCGGGTGGTTGACGTTCGCCGGAAGCACCGCGCGGCCCGCGGCGATCTCCTCCCGTACGACCTCGGGGGAGACGTTCTCCCGGATCGCCACGTACTCCATCTCCGGGGTGATCTCCCCCCGGCGGGCGTACGCGAGCTGGGTCACGGCCTGGCCGTCTCGGCCGCGGCGCGGCACGCGCGGCCGGCCGGGGAAGACCGCGTCGAGGTTCCTCAGTCCCCCGCCGCGCGGCGAGGTGTGCTTGATGCCGTCGTCCTCGGGACGGGCCGGGCGGCCCGCGTACTCCTCGGTGTCGCCGCGCGCGATGATCCAGTTCTCGCGCAGCGGCGGAAGACCCCGCCGTACGTCGGTGTCGACGGTGGGGTCGGTGTACGGGCCGGACGTGTCGTACAGCGTGACGTCCTTGCCGTTGGTGAGGTGCACCTGACGGACCGGCACCCTGAGGTCGGGGCGCGAGCCCTGGACGTACCCCTTGTGCCAGCCCGGCGTGCGGGCCCCGTCGGCAGAGGTGTCGTCCTGCTCGGAGGCAGGCGTGCGTGCATCCTGAATGGTCATGAGACCGATCTCCCTACGCCGGCATTACCCGGTAACAGGTTCGGCGGTCGGCGCAGCCTCCTCCCGTACGTACATCAGTACGCGCGTACGGTGATCAGCGCCCTCTCAGCCCGGTGCTCCGAGCTCCCGCGTGTGCAAAGGTGCCACCACGCTAGCGTCATCCCTGGCGTGCTGAACAGTGGGCCCCCGCCGTTCTTGCGATGATCGGTCGGTGACTTCCCCCCAACAGCCTCCCGAGCCGCACGGCCACGACCACGACCACAGTCCCTATGGGCATGCTCAGCCACATGGCTCTCAGGGGCACGATCCGGCACACGGATCGCACGGTTCGCATGGACCGCACGGGCACGGTCCGACGCATGGATCGCACGGATCGCACGGGCAAAGTCCAACGCAGGCATCGCACGGGCACGGTCCGGCACAGGGGTCCCACGGGCACAGCCACAGTCATGGGCCCGCCACCCCGGTGTCCCGGCATCTGCGCCGGGTCATCGCCGCGATCCTGATCCCCTTCGCCACGGCGGTCGTGGTCGGACTCGTGGTCCTGTGGCCCGGTGGCACCCCTCCGCACGAGCGGACCGGCGTCGGTTTCGACCGGCAGACGGAGCAGGGCAAGGTCGTCGCCGCCGAGCAGGTGGACTGCGCCTCCGTGAACGCGGGGCAGGTCCCGCCGACCGGTGACACCTCGACCCCGCAGGGACGCGAGGCGGTCAACGCACAGCAGGGGGAGTGCACGAAGGCGACCATCGAGGTCACCAGCGGCCCGGAGAAGGGCCGTACGTTCACCGAGATCGTGCAGCCGGACGCACCGCGCCAACTGCACGAGGGTCAGGGCGTGGTGGTGGCGTACGCTCCCGACGCCCCGCGCGATCTGCAGTATTCGGTCACCGATGTGAACCGGAAGGTCCCGATGGCGGTGCTCGCCGGGATCTTCGCCGTCGCCGTCGTGGTCGTCGGCCGGCTGAAGGGGGTGATGGCCCTCATCGCGCTCGTCGTGAGCTTCCTGATCCTGACGTTCTTCATCCTGCCCGCGATCCTGGACGGGTCGAATCCGCTGGTCGTGGCGGTGGTCGGATCGAGCGCCATCATGCTGATCGCGCTCTACATGTGCCATGGGCTCTCGGCCCGGACCTCGGTCGCGGTCCTCGGCACCCTGATCTCCCTGCTGCTGATCGGTCTGCTCGGCTCGGTGTTCATCGGCTGGGCCTCGCTGAGCGGCAACACCGACGACAACACCGGCCTGATCCACGGCCTGTACCCGGAGATCGACATGTCCGGCCTGCTCCTGGCCGGGGTGATCATCGGTTCGCTCGGTGTGCTCGACGACGTCACGGTCACCCAGACGTCGTCGGTCTGGGAGCTGAAGCAGGCCGACCCGGGCATGGGACCGCGCGCGCTGTACCGGGCAGGGATCCGGATCGGCCGCGACCACATCGCCTCGGTCGTGAACACGCTGGTGCTCGCCTACGCGGGTGCCGCCCTCCCGCTGCTGCTGCTCTTCTCCATCGCGCAGAGCAGCATGGGGACGGTGGCCAACAGCGAGCTGGTCGCCGAGGAGATCGTCCGGACGCTCGTCGGATCGATCGGTCTGGTCGCCTCCGTGCCGCTCACCACGGCGCTCGCGGCGCTGGTGGTCTCCGCCGACCGCACGGACGACGGAGGCAGGCCGAGCGCGGACGGCAGGAAGCCCGCGGCGGTACGGGGCGGACGGCGCCGCCGTGCGAAGTGAGACGCACGGGTCGACGGGCGCCGAGCCGGTGGCGGGAACGCACACGGGGACAGTGCGCGTGGACGGCCGTCGGGGCAACGCCCGTGGACGGGCGCCGAGTCTGTGCGCGGACGGGCGCCGGGACAGGACCCGCGGACAGGCGCCGGCTCAGGCGGCCGGGCGTCGGGACAGGACCCGCGGACGGGCGCCGGCTCAGGCGGCCGGGCCCGCGCTCTCCTCGGCCAGGATTCGGCCCAGTGCCGCCTCCAGGTTGTCCTCGAAGTCGCCGAGTGTCCGCTCCTGACCGAGTGGCACCAGTTTGTCCGTACGGTCGAGGAAGGCGACCAACGGCGGCGCGCTCGCCCGGAACAGGGCACGATCACCGCCGACCTGAAGCCGGATGGAGACGTCCGAGAGGCCCTCGGGCTCGGTCGGGGCGATGTGCACATCGCCGTCCCCGCTCGGCCGGTTGATCCCGTCGAGCAGCAGCTCCCTGCCGAACGCCCAGGTCACAGGCGCGTCCCCGGGGAGGTGGAAGGTCATCCGCACCGCGTAGGGATCCCGGGTCTCGTATCGGAGTTCAACCGGGATCTTGAAGGAGAGCTCCTCGGAGACGAGGAAGCTCATCAGGACCTCGGCCTGAACCGACTCTCGCATCATGTACCCCGCAGTAGATGAAGCAGTTGTGTAAACACAGCTGCTGAAAGCTGTGACCGAAACGGCCAGGAATGATCCCCCGTGGCCCTCTTGACGCAATCGTGCTGTAAGCACTAGCAGATCACAAGGAGTGATTTTTCAGATACTGATAGAGAACGCGAGCGAACTGAAGAGCCTCCCGATCTCTGTACGTAGTTGCTCGACTGCTGGGAGCAACCGTTCTTCCTGGTGAAGGGGGAGGGAAATGGCCATTGCGGCCGCCGTGGAGCCCGCAGTGATGGGGATTGCGGCGCAGACCGTGCCGAGTGCATATTCCTGACGCTCCACCAGGGGCTCCATTCGCCCCAAACCGCCCAAACGCTCCAAAAGCGCACGGCGGTTACGCAGCGTGTACGGAGTGATGGCTTCCACGGGGTGGCGGTCAAGGTGGTCTTGACGAGATTTCAGATCGAGTTGGCTCAAGAGGCACTGCCCGATCGCATGGGCGTGCGCGGTCTCGCGAAAGTCGGCCCATTCCTCGACCGCGGGGGCGGAAGGAGTGTCGGCGACGGCGACGAGCTCGATCTCACCCTCGCGGTAGAGGGCGAAGTACACCGGCACACCGATCACATCCCGCCAACGGGCAAGGGAGTCCTCGATCTTGATGCGACGATTCTGCACATCTCCGCCGCCGGCGAGTCGGACCGCGGCGTCGCCCAGGACGAACACACCCTTCTCGCGGACCAGATAGCCCTCGTGCGTCAGGGTGCGGAGCAGGTGGTACGTGGTGGGGAGCGGAAGGCCCGTCTCACGGGCGAGCTGTTTGGCCGGGGCGCCTTCCGCATGGGAGGCCACGGCCTCCAGGAGTCTCAGTGCGCGCTGCACCGAGCCGATCAGGGTAGGAGCAGAAGTCTGCGTAGCCGTGGCCAAAGGTCACCCCCAGGCGTGACGACGGATGCATCGCACCCGCCCGCGGGGGCCGCCCCCGCGCGCCCGCCGGGCCTGGGAAACCGCTGGTCAGTAGGGAGGTCTACGCCTGTAGTCCCCAACGCGGCGGAGGGATTCCACTCTAGTGGCAGCTCCTGGGCCCGCGCCCTGAATCGACCAGCGCGTTCCCCCGGCCGGGCTAATACCCTCCGTCGGCTCCATACCGATCGGTAGCCTGTGCTACCACTCCTCGCGCGACCGGTCGGAGGAGCTGAACTTCCGTACGACGTAGATCAGTCCGGCGACGAGGGCCACGAAGAGCAGCACCTTGAAGAGCAGTCCGACCACGAAGGCCAGGACGCTGGTGATCAGTCCGCCGAAGACGAGCAGTGCGAGTACGGGTATGGCGACCCACTTGACCCACCACGGCATTCCCGCGAGAACCTCCTGTACGGCCATCGCCCTCTCCCTCGCTCTCGAAGATCTGTTCCGCACACTCCGCGCCGAACACCCTCAAGGCTAGGGTCCGGGCGAGGCGCACGGGGGCCCTGCGGCCCCCGCTCTCCCCTGATCCGCCCCCTAGGGGCTCCGCCCCGCTCGACCCTCAGGCGCGCGGCGCTCAGCTCTCCGGCGGGGAGAAGACCACCATCACCCGCAGGTCCTCGCTGATGTGGTGGAACCTGTGCTCCACCCCGGCCGGCACATAGACCACGCTGCCGCGCGCCACCTGGGTCGTCTCCGTCCCGACGGTGATCGCCGCCCGGCCGCTCACCACGAAGTACACCTCGTCCTGGCGGTGCGGCTGCTGCGGGTCGAGCTCACCGGCGTCCAGCGCGTACAGGCCCACCGACATGTTCCGCTCCCGCAGAAACTGGAGGTACGCGCCCTTGTTCGCGGCACGCTCCGCCTCCAGTTCATCCAGTCGGAATGCCTTCATCGCCTGTCAGCCCCTGCCCTCGGCCCGATCATGTCTGCCACGATCAGACACATGATGAATTTCGTAGTCAAGACGCTCGCCAATGCGGGCGCCCTGGGAGTCGCCATCTGGCTGCTCCAGGACATCACCCTGACCGGCGAGAGCACCGGCAAGAAGGCCCTGACCCTTATTCTCGTCGCCCTGGTCTTCGGCCTCGTGAACATCTTGGTCAAGCCGATCGTCAAACTGCTGACGCTTCCGCTCTTCATTCTGACGCTCGGCCTGATCACCCTGGTGGTCAACGCCCTGATGCTGCTCCTTACCTCCTGGCTGGCCGAGCAGTTCGACCTCAGCTTCCATGTGGAGGGCTTCTGGACCGCCGTCCTCGGCGGTTTGATCATTTCCGTCGTCTCCTGGGCGCTGAACGTCGTGCTCCCCGACGGCGACTGAGTGGAGACCATGACCTACCGCGTCTGCTTCGTCTGCACCGGCAACATCTGCCGATCGCCGATGGCCGAGCACGTCTTCCGCAGAGAGGTGGAGGACGCCGGCCTCGGCACCCTGGTGGAGGTCGACAGCGCCGGAACCGGAGGCTGGCACGAGGGCGACGGCGCCGACCCGCGCACGGTCGCCGTTCTCGAGGAGAACGGCTACACCTCGGCGCACACGGCCCGCCAGTTCCGCGCCTCGTGGTTCCCCGCCCTCGACCTGGTGATCGCGCTGGACGAAGGGCATCTGCGAGAGCTCCGCGAGCTCGCCCGGACGCCCGAAGAGGCGGCGCGGATACGACTGCTGCGCTCCTACGACCCGGCCGCCGGGGACGGACTCGACGTCCCCGACCCGTACTACGGGGGCCGCGAGGGCTTCGAGGAGTGCCTGGAGATGGTGGAGGCCGCGAGCGGGGGACTGCTCGCGGCCGTACGCCGTGAACTGGAGGAACGGACACCGTGACCGACAAGCACTACGGCGACGGCACACGCGCGGTCCGGGCAGGGCTGCCCGAACCCGTGAAGTACGAGCCGACCCTGCCGGGGCCGGTCTTCGCCGCGCACTTCCATCTGCCGGGCGAGCCGACCGGCGGATACGCGTACGGCCGCGACGAGAACCCGACGTGGACCCATCTGGAGCGGGCGATCGGCGAGCTGGAGGCGCCGGGGGAGCAGGGCGTCGAGACGCTCGTCTTCGCCTCGGGCATGGCCGCGATCTCCGCCGTCCTGCTCTCTCAGCTGAGGACGGGCGACATCGTGGTGGTGCCCAGCGACGGGTACCAGGCGCTGCCGCTGCTGCACGAGCAGCTGAGGGCGTTCGGCATCGAGGTCCGCACCGCGCCCACCGGCGGCGACGGTCAGCTCGCCGTCCTCGAAGGGGCCCGGCTGCTGTGGATCGAGACGCCGTCCAACCCCGGGCTCGACGTCTGCGACATCCGGCGGCTGGTGCGCGAGGCGCATGCCGCGGGCGCGCTCGTGGCCGTCGACAACACGCTCGCCACCCCGCTCGGCCAGCGGCCGCTCGAACTGGGCGCGGACTTCTCCGTCGCCAGCGACACCAAGGGCATGACCGGGCACGGCGACATCCTGCTCGGCCATGTCAGCTGCCGTGATCCCGAGCGGGCGGCGGAGGTACGGCGCTGGCGCAAGGTCGTCGGCGCCATCCCCGGCCCCATGGAGGCCTGGCTCGCCCACCGTTCGCTCGCCACGCTGCAGCTGCGGATCGACCGCCAGTGCTCCACCGCGCTCGCACTCGCGCAGACGCTCGCGGGGCGCGCGGACGTGACCGGGCTGCGCTACCCGGGGCTGCCCGACGACCCCTCGCACGCGGTGGCCGCCCGGCAGATGCGGCGCTTCGGGTCCGTGGTCTCCTTCGAGCTGGCGGACCGGAAGCGGGCCGACCGGTTTCTCGACGAGCTGCGGATCGTGGACGACGCTACGAGCTTCGGCGGTGTGCGCTCCACGGCGGAGCGGCGCGGGCGCTGGGGCGGGGACGCGGTCGCGGAGGGCTTCATCCGGTTCTCGGTCGGCGCCGAGGACCCGGAGGACCTGATCGCCGATGTGCTGCGGGCCCTCGACGAGGCCGGGGCCTAGACCCGCCCCCGTCGAGGCCCGACCTGGGCCTGCCCTCGACCAGTCCTGGCCCGGGCCCGCCCGGCTCACGGCCGTGAGGACCGGTTCCGGGGCCTCACGGCTGTGAGGACCGGTTCCGGGGCCGGTCCCCACGGGCCCCGGACACCGTCCTCACGGGGTCCCGGCAGGGCCGGCGTCGGTCCCGGGCGCACGGAACAAGGCGCTCCGAGCCTCCCCCCTCGTGGCTCGGAACGCCTCGGTTCCACGCGCGGAGACCGCCTGAACAAGGCTAGTTGACTGTGCGTCAGTGTCCAATCACGGTAGCGACAGAGACCTATCGACTTATTTATAGTTGGACGTTCCTGAGGCGCAGTCAGCCGACCGCCTGAGTCGAACGGCCGCACGGCCGGGAGGGGGCGCACATGGATCTGGCCCTGCTGCGCACGTTCGTCACGGTGCACCGGGCCGGCTCCTTCACCCGCGCCGCCGCGCTCCTCGGGCTCTCCCAGCCGGCCGTCACCAGCCAGATCCGGACGCTCGAACGACAGCTCGGCCGCCCTCTCTTCCTCAGACAGGCCCGCGGCGTCACGCCGACCACCATCGGCGACGAGCTCGCCCACCGCGCCGCTCCCCACCTGGACGCCCTCGTCGAGATCGCCGAGACCGGGCTCGACGAGGAGAGCGGCGTCCGTACCCTCCATGTCGCCGGTCCCCCGGAGTTCACCGCGCTCCGCGTCCTGCCGGCCCTCACCCCGCTGGTCGGGCAGGGGCTCGCCGTACGGACGTCGTTCCTCGGCAACACCGAGGAGATCCTCGACGGACTCGCCGCGGGCCACCACGATCTGGCCGTCGCCACCGCGCGGCCCCGCGGCGGCCTGCTCGTCTCCACCCCGCTCTGCGACGAGGAGTACGTGCTGGTCGCGGCCCCGCGCTGGGCGGCCCGGCTCTCCCCCGACGTCCTCCTCCGCAAGGGCGCCGTGGTCCTGGAGCAGCTGCCGGTCGTCGAGGTGCACGAGTCGCTGCCGTTCGTGGCCCGCTACTGGGCGAGCGTCTTCGAGACCAAGCCGGCGGTCGCCGCCACCGTGATCGCCCCCGATCTGCGCGCCGTCCGGGAGTCCGCGGCCTCCGGCGCCGGGCTCGCCGTCCTGCCCCGCTATCTGTGCGAGGAGGCCCTGGAGCAGGGCCGGCTGGTGGCGCTGCTCGATCCTCCGGTCCCTCCGCTGCGGACCTACTTCCTGGTCGTACGGACGGGGACGCTCGCGCTGTCGCCCATCGCCCGCGCCCACGAGGAGCTCCTGCGGGCCGCGGGGGACTGGTGAGCCTCCGCGAGGGAGTCCCGTCCTTCCACGGCGACCGGTGAGGCTCCGCGAGGGGCGAGCCTCGACGTTCCGCGACGGGTGAGTTTCCGCCGGGGGCGGCGCGTTTCAGGACACCCTGGACGGGCCATTTTCTTCCCATGAACGAACGGCCCATCAACGAACGGCCCGTGATCAAGCGCACCGCACGCGCCATCCTGCTCGACGGGGACGACCTCATCCTCATCAAGCGCACCAAGCCGGGGATGGATCCCTACTGGCTCACGCCCGGCGGAGGTGTGGAACCCACCGACGCCACCGTCGTCGAGGCCCTGCACCGCGAGGTCCACGAGGAACTCGGCGCCAAGATCGTCGATGTGGTGCCCTGCTTCGTCGACACCGTCGAGCACATCGTCGACGGCGGGGTCTCCGGGGTGAAGGTCCAGCACTTCTTCGTGTGCCGCCTCGACTCCATGGACACCACGCTGCGGCACGGCCCCGAGATGGACGAGCCCGTCGGCGAGTACGAGATCGTCCGGGTGCCCTTCAGCCGGGTCGGCATCGCCGCCGTGCACCTCGTTCCGCTCTCGCTGCGCCACTACCTCGACGGCAACATCGAGGGCGTCCGCGCGATGCACGCCCCCGACCTGGGCTGATCATCGGCCGTCGGGGCCAGTTCGGCGAGGAAGTCGTGCCGGATGCGTTCCGCGGGGACCCCCGCTCCCCGCAGCACGTCCACCCCACGACGGACCATGCCGAGCGGCCCCGAGAGATAGGCGTCGCGTTCGCTCCAGGAGCCGTAGCGGCAGACAGCCTCCGGAAGCCGTCCCTGCGCCTCGGTGACCGGATGGACGGAGAGCCAGGGGAAGGTCTTCTGGAGCCGCAGCATCGTGTCGATGTCGTAGAGGTCGTGGCCGTTGCGGGCCCCGTAGAAGACATCGACCGGACGCCGGTCCCCGTGCTCGGCGACGTCCTCCACCAGCGCCTTGATGGGAGCGATCCCGGTGCCGCCGCCCACACAGAGCAGGCCCGTGTCCGTGTCGTGGTCGACGGTCATGGAACCCGCCGGGGGGCCGAGGCGCAGGATGTCTCCGGGGCGCGCCCGGTGGACCAGCGCGGTCGACACCCAGCCCGCCGGAACCGCCTTCACGTGCAGGGAGAGCAGCCCGTCGGGCCGGGGCGCCGAGGCGAACGAGTAGTGACGCCATATCCGCGGCCACCACGGGGTCTCCAGCGTCGTGTACTGCCCCGCGAGGAAGGAGTACGGCTGGTCGGGCCGGAGCGTGACCACGGCGATGTCCGGGGTCCGCAGATCGTGCGAGACCACCTCGGCCTGCCACCAGGCGGGCGCCGAGCGCTCGTCCTCCGCCGCCGCGTCGATCATGATCTGGGAGATCGTCGTGTACGTACGGACCCAGGCCGCCTGCGTCTCCTCGTCCCAGGTCGTCGTCGCGTACCGCGTGAGCGCGCCGATGAGAGCCTCGCCCACGGCCGGGTAGTGGGCGGATCGGGTGCCGTACTTGCGGTGCCCCCTGCCGAGGTTCTGCAGATACGCGGTGAGCACGGGAGTGTCGTCCAGGTGCTCCGCCGCGGTGAGCAGGGCCTTCAGAAGCCGGTCCCGCTGAGTGTCCATGGCGGCGGGGAACATGTCGCGCAGCCCAGGGTTCCCGATGAAGAGCAGGGCGTAGAAGTACGAGGTGACCCGGTCGGCGACCGGCGCGATCTCCGCGAGGGTGCGGCGGACGAGCACCGCGTCGGTGGAGGCTTCCGCTGGTATTCGGGGCTCGTTCCCGTCATCCGCCGGGCGGCGGGGCTCGTTGCCGCCCCCCACCGGGCGCTCCGGCCCGTCCCCGTCCTCCGCTGCCCTCGTGGTGGTCGGAGCATCCATCATGTGCCTCGCCTATCGCTGGCCGGCTTCCGTGGACGCAGCATGCTCCCTCGAGGCGCCGCTTCGGAGGGAAAGCGGCGTTCTCGGGCCAAAGGGCAGGGTTTCTGACTAAGCTGCGCTGTTTCGGACCAGGGCGTAGGCCTCGCGCAGATCCCCTCCGGTGTAGCTGTGGCGGGCGAGCCCGGCCAGGTGGTGGTCCGCGTTCACCGCCACGGTGTCCGGCACGATCGTGAAGAGCTCCGCATCGGACATCGAGTCGCCGTAGGCGACGCAGTGGGACGGGTCCACCCCGTACTTCGTGCAGAGTTCCCGTGCGATCCGTACCTTCGCGCGCGCGTCGAGGATGCCGGGCCGATGGATCGGCTCGGTGAACGGGACGGTCGGCCAGTGCGACCCGTGCACCGTGTCGACGCCCCAGTCGAGAAGCCTCTCGACGAAGAAGTCGGGAGAGAGCGAGATGACCGCGCAGCGGTCACCCCGGTCCCGGATGTCTGCCCAGACCTCGCGAATACCCAGCAGCCAGGGCGCCCCTTCGAAGGCCGCCGCGACCTGGTCCACGGTGAGCGCGGACCACAGCGCGTGGGCCTGGACCGCGAACTCGTCCGGGGTGAGCCCCTGTAGAAGGAAGCTCTTCTCCAGGGCGGCGATCTCCTCGTCGACGCCCAGCTGCCGGGAGATCTCCACCGCCGCGGCCGACCCCCGGATCAGGGTGCCGTCGAGGTCGAAGAAGTGCAGTCGTCGCTGTCGCTGTTTCACGTGAAACATCGTCTCCATCCCACGACCCGGAAATCAACGCCCTCGTCCTGGTACCCACCCCGCACCGGCTCCCCGACTGCCCTGCCCGCTTCCCCACCTGTCCCGCCTGCCCCACACCCCACACACGTATCGACCAGATCCGCTAAACCGGTGGACGGAAGATCACCGCGTCGGCCAGCCTGACAGCATGCCGATTCCCCCCTCCTCGCTCGCCCAGCTCCCCATCCGGCGCCTCACCACGGACGACCTCCTCGCCTGCGCCGACCTCTCCGAGAACCGGGGCTGGCCGCGCGAGGAGCACAAGTGGGGCCTTCTGCTCGCCGCGGGCACCGGCTACGGCATCGACGACCCTTCCGGAGCCGGGCTGATCACCTGTTCCGTGGTCACGTCGTACGGCCCCGGGCTCGCCGCGATCGGCATGGTGCTCGTCGCCGAGCAGTACGCCCGCCGAGGGGTGGGACGCCGGCTGATGGAGCACGTCCTGGCGGAGGCCGGGGACACCCCGCTCACCCTGCACGCCACTCCGTACGGCCAACCCCTCTACGAGCAGCTGGGCTTCACGGAGACGGGCCGCGCGGAGATGGTGAGCGGGCGCTTCACGTTCACCACACCCGCCCCGGCCGTTCCGGTCCGCCCGGCGACGGCGGAGGACCTCCAGGCGATCCTGCGCCTGGACCGCGAGATCTTCGGCCTCGACCGGACCCATGTGATCACCCGGCTGCCCGCGTTCGCCGACCATCTCCGGGTCGCGGAGGTGGACGGCGAGATCACCGGCTTCGCGGCGGCCTGGCCCAACATGGACACCCATGTCGTCGGACCGCTGATCGCCCGGGACCCCGCCACGGCCCAGGCTCTGATCGCCTCCCTCGCCACCGCCACCGACCGCCCGCTGCGCACGGACATCGACGTGCGGCACTCGGCCCTGCTCAGCTGGGTGAAGGAGAACGGCCTCGCCCCGATCGCCTTCAACGCGGTGATGGTCCGCTCGCTCCCCGACCTCCCCGGTGACTGGCGCCGCCGCTTCGCCCCTCTGACCGTCGCGGCCGGGTAGCACGGGCCCGGCCCACCGGCGTCAGGACGGGGACGGCCACCGACGCCAGGGCGGGGACGGCCACCGGCGTCAGGGCGGGCGCGGCCCGGCCGCCCCACCCGGGCGCAGTCCGGCCCCTCCAAATTTACTTGCACACGCGCATTATTGCGCCGCATCGTTTACCCTGGGTCGAGAACCACTCCGGTGCCGAGGAGAGACCGAGGAGCGACCCATGACCGCGACGGACCCCGCACTCACCGCACTCTCCCAGCGCTGGTGCGCCCTCTCCCTGCTGCACGGCAGGATCGAGTCGCACATCGAGCGCGCCCTGGAGACACGGCACGGTCTGAGCGTGCGGGAGTACTCGCTCCTCGACGTCCTCAGCCGCCAGCACAGCGGACCGGGCGGGCACCTCCAGATGAAGCAGGTCGCCGACGCGGTCGTCCTCAGCCAGAGCGCCACCACCCGGCTGGTCACCCGGCTCGAGGACCGGGGCC
Organism: Streptomyces sp. NPDC029956; assembly: GCF_055574655.1. Lineage (NCBI taxonomy): Bacteria > Bacillati > Actinomycetota > Actinomycetes > Kitasatosporales > Streptomycetaceae > Streptomyces > Streptomyces sp. NPDC029956. Next base: position 207,945 of record NZ_JBVHZJ010000004.1, on the reverse strand, counting down.
TGCTCACCCGGTACCTCTGCGCCACCGACCGGCGCGGCATCTACACCGATGTCACCGAGGCCGGCCAGAAGCTCCTGACAGAGGCCCGACCCACCAACGACAGCGCTCTGCGTGAGGCGCTCGACGAGGCCGCCAGGAACCCGGAGCTGGCCCCGCTGGTCCAGGTCGTGGAAGGCGTGGGCGTTCCCGCCTGACACACCGCCCGCCTGACCCGCGCGGCACGTCACCGGTGATGCGGCGACCTCCCCGCGTACCCTGCGGGGCATGAGCGATCTTGAGATACGCCCCGCCACCGCGGAGGACCTCGAAGCCATCGTCGCGATGCTCGCCGACGACCCGCTGGGCGCGCAGCGCGAATCCCCGGACGACCTGGGCCCGTATCTCGCGGCCCTGGAGCGGCTGGCGAACGACCCCCAGCAGCACCTCGTCGTGGCCGTCCGCGAGGGCAAGGTCGTCGGCACCCTCCAGCTGACGATCATCCCCGGCCTCTCCCGCCGGGGTGCCACCCGCTCGATCATCGAGGGGGTCCGCATCCACGCCGAGGAGCGCGGCAGCGGCCTGGGCACCCAGCTCATCGAGTGGGCCGTCGAGGAGTCCGGACGCCAGGGCTGCCGGCTCGTCCAGTTGACCTCCGACGTCACCCGCACCGACGCGCACCGCTTCTACGAGCGAATCGGCTTCGAGGCCTCTCACCTGGGTTTCAAGAAGAACCTCTGAGGCGGCGGGGTACTCCACCGGCGTGCCGGGACGCGGTCCCGGCACGCCGATCAGGGTTGTTTCACGCACGCCGATCAGGGTTGTTTCACGTGAAACACCGCAGAACGGCTCAGAGGCCGCGCCAGCCCGCCTCGTCCACGCCACCCGGCACCACATCCGTCGGCGCGTAGGGCTCCCGCGTGAAGACGAAGGAGCCGAGGTCGAGATGGCTCACGCTGCCGTCGGCGCGCCGCACCGCCCGGAGCGTCTCCCCCTCGTAGTAGCCGTTCAGCCCGACCCAGCCACCCTCGGGCAGCGCCCGGAAGCGGGCCCGCCGCCCGGCTCCGCGCAGGGGTTCGAGCACCACACTCCGCTCGGGGCCGAGCCGGAGCCCGTAGGCGTACGTGCCCCAGTACCAAGGGCCCGTCAGAGCCAGCAGCTCCTCGTCGGCCTCGGCCTCCGGAAGCGGGCGCCAGGGCTCCGGGAACCTCGGCTCCGCCTCCGCCACGATCCGTACGAGATCGGCGGCCACGACCGCTGTCAGCGGCCCCGAGGTGGCATTGGAGAGGGCGATCGCCGCCAGCCCGTCCTCCACGCTCACCCAGAGGGCGGCGACGAAACCGGGGAGCGACCCGGTGTGGCCGACCAGAGTCCGGCCGTCGTTGCGGACCAGCTGGAGACCGAGCCCATATCCTCCCTCCCAGTCCCCCTCCCCGACCGCGGCGGCCGGGGCACGCATCTCCGCCACGGAGGCCTCGACGAGCACCCGCTCGTCACCTGCCGCGAGGAAGGCGGCGAAGCGGGCGAGATCCGCCGCCGTCGACCAGAGCTGTCCGGCCGGCGCCATCAGCCCGAGGTCCTCGGACGGCTCGGACAGCATCACATCGGCCCAGGGGTGCACCGCCCAGCCACCCGCGTGCGGGGCCACCGGATCGAGCGTCGTACGGCTCATCCCGAGCGGTTCCAGGATCTCGCGCCGCAGCGCCTCCTCCCAGGACACCCCCCGCACGGCCTCGACCAGTGCACCGAGCAGCGTGTAACCGGGGTTCGAGTAGTGGTGACGGCGCCCCGGCGCCTGGAGGAAAGGCTGCTCCCCCAGGACGTCCGAGAGCTCCGGCCGCAGCGCGGCGGACGAACGCTCCCACCACGGCCCGGGCGTCTCGGCCGCGAGACCGCCGCTGTGTCCGAGGAGCTGAGCGATCGTCACGTCTCCGGCACCCGTGCCCTTGAGGTGCCGCTCCAGCGGATCGTCGAGGCCGAGGAGCCCCTCGTCCCGCAGCCGCATCACCAGCACGGCGGTGAACACCTTGGTGATCGATCCGATCCTGAACTGGGTGTCGGCGTCCGGCGCGTGTCCGTCCACGCAACTGCGCGAACCACTCCACACCAGCTCTCCCTCACGCACCACGGCCCCCACGTAGGAGGGCGCCCGCCCCTCGGACTGGGCGACCGCCACGCGATGCAGCAGAGCCCGCTCGGTACCGGGCAACAGGGCTTCGAAAGTTGTCGTCATGGGCCCATCCAACGTGATCTCCCGGACGACGGCCTCCGGATTAGCGGTGCGCCGTGAGGTCTCCTCGTCACCAACCCCTTCCTGATCGACGCCGGAGCACCCTGGCGGGACCGCCTCGGTGCGATCACGGCCCCGACGCTCGTCCTGCACGGCACCGAGGACTCGCTGGTCCCCCTGGAGCACGGACGCGCCCTCGCCGCCGAGATCCCCGGCGCCCGCTTCCTCGCCATGGAGCGGACCGGTCACGAGGTGTTCCCCCGCGAGGTCTGGGACGAGGTCGTCCCCGCGCTCCTCGGGCGTGGCTGGGTCCCGTCGTCACACTCCCGCCTGCCCCGCCGCAGGCGGGACCGGGGCCGCCCGGCCGGGTGTCCTCCGTCCGGACCGTCCATGGGACGGATGAGGCGGGTGGGGGAAGGCCTAGGGGGCGTTCCGAGCCCCGCCGCCGTTGAGGAGTCCGCTTATGGCCCGCACGCTCGCCCTGGTCCTGGTCGGCGCCACCACGCTCGCCGTGGCGCCCGCCGTCGCCGTCGCCGGACCCGGACCGGAGCCCGGCAGGGCAGCGGCTGACAAGGCCGTCACCTATCGGGTGACCGCTCCGTACCAGCAGCACACGAACGGGGTGCGGGCCGGCTACAAGCCCGATCAGTACTGCGTCTACGACCGGGCGGGTGGCACGGGCGCGCTCGGCTACCCGCACTTCAACCACGCCTACGACAACTCGACGGACCCCGCCAAGCCCACCGCCCTCTTCTACGAGGACGACGGCAAGGGCGGCAAGCGTCTCGTCGGCGTGCAGTGGCTGGTCTACGACCGCGACCAGAACCTGAAGACGGACGACGACCGGCCGAGCATGTTCGGGATGCCCTTCAAGGGCCCCAACCGCGGCAACTTCCCCGGCCAGCCCGTCCACTACGCCCTGCACCTCTGGCTGTGGAAGAAGAACCCCGAGGGCCAGTTCACCACGTACAACCCGGCGGTCACCTGCCTCCCGGGCACGACCCGCCCGCAGCCGCGCCCGGCTTCCTGACACCCGGCCGGCCGGCCTCCTGGGCCCCGGCCGGTCCGTCCGCCCGACGACGGGCCGCGTCCGAGGTCAGGTCTGAGCCATGTCCACGAAACGGGAGTAGTGGCCCTGGAAGGCCACGGTGATCGTGGCCGTCGGGCCGTTACGGTGCTTGCCGACGATGATGTCGGCCTCGCCCGCTCGCGGTGACTCCTTCTCGTACGCGTCCTCGCGGTGCAGCAGGATGACCATGTCCGCGTCCTGCTCGATCGAGCCGGACTCACGCAGGTCGGAGACCATCGGCTTCTTGTCGGTTCGCTGCTCGGGACCACGGTTCAGCTGGGAGAGCGCGATGACCGGCAGCTCGAGCTCCTTGGCGAGGAGCTTCAGGTTTCGCGACATGTCGGAGACCTCTTGCTGACGGCTCTCCTGCCGCTTCGAACCACCGGACTGCATCAGCTGCAGGTAGTCGATGATGACGAGCTTGAGCCCGTTGCGCTGCTTGAGACGGCGGCACTTCGCCCGGATCTCCATCATCGACAGGTTCGGGGAGTCGTCGATGTAGAGCGGTGCCTGGGAGACGTCCGGCATCCGGCGGGCGAGCCGGGTCCAGTCCTCGTCGGTCATCGTGCCGGAGCGCATGTGGTGCAGCGCGACCCGGGCCTCGGCCGAGAGGAGACGCATCGCGATCTCGTTGCGGCCCATTTCGAGGGAGAAGATGACGCTGGGCAGGTTGTGCTTGATGGACGCCGCCCGCGCGAAGTCCAGGGCGAGGGTCGACTTACCCATGGCGGGACGCGCCGCGATGATGATCATCTGACCGGGGTGTAGACCGTTGGTGAGCGAGTCCAGGTCGGTGAAGCCGGTGGGCACACCGGTCATCTCACCGCTGCGGGAGCCGATCGCCTCGATCTCGTCGAGCGCCCCCTCCATGATGTCGCCGAGCGGCAGATAGTCCTCGGTGGTCCGCTGTTCGGTGACCGCGTAGATCTCCGCCTGGGCCGAGTTCACGATCTCGTCGACGTCTCCGTCGGCCGCGTAGCCCATCTGCGTGATCTTGGTGCCGGCCTCGACGAGGCGGCGCAGGACGGCACGCTCGTGGACGATCTCCGCGTAGTACGAGGCGTTCGCCGCCGTCGGTACCGACTGGACCAGGGTGTGCAGGTAGGAGGCACCACCGACACGGGTGATCTCACCGCGCTTGGTGAGCTCGGCGCCGACCGTGATCGGGTCGGCCGGCTCGCCCTTGGCATAGAGGTCGAGGATCGCGGCGTAGACGGTCTCGTGGGCGGGCTTGTAGAAGTCGTTGCCCTTGATGATCTCCACGACGTCCGCGATGGCGTCCTTGGAGAGCAGCATGCCGCCGAGGACGGACTGCTCGGCGTCGAGGTCCTGCGGGGGAACACGCTCGAAGCCGGAGAGCCCGCCGTCCCAGGGGCCGCCCTCGCCGCCCCGCTCGTGCTGGTCGTCCCGACCGCGGCCACGGCCGCGCCCCTCGCCGCGGGTACGGGTGGGCAGTCGGTCGCTCGGTCCGCTGTCGGCCCAAGGGTCGTCCATGGGCTCGGGAATGCTCACCAAGCACCTCCTCCCGTCCGCTCCGCGGACATCGCCGTGCCACTCTTTCTTACGCCACGGGCTTGATCAACGAGTGGCTTTGCGACCGCTTCTGGCGCGTCGGGCGCCGGACCACGGTAGGCCCGCGAGAGGCGTCAGCCAATCTGGTTATCCACAGGCCCTGTGGGTGAAGGGCCCCAGCCTGTGGAGAACTCGCCGGAACCTGTGCACGGACCGGGGGACAGCCATGTGGACAAACTCATAGGACCCCCAGCCTCACCGGCCTGACCTGCACTTTCCCCATCCACGGGCTGTGGGGGAGAAAAACTTTTCCCCCTGGACCAAGATCAGAACAAACGACCCACACCCGAAGCACCTTGCCCTCCGCAAGTAAGGATCACAGATGCATTGCATCTCTTACCTGTGGAAGATTAGATTGACCCCATGACCCAGGCCCCCGTGACGACCAAGGCCGTCCGCCGACAGCACGACCGCGAGATCGTCTCCCTCGCCCTGCCGGCCTTCGCCGCGCTCGTCGCTGAGCCGCTCTTCCTCATGGTCGACAGTGCGATCGTCGGCCATCTCGGCACCCCCCAGCTGGCGGGTCTCGCGATCGCCGCCGCACTGCTGTCCACAGCCGTCAGCGTCTTCGTCTTCCTCGCCTACGCCACCACGGCCGCCGTCTCCCGCCGCGTCGGCGCCGGCGACCTCCCGGCCGCGATCCGGCAGGGCATGGACGGCATCTGGCTCGCCCTCCTTCTCGGCGCCGCCGTCGTCGCGCTGACCCTGCCCGCGTCGCCCTGGCTCATCGACCTCTTCGGGGCCTCCGACACCGCCACGCCCTACGCCGTCACGTACCTCAGGATCTCCAGCCTCGGCATCCCCGCCATGCTGGTGGTCCTGGCCGCCACCGGCATCCTGCGCGGCCTCCAGGACACCCGTACACCGCTCTACGTGGCCATCGGCGGCTTCGCGGCCAACGGTGCGCTCAACGTCGGCCTCGTCTACGGCGCCGGTCTGGGCATCGCAGGCTCGGCCTGGGGCACCGTGATCGCCCAGTACGGCATGGCCGTCGCCTACCTCGTCGTGGTCGTACGAGGCGCCCGGCGCCACGGAGCCTCCCTCCGCCCCGACGCGGCCGGCATACGCGCCTCCGCCCAGGCCGGAGTCCCGCTCCTCGTCCGTACGCTCTCGCTCCGCGCGGTCCTGATGATCGCCACGGCCGTCGCTGCCCGGATGGGCGACGCGGAGGTCGCGGCCCACCAGATCATCCTGTCCCTGTGGAGCCTGATGGCCTTCGCCCTCGACGCGATCGCGATCGCGGGCCAGGCCATCATCGGCCGCTACCTCGGCGCGAACGACGCCGAGGGCGCCCGTCAGGTCTGCCGCCGCATGGTCCAGTGGGGCGTCGTCTCCGGCGTGGCGCTCGGCGCACTGCTCATCGTCGCCCGCCCCCTGTTCATCCCGCTCTTCACCGGCGACCCGGCCGTCCAGGACACCCTGCTCCCGGCCCTGCTCGTGGTCGCGCTCTCGCAGCCGATCTCCGGGGTCGTCTTCGTGCTCGACGGTGTCCTGATGGGCGCGGGGGACGGACCCTACCTGGCCTGGGCCATGCTGCTGACGCTCGTCGTCTTCGCCCCGGTGGCCCTGCTGGTCCCGGCGCTCGGCGGCGGACTCACGGCGCTCTGGTGGGCGATGACGCTGATGATGTCCGTCCGGATGGCCACGCTGTGGCTCCGCTCGCGCTCGGGCCGCTGGATCGTCACCGGCGCCACGCGCTGAATGTTTCACGTGAAACGCCCTGTTTCACGTGAAACGAAGCCGAGAACCAGCCCTCCAGCCCCCGACACAGCCCCAGCCCCAGCCCCAGCCCCAGCCCACAGAACGAACGCAGCCCCCGACACAGCGGAAGGGCCGCACCCCGAGGGGTGCGGCCCTTCCTCACTGCTCAGCGCAGAGCGCCGGCGGCAGCGTTACGCGGCGACGATCTCGACGCCGAGCTTCGCGGCAACGTCGGCGTGCAGACGCACGGACACCTGGTGCGAGCCCAGGGTCTTGATCGGCGAACCGAGCTCGACGCGACGCTTGTCGACGTCGGGGCCACCCGCGGCCTTGATCGCCGAGGCGATGTCGGCCGGGGTCACGGAGCCGAAGAGACGGCCGGCGTCGCCGGAGCGAACGGCCAGGCGCACCTTCGTGCCCTCGAGCTTGGCCTTGATCTCGTTGGCCTGCTCGATGGTCGCGATCTCGTGGATCTTGCGGGCGCGGCGGATCTGCGCCACGTCCTGCTCGCCACCCTTGGTCCAGCGGATGGCGAAGCCACGCGGGACCAGGTAGTTGCGGGCGTAGCCGTCCTTGACGTCGACGACGTCGCCGGCGGTGCCGAGGCCGGAGACCTCGTGGGTCAGGATGATCTTCATTATTCGGTCACCCTTTCCTTATCGCGCGGTGGACGTGTAGGGCAGCAGCGCCATCTCACGGCTGTTCTTGACGGCCGTGGCGACGTCACGCTGGTGCTGCGTGCAGTTGCCGGTCACGCGGCGGGCACGGATCTTGCCGCGGTCGGAAATGAACTTCCGCAGCATGTTCGTGTCCTTGTAGTCCACGTACTGGGTCTTGTCCTTGCAGAACGCGCAGACCTTCTTCTTAGGCTTGCGCACAGGCGGCTTCGCCATGGTGTTTCTCCTGTGTGATCAAGAATGGGGGTACGAGCTGCTTCCGGGCCGTGGCCTAGAAGGGGGGCTCGTCCGAGTAGCCGCCGCCGCTGGAGTTTCCACCCCAGCCGCCTCCGCCGCCCTGCTGCTGGCCGCCGCCGGAGGAGGAGGGACCGCCGGTCGCCCACGGGTCGTCGGCGGGAGCACCGCCACCACCCTGCTGGCCACCGCCGGAGTTTCCACCCCAGCTGCCACCGCCGCCGGCCTGCTGGCCGCCGCCGCCCCCGCCGCCGTAACCGCCCTGGCCGCTTCGACCGGTGGTCTTGGTGACCTTGGCCGTGGCGTTCTTGAGGCTGGGGCCGACTTCCTCGACATCCAGCTCGTAGACCGTGCGCTTGACGCCCTCACGGTCCTCGTAGGACCGCTGCTTCAGTCGGCCCTGCACGACGACGCGCATGCCTCGCTGAAGCGACTCCGCGACGTTCTCCGCCGCCTGACGCCAGACCGAGCAGGTGAGGAAGAGGCTTTCGCCGTCCTTCCACTCGTTGGTCTGACGGTCGAAGGTGCGGGGGGTGGACGCGATACGGAACTTCGCGACCGCCGCACCGGACGGGGTGAAGCGCAGCTCGGGGTCGTCGACAAGATTGCCGACGACCGTGATGACGGTCTCGCCTGCCATGGGGGAACCTCTCGGCGGGATTGCTTCTGGCTGCTTTGCTGCTACTCGGATCCGAAGACCACTGAGCTAGACGCTCAGTGGGTCTCGGGACGGAGGACCTTGGTCCGGAGGACCGACTCGTTCAGGTTGAGCTGTCGGTCGAGCTCCTTGACGACCGCAGGCTCGGCCTGCAGGTCGATGACCGAGTAGATGCCCTCGGGCTTCTTCTTGATCTCGTAGGCGAGACGACGACGGCCCCAGGTGTCGACCTTCTCGACCTTTCCGTTGCCCTCACGGACGACGGAAAGGAAGTTCTCGATCAGCGGGGAGACAGCGCGCTCCTCGAGATCGGGGTCGAGGATGACCATCACTTCGTAGTGACGCATGTGGAACCCACCTCCTTTGGACTCAGCGGCCACGGTCGTTCCGTGGCAGGAGGGTCGTGATGCGTAAGCAACGGTATCCGCCACCACTGACAGTCCCCCTCGGCGAGCGAGGGGCACTGCCGGGATCCAGACGGACCAGGGCAGACACCGGTGCAGACCGTACAGAGTACCCGCTCACCGCCCTCCGGTTGAAATTCACTGGTGAGGGGACGCAATCTGTACACAACGGATGTCGGCGGCGCTACGATGCGCCGCCTTCCGGCAGCTACGCCAGGAGGTGCCCCATGGCACAGGCAATGCGACCCGACCCCGGCCACTCCCTCTTCGCCACCGACGGCAAACCGCACCCCATCCAGGACACCCTGGTCGGGGTGACCCTGGTCCTCGGTGTCCTCGCCTTCGTCACGGCACAGTTCCACAGCCTGCACCTGCTGAGCTCCTGGGCGGGCCTGATCGGCATCCTGACCGGTGCCTACGGACAGTTCATCTCCGTGACGACACGCGAGCGCTTCCTGCTGATCCTCGGACTGGGCGCGTCGGCGTTCGGGTTCTACCTCGGCATGGCGCACGGCGGGCTCTTCGGCGGGGTCATCAGCTGAGCCCAGGGGCACGTCAGGACGCACACAGCCATTCGGGGCGCTCCCCGGTCACAGTAGGCTTCGGCGCGAGAGCCGGAGCCCCTGACCGATGGGGACACACCTGCCGAGGAGCGCCCCGCATGAGCCTGACCCTGAGGACCATCAGCCGTGAGCAGCATCTGGCGTACATCCAGAGCCAGCCTGCGGCGAGCCACTGCCAGGTCCCGGCGTGGGCTGATGTGAAGACCGAGTGGCGCTCGGAGAACCTCGGTTGGTTCGACAAGAACGGCGAACTCGTCGGCGCCGGCCTCGTGCTCTACCGCCAGCTCCCGAAGATCAAGCGCTACCTGGCCTATCTGCCCGAGGGCCCGGTCATCAACTGGCACGCGCCCAACCTCGACGACTGGCTGAACCCGATGCTGGCGCACCTCAAGCAGCAGGGCGCCTTCTCCGTGAAGATGGGCCCGCCGGTCGTCATCCGGCGCTGGGACTCGGCCGCCATCAAGTCCGGCATCCAGGACCCGGACGTCAAGCGCCTCAAGGACGTCGAGGCCACCCACATCGAGCCCCGCGCCTTCGAAGTCGCGGACCGGCTGCGGAAGATGGGCTGGCAGCAGGCCGAGGACGGCGGCGCCGGCTTCGGCGACGTGCAGCCCCGCTACGTCTTCCAGGTCCCGCTCGCGAACCGCTCGCTCGACGACGTCCTCAAGGGCTTCAACCAGCTGTGGCGCCGCAACATCAAGAAGGCCGAGAAGGCCGGTGTCGAGGTCGTCCAGGGCGGCTACGAGGACCTGGCCGAGTGGCAGCGGCTGTACGAGATCACGGCGGTCCGTGACCACTTCCGGCCGCGCCCGCTCTCGTACTTCCAGCGCATGTGGACGGTCCTCAACAGCGAGGACCCCAACCGCATGCGGCTCTACTTCGCCCGCCACAACGGCGTGAACCTCTCCGCGGCGACGATGCTCGTCGTCGGCGGCCACGTCTGGTACTCCTACGGTGCCTCCGACAACATCGGCCGTGAGGTCCGGCCCTCGAACGCGATGCAGTGGCGCATGCTGCGCGACGCCTACGCGATGGGCGCGACCGTCTACGACCTGCGGGGCATCTCGGACTCGCTCGACGAGACCGACCACCTCTTCGGGCTCATCCAGTTCAAGGTGGGCACGGGCGGCGAGGCCGTCGAGTACGTCGGCGAGTGGGACTTCCCGCTGAACAAGCTGCTGCACAAGGCGCTCGACATCTACATGTCGCGCCGCTGATCGGTGTCGTCGCCGCCGCAGCCCCGTGCCGCTTCGCCGACGTTTCCGTAGTCTCGTACATACCTTTGACACACCGCTGCCATCAGAAAGGTTCCGGGCCGGCCATGGCGCTCTCCCTCTACGTCGACACCGCTCGCTGGCGCGCGCACCAGAAGACCGTCATCGACCAGTTCCCCGGTGTCATCCCGGTCTGCAAGGGCAACGGCTACGGCTTCGGCCACGAACGCCTCGCGGACGAGGCGGCCCGGTTCGGCGCCGACATCCTCGCCGTGGGCACCACGTACGAGGCCGCGCGGATCAAGGACTGGTTCAGCGGGGATCTGCTGGTCCTCACCCCCTTCCGCCGGGGTGAAGAACCGGTTCCGCTGCCCGACCGGGTCATCCGTTCCGTGTCCTCCGTGGACGGCGTCCACGCCCTGGTGGGGGCCCGCGTCGTCATCGAGTGCATGAGCTCGATGAAGCGGCACGGCGTGCGTGAGGAGGAGCTCCAGCAGCTCCACTCCGCCATCGAGGACGTCCGCCTGGAGGGCTTCGCCCTCCACCTCCCGCTGGACCGCCCGGACGGCACCGACGCCGTCGAGGAGGTCATCGGCTGGATGGACCGGCTGCGGGCCGCCCGGCTGCCGCTGCACACCATGTTCGTCAGCCACCTGCGGGCCGAGGAGCAGGCGCGGCTCCAGCAGCAGTTCCCGCAGACGCGCTTCCGCGCCCGCATCGGCACCCGGCTGTGGCTGGGCGACCACGAGGCCACGGAGTACCGGGGTGCGGTCCTCGACGTGACCCGGGTCGCCAAGGGCGACCGGTTCGGCTACCGCCAGCAGAAGGCCGCGTCGGACGGCTGGCTGGTCGTCGTCGCCGGCGGCACCTCGCACGGTGTGGGGCTGGAGGCCCCCAAGGCCATGCACGGCGTCATGCCGCGCGCCAAGGGGGTCGCACGGGCCGGTCTCGCGACCGTCAACCGGAACCTTTCGCCCTTCGTCTGGGCCGGGAAGCAGCGCTGGTTCGCCGAGCCGCCGCACATGCAGGTGTCGATCCTGTTCGTGCCGGCCGACGCCCAGGAGCCCCGGGTGGGCGACGAGCTCGTGGCGCATCTGCGCCACACCACGACGCAGTTCGACCGGCTCGTCGAGCGCTGAGCCGGCCGATCGCCCCTCACCCCCGGGAGTTCAGCGACACCGTTGGCGAATGTCCTGTGCTAACGGAGGTTGGTGATCACTAGGTTTGTGCCATCAAAGTTGAACGGCTGCTCGGAGGGGTGAACGTGGAGGACTCGCAGGTCACCTTCCGCTTGGAGCTGGGCGTAACCGGGTTCCGCGACCGGGGTGACCCGCCCCTGCCGAGTACCGATCCCCAGACGTGCCGTGCCGCCTGGTATGCCGCGGCGCGGGCTGCGGGCGGGCAGGTCGAGGACTTCACGGAACAGGAGTACCCGCAGAACTTCCACAGCGCCACGATCAGCGATCGGGACGGCGCCCACATCGCGCTGTTCCACGCTCACTACCCGTTGATCGCCTTCGTCGGAGACCGGCGCTACTGGTACACCGACGAGTTCCAGGAACCTCCCACTTGGGCCACCGTCCTCACCGACATCGGCTTTGTCCTCCTGAGCGCAGCACAGCTCCTGTTGCCGCTGACGGAGTCGGACACCTCTGCTCTGTCTGCGACGGAGTGGCGTCAGATCAAGCACTGGCGACCGGAGACCCTTGGCGCAACACTCTTCAACTCGTGGGACTGACGGCCCCCGGCCCCTGTTGGACGCAGGCCTGCTGTGTCAAATGGGCAGGCCGGAGAGCTGCAAGATGGGATGTGCGGGTCCGGGCTCGTGGGGTGTCGGTCCACCATGCGTTGAGGCGGTGGAAGTTCATCGCGGTCGCGGTGAGCTGGTGTTGCAGCCGGGCCTTGGGCAGGCCGTGATACCGGCATCGCCGCAGGCCGAAGGCTCGTACTCCCTGGGAGATCGTGCCTTCGACACCGGCCCGGTGTGCGTACTGCTCCTTCCACTCCGGGGTGTCTTCCTGGGCCCGTGCCTGCTGGATCACCTCCTGCTCCGCCTGCGGGCGGAGGGTGATTCGGCGGCCCATGTCCGACTTGTTGTTGGAACGGGTGCACTGCTCTCGCGCTTTGCAGGGCCGGCAGGCAGCCGTCGGGAACCGTGCCCGGACCACTGCCGCCCCGTATTGGGAGCGGTCTTCCCGCCAGTTGCTGGTGGTGATGCCGTTGGGGCAGGTCACCCGCTGGCTGTCCCAGTCGATGGTGAAGTCGGCCTGCGAGAAGCCGCCGCTGTCCTTGGTCTGCCAGCTGGTCGACGCGAGGATCGGCCCCACCAGGCCGACACCGTGGTCCCGGCGGGCGGTGACCACTTCGCGGGCCGTCGCATAGCCCGCGTCGACCAGGTGCCGGTCTGGCAGCAGGGCGCGCTCAGCGAGATGAGCGTGGATCGGGGCGACCAGCCGTACGTCCTGGACGGTGGAGTCGGTGGTGGCGACGTGCGTGATCAAGTTCGGGCGGTCCGGCTCGCAGGTCTCGGTGAGGTGGACCTTGTAGCCGTCCCAGAAGGTGCCGCGCTTCACGCTGCCTCGCGCGTCGGTGTCATAGGGCGTGACCAGCCGTTCCGCGCCCGGCGGGCGGTCCTTGAGGTCGCGGCGGCGGACCTGCCCGTCGTCGACGAAGTACTGCTGGATCCACATCTGCCGCAGCGTCTGGACCCGATCGAGCAGCCGTAGGGATGCAGGGGCTTCCGGGGCGTTCAGGGCCGCCAGCAGACTCAGCCCGTCGGCCCCGATCTGGTCGATCAGCTCGGTCTGCTTCGCCTTCCCCTTGGGCAGGCGGGTGTCTTCGAACCGGATCGCGTACCGGTCGAACCAGTCGGACGGGGCCCAGTCGGCCAGCCACTCCGGCTCGCGGGCGGCCACGCTGTTCAACGCGGCCCGCAGGGTTTCACTGAGCCGTACCAGCCCGTTGATCTGCCGCGCGGCGGACAGCACGATCGTGGAGTCCGTGCGCGCACGGCCACCGGCCTTGAGCAGGCCGCGCTCCGCGGCGGCGCCGAGGACCCGGTCCAGGAGCTCGATCCCGGCGTCGCCCTCGATCAGCCGGTCCCTGAACTCGGTGAGCACCGAGTGGTCGAAGCCCGCATCGGCCAGCTCCAGCCCCAGCAGGTACTTCCAGTCCAGCCGCCCGCGCACCGCGTCGGCGGCCTGCCGGTCCGACAACCCCTCGGCGAACTGCATGACCGACACCAGCGCCAGCCGGCCCGGCGACCACGCTGGCTTCCCCCTGCTCGGATAGAGGCCGGCGAAGTCCTCGTCCGTGAACAGCTCGCCCAGCTCGTCCCGGATCCGCATGGCCAGGCTGCCCTTCGGGAACGCGGACCGCGCCACCCGGGCCGTCTCCTCGGGCACCCCCTCGATCTTCCTCGCGTGCAGCGACACCGACACCCTCCCCAGACACAACATCGGCCTTCACGACCACAACGGGTCGTGAAGGCCGACGTCACGCTCGCCCCCTATTCGCCAACGGTGTCGTTCAGCTCCCGGGGGTTCCCCATTCCACCAGCGGCCCGTCCTCGGCGGCCGGGGCCGCGTGCCGGGCGGGATGGGCTGCCCTGCCCGCCACGAAGACGTCCTCGGCACCGTCCAGGACGCCTCCGGACGGGTCGTCCGCGCCGTCCTGCCGGACCGGGTCCTTCTCGGGCGCGAGGATGTCGCGTACGACCATCACGCACAGGTACAGGGTTCCGAGCAGGTGCAGCACGATCGCGAACTGGTAGCCGTCCACCGGCAGACCCTGCTTGTTGCCGCTGGTCGTGAACGCCAGGTACATCCAGACGCCGACGAAGTACATGACCTCGCACGCCTGCCAGATCAGGAAGTCGCGCCAGCGCGGCCGGGCGAGCGCCGCCAGCGGCACCAGCCACAGCACGTACTGCGGTGAGTAGACCTTGTTGGTCAGGACGAACGCGGCGACGATCAGGAACGCCAGCTGGACGAAGCGGGGCCTGCGGGGCGCCGTGAACGCGAGATAGGCGAGCCCGGCGATCGCCGCCAGCATCAGCAGCAGCGCGTACAGGTTGGCCTGGCCCGGCGTGATGGCGCTGCCCGTCCGCTGGCTGACCAGCAGCCAGATCGAACCGAAGTCGACGTTCCGGTCCCGGCTGAAGAGGTAGAACTGCTTCCAGCCCTCGGGTGCGAGCAGCATCACGGGCAGGTTCACCAGCAGCCACGCGCCGCCCGCTGCCAGCACCGCCGTCCCGTACTCCCGCCACTTCCCGGCCCGCCAGCAGAGCAGCAGCAGGGGGCAGAGGAGCAGTATCGGGTAGAACTTCGCGGCGGTGGCCAGGCCGAGCAGGATGCCGAAGGCCAGCGGCCGTTCGCGCGACCACATCAGGATCGCAGCGGCCGTCAGCGCGACGGCCAGTATGTCCCAGTTGATCGTCGCGGTCAGCGCGATCGAGGGCGCCAGGGCGACGAGCAGCCCGTCCCAGGGCCGCAGACGGTGCGTCCGGGCCACACAGACCGCGAGGACGGCCGCGCAGACCATCAGCAGCCCCGCGTTGGCGAGCCAGTACGACTGCTCGCGCTGCATGGTGTCGCCGCCGCCCGGCGTCAGCCAGGCCGCGACCTCCATGAAGAGCCCGGTCAGGACCGGGTACTCGAGGAACGGTATGTCGCCGCTCAGCCGGTCGAAGTAGGGCACCAGGCCCTCGGCGAAGCCCCGCCCGGTGAAGAGGTGCGGGATGTCCGAGTAGCAGGCGTGGGTGTACTGGGAGGTCGTGCCCCGGAACCAGGCCCAGTTGTAGCAGGGCAGCTTCTGCACCATGCCGAGGGCGAACATGCCGATGGCCACGAGGGCGATCACCCGCACCGGCGTGATCTGCCCGGTGCCGGCCCGCGCCCGGCGGCCGTAGGGGCCGCCGATCAGTTCGCTGCCCGCGGCGGCCACCTTGTCCCGGTGGGTGGGGCTGACCGTCTGCGAGCGGCCCTTGGGCCGGTCCTGCGGCGCGCTCGTCTTCTGGAGGCTCGGCATGGGGGACATCCTGCCGTACGGCTCCGGGAAAACGGCGAGGGCCGCCGCGGCCGGCCCGTACGGAAGGTACGGATCGGACGCGACGGCCCTCGTCTCACACGTCGGCAGGGACCCGGGGCATGCCCCCGGCGGAGGATCAGGGGGCGAAGGCCCCGTTGCCGGGTTTGCCGTTCCCTCCGCCCGGACCGTTTCCGTCGTCCGTCGGTGTGCCGGTCTCGGTCGGTGTGTCGGTGGTGGGCGGCGTGGTGGTGGGCTCCCCGGTGTTGCCGCCGGGATCGCCCGGTTCGTCCGTGCAGCCCCAGCCCCAGACGCCACAGGTCGTCTTGTCCGGCTTCGGCGTCCGCGTCGTCGGCGGGGGAGTCGTCGTCGGCGGCGGCGTGGTGGTCGGCGCGCTCGTCGTCGGCGTGGCCGAGGTCTCGGTGGGCGTCGGGGTGGCCGTCGGGGTCGGCGTCGGGCTCGCGGCGCCACCGCCGAAGACGGCCTCGGCGCCCTCCAGCTTGTCCGCCTCCGGGAAGGACTTGACCGGGTAGGCCTTCACGGCCTCGGTCATGTAGTCCTGCCAGATCCGCGACGGGAACGACGAACCGTGGATCTTCGGCTGGTCACCCGTGCCGTACATCTCCTCGAACTTGCGGTCCTTCTTCGTCTCGTCGTCGTCGAACCGGTACATGTCGATCGCGGTCGACAGCTGCGGGGTGTATCCGACGAACCAGGCCGACTTGTTGCCGTCGGTGGTACCGGTCTTTCCGGCGACCTCGCGGCCCGGGATCCGGGCCTTCTTGCCGGTGCCCTCGTCGTCGTCCACGACGGAACGGAGGACGTCGGTGACGTTGTTGGCGACGGCCGGGCTGAAGGGGCTCTTCGTCTCCCCCTTGTGCTGGTGGATGACGACGCCCTCCTTCTTCACGCTCTCCACCGAGTAGGGGTCGTTCTGCTTGCCCTCGTTGGCGAAGGTCGCGTAGGCGCCGGCCATGCGGATGGCGCTCGGGCTGGAGATGCCGAGGGAGAAGGAGGGCACCTCGCCCCCGACGAGCGAGTCGGGACGCAGACCCGAGTCGACGGCGGCCTTGCGGACCGTGTCGATGCCGACGTCCATGCCGAGCTGCACGTACGGCGAGTTCGCCGACTTGACCATGGCGCGACGCAGGGTCATGTCCTTGTAGCTCGCGTCGTCGTCATTGGTCTGGAGCCACTCCTCGCCCTTCTCGTTGTGCCAGATCTCACCGTTGTACTTGCGGATCTTCAGCTCGTTCTTGCCGGAGTAGCGGCTCTTGTCCGGGTCCACGATCGTGCGGGTGGAGGCGTCCTGGACCTCGCCCAGGTCCTTCTGCCGGACCCCGTCCCTCATCGCCGCGGCGAGGACGAACGGCTTGAACGTCGATCCGACCTGGGCGCCGGTGTTGTCGGCGTTGCTCCGGAAGTGCTTGGTCGCGTCGACACCGCCGTAGAGCGCGACGATCTTCCCGGTCGCCGTGTCGACCGAGGCGCCGCCGAACTGCACGTTCGTGTCCGTCTTGGGGCGCTTCTTCGGGTCGATGTACTCGTCGAGGATCTTCGTGACCGAGTCCTCGAGGGCGTCCACCTTCTTCTTCTCGAAGGTGGTGTAGATCTCGTAGCCGCCGCGCTCCAGGTCCTGCTCGGTGATGCCGAACTGGGCCTTGATGTTGGCCTTCGCGGTGGTGACCAGATAGCCGATCTGACCGCTGAGGTTGGCGCTCTTCTTGGGCTTCTCGACCTTGGGGAACGTCGTGTACTTCGCACGCTCCGCGGCCGGCAGGTGCCCGTCCTTCTGCATCTCGTCCAGGATCCACGACCAGCGGAGCGTGGCCCGCTCGGTGTTCTTCTCGGGCGTGGCCTCGGAGTCGATCTCCGGGTAGCCGGCCGGGTCGTAGTACGTCGCGCCCTTGAGCACCGCGGCGAGCAGTGCCGACTGGCTGGGGTTGAGCTTCTCCGCGTCGACGTTGAAGTACGCGCGGGCCGCCGCCTGGACACCGTAGGCACCGCGGCCGTAGTAGGCGGTGTTCAGATAGCCGGCGAGGATCTCCGGCTTGTCGACCTCGCCGCCCACCTTCATGGAGATGAAGAGTTCCTTCACCTTCCGGCTGAGGGTCTGCGACTGGTCGTCGAGGCGGTTGTTCTTCACGTACTGCTGGGTGATCGTCGAGCCACCCTGGGTCTCGCCGCCCTTGGCCATGTTCCACACGGCGCGGCCGATGCCCATGGGGTCGATGCCGGAGTCGTCCCAGAAGGTCTTGTTCTCCGCCGAGATCACGGCGTTCTGCATCGACTTCGGGATCTTGTCGAACGGGACGATCTGGCGGTTCGTACCGCTGCCCGTCGCGACCATCCGGGTCTTGTCCGACCAGTAGTAGATGTTGTTCTGCGACTTCGCGGTCAGCGCCTCGTTGGGGATCTCCACCTGCGTGTACGCGATCGCGCCCGCGCCCATCAGGCTGGCCACGAAGAACAGGAACGTACCCGTCACGAGCTTCCACGACGGCATCCAGCGACGCCAGCCGTACTTTCCGTAACGGGGATAGTCGATGATCCGTTTCTTGCCCGGCGGAGGTCCGTCGGAGCCACGGCCGGGGCCGCTGCCGCGGCCGCCACCACCGCCACCGCGCCGTCCGCCTCCAGGACCACCAGGGCCTCCGGGGCCGGTCTCGGCTCCCCTCCGGCGGCTTCCGCGCTGGGCGGCCCTCCGGGCCTCCGCGCGACCTCCGTAGGGCCGCTGTTCCTCCCCGGGGGAGGAAGCAGGCCCGTACGAGGCCGACGGGGCCCCCGTACCGACGTCTTGGGCCGGGGCCGACCTGCGGCCCACCGGCTGCTGGGCAGCGCGCCGTGCCGCCGCGCGACCGCCCGTCGGCGGCTGCTGCGGCGGCATTTTGCGACGATGCTCGCTCATCGAACGACTACTCCTCGGGCAGGCGCGAACGCCTGGAAGCGGCAGTTGAGTTCCGGTCCCCCCGAAATGCGAACGGCCGGAACCCCATCGGAGGTCCCTCCGTATCGCAGCCGGTCACCCGGAGCACTGACGCCCCACGGCAGCGCTCGGTTCCCGGTGTTCTGCATGCCGCACAGCCTACGCACGGCCAAAACCCACCTAGGGCCGGAGTTCACCCCAAATCAGGCAAGTCGAACGCTGTGAATTGACGATGTGACGCCGGTCACGGCGGGCCCACTTGTCGGGACCTTCGGGCCGTTCTATCGTGCTGATGTATCGAGTCGATACATCAGCACGGCATAAAGAGCCCGACGGCGGAGGAGGAGGCGACGCATGAGCAGACGCTCCGGCATCCTCGAGTTCGCCGTCCTCGGCCTGCTGCGCGAGGCTCCGATGCACGGGTACGAGCTGCGGAAGCGCCTCAACACCTCGCTGGGCGTCTTCCGGGCCTTCAGCTACGGAACGCTGTATCCCTGCCTCAAGACGCTGGTCGCCAACGGCTGGTTGATCGAGGAACCGGGCAGCGCTCCCGAAGAGGCTCTCGCCGCTTCACTCGCAGGACGCCGAGCCAAGATCGTCTACCGGTTGACGGCCGCGGGTAAGGAGCACTTCGAGGAGCTCCTGTCCCACACCGGCCCGGACGCCTGGGAGGACGAGCACTTCGCCGCACGCTTCGCCTTCTTCGGGCAGACCGAGCGCGAGGTGCGGATGCGGGTCCTCGAGGGCCGCCGCAGTCGGCTGGAGGAGCGCCTGGAGAAGATGCGCGCCTCTCTGGCCCGGACCCGGGAACGCCTCGACGACTACACGCTTGAGCTGCAGCGCCACGGTATGGAGTCCGTGGAGCGCGAAGTGCGCTGGCTGAACGAGCTCATCGAGAGCGAGCGGGCAGGGCGGGATCAGCGATCCGGCCCCGACGCCCCCGCTCTGCACGACAACGATTCTGGAGAAACGGGCGGCCTGCCCCGGCACGGGGGCAGTACCCGGCCGGATCCGTCCGACGACACCGCCAAGTGAAACCCTGCGCACAGCAGGGCTTCCACGATCACACAGGGAGCAACCGGAATGGGTTCGGTTCGCGTAGCCATCGTCGGCGTGGGCAACTGCGCCGCCTCGCTGGTTCAGGGCGTCGAGTACTACAAGGACGCCGACCCGGCGGCCAAGGTCCCCGGCCTGATGCACGTTCAGTTCGGCGACTACCACGTCCGTGACATCGACTTCGTCGCGGCCTTCGACGTCGACGCGAAGAAGGTCGGCCTCGACCTCTCGGACGCCATCGGCGCCAGCGAGAACAACACCATCAAGATCTGCGACGTCCCGAACGCGGGCGTCACGGTCCAGCGCGGTCACACGCTCGACGGTCTCGGCAAGTACTACCGCCTGACCATCGAGGAGTCCGCCGAGGAGCCGGTGGACGTCGTCCAGGTCCTCAAGGACCGCGAGGTCGACGTTCTCATCTGCTACCTGCCGGTGGGCTCCGAGGCTGCCGCGAAGTTCTACGCCCAGTGCGCCATCGACGCCAAGGTCGCCTTCGTCAACGCCCTTCCGGTCTTCATCGCCGGCACCAAGGAGTGGGCTGACAAGTTCACCGAGGCGGGCGTCCCGATCGTCGGCGACGACATCAAGTCGCAGGTCGGCGCGACCATCACGCACCGCGTGATGGCGAAGCTGTTCGAGGACCGCGGTGTCCGTCTTGAGCGCACGATGCAGCTCAACGTCGGCGGCAACATGGACTTCAAGAACATGCTCGAGCGCGACCGCCTCGAGTCCAAGAAGATCTCCAAGACGCAGGCCGTCACCTCGCAGATCCCCGACCGCGAGCTGGGCGAGAAGAACGTCCACATCGGTCCCTCGGACTACGTGGCCTGGCTGGACGACCGCAAGTGGGCGTACGTGCGCCTCGAGGGCCGCGCCTTCGGCGACGTTCCGCTGAACCTCGAGTACAAGCTCGAGGTGTGGGACTCCCCGAACTCGGCCGGTGTCATCATCGACGCCCTGCGCGCCGCGAAGATCGCCAAGGACCGCGGCATCGGCGGCCCCATCCTCTCCGCGTCGAGCTACTTCATGAAGAGCCCGCCGGTCCAGTACTTCGACGACGAGGCCCTGGCCAACGTCGAGAAGTTCATCAAGGGTGAGGTCGAGCGCTAAAGCGCCCGACGCTTGTCGATCGAGGGTCCCCGCGGCACTGCCCGGGGGCCCTCTTCGTATGTGAGTCTTGCTGCCATGTCCGTCGTACGTGATCTGCGCGTACTCCTGCGCCTGACGAACTTCCGACGCCTGCTCGCCGTCCGGCTGCTCTCCCAGTGCGCCGACGGCGTCTACCAGGTGGCCCTGGCCACGTACGTCGTGTTCTCCCCCGAGAAACAGACCTCCCCCGCCGCGATCGCCTCCGCCATGGCGGTGCTCCTGCTGCCCTACTCGCTCGTCGGTCCCTTCGCCGGGGTGCTCCTCGACCGCTGGCAGCGCCGCCAGGTCTTCCTGTACGGCAACCTCCTGCGGGCCCTCCTCGCCGGCGGAACCGCCGTGCTCGTCCTGGCCTCCGTCCCCGACTGGCTCTTCTACGCCTCCGCGCTCTCCGTCACGGCCGTCAACCGCTTCGTCCTCGCGGGGCTCTCGGCCTCGCTCCCGCACGTCGTCGACGAAGACCGGCTGGTCGTGGCGAACTCGCTCTCCCCCACCGCCGGCACCCTCGCCGCGACCGCGGGGGGCGGACTCGCGTTCGGCATCCAGCTGATCGCCGACAAGTCCGACGCGGCCGTGGTGGCCTTCGGCGCCGTCCTGTACCTCTGCGCCGCCCTCGCCTCGCTACGGATGTCCCGGGAGCTCCTGGGCCCCGATCCGGCCCTCGTGCCCCAGCGGCTCAGCTCCGCGCTGGCCTCCACGGCCCGGGGACTGGGCGAGGGACTGCGCCACCTCGCGGAGCGGCGGCCCGCCGCTCGTGCCCTCGTCGCGGTGGGCCTCATGCGCTTCTGTTACGGCGCCCTGCTCGTCACCGTGCTCATGCTCTGCCGCTACGAATGGAGCTCCACGGAGTCCGAGGGGCTCGGACTCCTCGGGATCGCCGTCGGCGCCTCGGGCGCGGGATTCTTCGCGGCGGCCCTGCTCTCCCCCTGGGCGGTGGGACGGCTCGGACCCTTCGGCTGGATGACGGTGTGCGCGGCGACGGCCGCCGTGCTCGAACCGGTGCTGGGCCTGACCTTCGCCCCGATGCCCTTCTTCGTCGCCGCCTTCGTGCTCGGACTCACCACCCAGGGATCCAAGATCGCCACGGACACGGTGGTGCAGACCTCCGTGGACGATGCCTACCGAGGCCGGATCTTCGCCCTCTACGACGTGCTGTTCAACGTGGCCTTCGTGGCCGCGGCGGGGGTCGCGGCCCTGATGCTGCCGCCCGACGGCCGTTCCGCACTACTGGTCGTGCTGGTGGCCGTGATCTACGCGGCGATCGCACTGGCCTTGCGAGGGGAACGCGCGGAGGGGTGATGTTTCACGTGAAACATCACCCCCCGACTACCGCATGGGCCTGCGCACGGGCCCATGTTTCACGTGAAACATGGGCCCGTGCGGACGAAGGTCAGCCCTGCGAGGCCCACCACTCCTTGAGCGCGGCCACGGCCTGGTCATGCTCCGTCGGCCCGTTCTCCAGCCGCAGCTCCAGCAGGAACTTGTACGCCTGCCCGATGGCGGGACCGGGGCCGATGCCCAGGATCTCCTGGATCTGGTTGCCGTCGAGGTCGGGGCGGATCGAGTCGAGCTCCTCCTGCTCCTGGAGCTGGGCGATGCGGTCCTCCAGGCCGTCGTAGGCACGAGAGAGCGCGCCCGCCTTGCGCTTGTTGCGGGTGGTGCAGTCCGAGCGGGTCAGCTTGTGCAGCCGCGAGAGCATCGGGCCGGCGTCCCGGACGTAGCGACGCACGGCCGAGTCGGTCCACTCCCCGGTCCCGTAGCCGTGGAAGCGAAGATGCAGCTCCACGAGCCGCGAGACGTCCTTGATCATCTCGTTGGAGTACTTGAGCGCGGTCATGCGCTTCTTGGTCATCTTCGCGCCCACCACCTCGTGGTGGTGGAAGGAGACCCGGCCGTCCTTCTCGAAGCGGCGGGTACGCGGCTTGCCGATGTCGTGGAGCAGGGCCGCGATGCGCAGCACCAGGTCCGGACCGTCCTCCTCCAGGTCGATGGCCTGGTCGAGCACGGTCAGCGAGTGCTCGTAGACGTCCTTGTGCCGGTGGTGCTCATCGCTCTCCAGCCGCAGCGCCGGCAGCTCGGGGAGCACATGGTCGGCGAGGCCCGTGTCCACGAGGAGCCCGAGGCCCTTCCTGGGGTGGGAGGAGAGCAGCAGCTTGTTGAGCTCGTCACGGACCCGCTCGGCGGAGACGATCTCGATCCGGCCGGACATCTCCTTCATCGCCGTGACGACCTCGGGGGCCACCTCGAAGTCCAGCTGAGCGGCGAAGCGCGCGGCCCGCATCATGCGCAGCGGGTCGTCGGAGAAGGACGCCTCCGGGGTGCCCGGCGTGCGCAGCACGCGGGCGGCGAGGTCCTCCAGGCCGCCGTACGGGTCGATGAACTCCTTCTCCGGGAGCGCCACGGCCATGGCGTTGACGGTGAAGTCACGCCGGACGAGGTCCTCGTCGATGGAGTCGCCGTAGGAGACCTCGGGCTTGCGCGAGGTCCGGTCGTAGGCCTCCGAGCGGTACGTGGTGACCTCGATCTGATAACTCTGATCGACGTCTCCGACGCGGGCCTCCTTCTGGCAGCCGACGGTCCCGAAGGCGATGCCGACCTCCCACACCGCGTCGGCCCACGGGCGGACGATCTTCAGTACGTCCTCGGGGCGGGCGTCGGTGGTGAAGTCCAGGTCGTTGCCGAGCCGGCCGAGCAACGCGTCCCGTACCGATCCGCCGACCAGCGCGAGGCTGAACCCGGCCTCCTGGAAACGGCGGGCGAGGTCGTCGGCGACAGGGGACACACGCAGCAGTTCACTGACCGCGCGGCGTTGCACCTGGCTCAGTGCAGTCGGGGTGTCTTCGTTGGCGTTCGGCACAACAGAAAAGGGTACGTGCCCCGGCCCGCGCCGACGTCCTCGTTTTCCCGTGGTCGGTGCACCGGGAGCCGTCGCACCGGCCCCGTCGAAGATCGCCTGGAGCAGTCCCCGGCACTTGCTCCCAGCGTGCCTCGTTACCATGCCTGGACACAGCAACCGGGAACCATCCACACCACTGACACCAGAGACAACGACGAGGACGGGCGAACGCGTGGCCGAGGCGGCAGACATCCAGGGGACCGGTCCCTCACCTGCCCGCCGATGGCTGCGGCGCACGATCACCGTCGCCTTCGGGGCACCGCTCCTGGCCGGCCTCCTTCAGGCCCCGGCCACCTCCTCCCCGGCGTTCGCCGCCGAGGACGCCCCCGGATCGAAGACGGTCGATGTGTCTCTCGACACGCTGGCGCCGAGCGCGCCCGTCGAGGGGGACACGGTCACCATCTCCGGCACGGTGACCAACCGGGGCAAGAAGACGGTGACCGACGCCGAGGTGGACCTGCGGGTCGGGCCGCAGATGACGAGCCGCAGCGAGATCGAGCAGGTGACGGGGCGCACCGGTTTCCGGCCCTACAGCGATCCCCCCCCTCTCGACGACGCGCCCACGATCAAGATCCCCCGGCTGGGCCCCGGCCTCAGCGCGGACTTCTCCCTCTCCGTGCCGGTCTCCGACCTCGGACTCGACGAGGCGGGCGTCTACCAGCTGGGCGTCTCGCTCACCGGGCAGACCTCGGACCACCGCTACGACCGGGTGCTCGGTATCGAGCGGACCTTCGTGCCGTACCAGCCCGAGGCCACCGACAAGAGGACCCAGCTCACCTACCTCTGGCCGCTGATCTCCTCGGCCCATGTGTCGGCCGAGACGGCCACCGACGTCCAGCAGACCCCGGTGTTCGAGGACGACACCCTGGCGGCCGAGCTGAAGCCGGGCGGAAGGCTCGACGAACTCGTCTCGCTGGGCAAGGACCTCCCGGTCACCTGGGTGGTCGACCCGGATCTGCTGGCCTCCGTCGACGCCATGGCGAACGGCTACCGCGTCAAGGACGGCGCCCTGCCCGTCCCCGGCAAGCACCAGGCCGTCGCCGAGCGGTGGCTGGGCTCGCTGGAGAAGGCCGTCCAGGGCCACAAGGTCGTCGCCCTGCCGTTCGCCGACCCCGACCTGGCCTCCCTCGCCCACCGCGGCAAGGACGTCCCCGGCTCGCTGGGCCACCTCCAGTCGGCGACCGCCCTCGCCGGGACGACGGTCGACACGATCCTCCACGTCCAGCCCGCCACCGACTTCGCCTGGCCCGTCGACGGAGCCGTCGATCCGTCCATCATGGCGGTGGCGACCTCGGCCGGTGCCGACAAGGTGATCGCCCGCAGCGACAGCGTCCGCGACGACCTCTCCTACACGCCCACCGCGGCCCGCCCCTTCAGCAACGGCACCACCGCGGTGGTGAGCGACGCGCTCCTGTCCACGGCCTTCGAGGGAGACATGGTCCGGACGGAGAACTCGACCCTCGCGGTCCAGGAGTTCCTCGCCCAGTCCCTCGCGATCACCCTGGAACAGCCGGAGGACCAGCGCAGCATCGTGGTCGCCCCGCAGCGGGTACCGACCGTCTCGCAGGCGCAGAGCATGGCGACCGCCCTGCGCGGGCTCTCCGCCAAGCGGTGGAGCCAGCCCAGCGACCTCCTGGCGGCCGCAGCGGCCAAGCCGGACCCCGACGCCTCCACCACGGTGCCCGCCGGCTCCCGGTATCCGAAGAAGCTGCGCGACCGGGAGCTTCCGGTCCAGGCCTTCCGCGACATGAAGACCACGCGCGACGAGCTGGACGACTTCAAGGTCATCCTCACCGCACAGGACCGCGTCGTGCCCCCGTTCACCAACGCGATCAACCGCGAGATGTCGACGTCGTGGCGGGGGCAGGCCCGAGCCGCGGCGCTCTACCGGATCAACGTCCTGGAGTATCTGCAGACCCTCACCGAGGGGGTCCAGCTGGTCGACAAGTCCGACCTCACCCTCTCCGGCCGCAGCGCGACGATCCCGGTGACCGTCCAGAACAAGCTGCTGCAGGACGTGCATCTCGTGCTGCGGCTCACCTCCGGCAGCAAGAACCGCCTCAACCTGAGCGGCGAGAGGTACAAAGAGCTGCCCGTGAAGATCAGCGGCGGCCACAGCCAGTCGGTGAAGTTCTCCGCCTCCGCGAACGTCAACGGCCAGGTGCCGATGACGGCCCAGCTCTACACCGAGGACGGCACGCCCTACGGGCAGCCGATGACGTTCACCGTGAAGGTCTCCGAGATCACCGCCACGGTGATGCTCGTGATCGCCGGTGGCGTCCTCCTCCTGGTCCTGGCCGGCGTGCGGATGTACAGCCAGCGCAAGCGGGTGGCCGCGCGGAACGCCGAGGCCGAAGCGGCGGAGACGGACACCGCCCCGGAGGAGACGGAGCCGCACCCGGATTCCGGAGCGGAACCCGGAGCGGAACCCGGGCCGGATACCGGCTCGGACACGCCACGGGAGTCGGCAGGCCCTGCGGAGGAGCCCGACGCGGACGAACCCGAGCAGCCGAGTGACCCGACACCGGACACCGGGCCCGAAAGCGGCGACCCGTCGGGCCCGGGTGAGAAAGTGGACCGTTGAGCGATGTCGTGGCCGGTCGGCCGGGGACGATGAGGTGGGGTAACCATGAACGCGCCGTACGACGGTGACCGCGGCGAGGGTGCGGGCGGCACCCCGCCGTCCGGTGGGACGCCCGCGGCACCCCCCGGCTCCGGCCACCCGCCGGTGCCGCCCCCGCCGCCCGGGACTCCCGGCGCCCAGGGTCACGCCCCCTACGCGCCGGACGGCTACGCGCAGGACGGCTACCAGCAGAACCCGTACGCCCAGGACCCCTACGTCCAGGACGTCTTCACCCACGACCCGTACCGGGCCCAGGACCTGTCCGCGCAGGACCCGGTGACCGAGGCGCTCTACGACCGCGCCGCGCATCCGCCGCCCCCGCCCGGCACGTACCAGGAGCCGCAGCCGCTCTACCAGCAGCCGGCCGCACCCCACCACGCCCCCGACCCCCGGGTGTGGGCCCAGACCCCGGCACCGGAGCCCGAGGGCTCCTCCCGCCACCTGCCGTACGGCGACGACGCGCGCACCGTCCAGTTCACCGGCGTCGACGACCTGGTGACCCGGGCCGGCCAGGAGGAACCCGAGCCGGACGCCTTCGCGCACCTCTACCGGGACCAGCAGACGCCCGGCCAGGTACCCCCGCCCGCCCCGGAGCCGGATCCCATGCCCGCCCCCGCCCCCAAGAAGTCCGGCCGCGCGTCGGGGCTGCTGAAGTCGAGCGCGGTGATGGCCGCCGGCACCCTGGTCTCCCGGCTCACCGGCTTCGTCCGCAGCCTGGTGATCACCGGTGCGCTCGGCGCCGCCCTGCTCGGTGACACCTTCACCATCGCCTACACCCTGCCGACGATGATCTACATCCTCACCGTCGGCGGCGGCCTCAACTCGGTCTTCGTCCCGCAGCTCGTCCGCTCGATGAAGAACGACGAGGACGGCGGCGACGCCTACGCCAACCGCCTGCTCACCCTGGTGATGGTGGCGCTCGGCGCGATCGTGGTCCTGGCCGTCTTCGCGGCACCGCTGCTCATCCGGCTGATGTCGAACACCATCGCCGACGACGCCGCCGCCAACAGCGTGGCCGTCACCTTCGCCCGCTACTGCCTGCCCACGATCTTCTTCATGGGCGTACATGTGGTGATGGGTCAGATCCTCAACGCCCGCGGCAAGTTCGGCGCGATGATGTGGACCCCGGTCCTCAACAACATCGTCATGATCGTCACCTTCGGCCTGTTCATCTGGGTCTACGGCACCTCCGCCGAGTCCCACATGGGTGTGCAGACCATCCCCGACGAGGGCATCCGCCTGCTCGGCATCGGCACGCTGCTCGGACTCGTCGTCCAGGCCCTGGCGATGATCCCGTACCTCCGGGAAACCGGCTTCCGCTTCCGCCCCCGCTTCGACTGGAAGGGCCACGGGCTCGGCAAGACGGTCAAGCTCGCCAAGTGGACCGTGCTCTTCGTCCTCGCCAACCAGGCGGGCGTGCTGGTCGTCACCCAGCTCGCCACGGCGGCCGGTGAGGAGTCCGGGAAGAACGGTGCGGGCTTCCTCGCCTACTCCAACGCCCAGCTGATCTGGGGCATGCCGCAGGCCATCATCACGGTCTCCGTCATGGCCGCGCTGCTCCCGCGGATCTCCCGCGCCGCCCACGACGGCGACCCGGGCGCCGTCCGGGACGACATCTCGCAGGGGCTGCGCAACTCGGCCGTCGCGATCGTCCCGGTCTCCTTCGCCTTCCTGGCGCTCGGCGTCCCGATGTGCACCCTGCTCTACGCCTCCAGCGGCGTCGAGGCGGCCCAGGGCATGGGCTTCATCCTGATGGCCTTCGGCCTCGGTCTGATCCCCTACTCCGTCCAGTACGTCGTGCTCCGAGGCTTCTACGCCTACGAGGACACCCGGACGCCCTTCTACAACACCGTCATCGTCGCCGCCGTCAACGCGGCTGCCTCCGCGATCTGTTACGTCGTGCTGCCCGCCCAGTGGGCCGTCGTCGGCATGGCCGCCTCGTACGGCCTCGCCTACGCCGTCGGCGTCGGCATCGCCTGGCGCCGCCTCCGCAAGCGCCTGGGCGGCGACCTGGACGGCACCCACGTGATGCGGACCTATGCCCGCCTCTGCATGGCCTCCGTGCCCGCCGCCATCGTCTCCGGCGCTGTCGGCTTCGGCCTGCTGAAGCTCCTCGGCGAGGGGGCGTTGGGTTCGCTGGTCGCCCTGGTCATCGGCGGCGCAGTGCTCCTCGGTGTCTTCTTCGTCGCGGCC
The DNA here is from genome assembly GCF_055574655.1 of Streptomyces sp. NPDC029956. Lineage (NCBI taxonomy): Bacteria > Bacillati > Actinomycetota > Actinomycetes > Kitasatosporales > Streptomycetaceae > Streptomyces > Streptomyces sp. NPDC029956. The sequence continues at coordinate 179,782 of NZ_JBVHZJ010000004.1, read as the reverse complement.
AAGCGCATGCGGATCGCGGAGCTGAACACCCTGGTCGGGATGGTGCGCGGACGCCTGGGACGCTGAGTCTGCAGCTCCCGCACAACCATCGGGGGGAACCGCGTGTCGTGCATAGCGTCCGACTGTGGGCACAATTGGCTTGGCTGTTGGATGTGGCGCAACGGATGGGGAGGCAGGAACGACGGTGGCGGAACGTAGCACGGCTGCCGTCGACGTGGCCGACAACAGCGGTGACGACCCGCTGACCGCCAAGGCGGACACGGCCGCGACCGACGGGGTGGCGGACAAGAAGAAGGCGGCGGAGCAATCCGCCGAGGCCACGGACAAGAAGGCGGTCGAACGACAGAGCGGCGAACAGCCCTCCATCACGGCTCCGGAACTGCACAGCGGCCACAAACTGGCCCGACGCTACCGGCTGGAGGAGTGCGTCACCCGTCTGGACGGGTTCAGCAGCTGGCGTGCCGTCGACGAGAAACTACGGCGTGCCGTCGGGGTCCACCTGCTGCCCGCCGACCACCCGAGAGCCCGTTCGGTCCTGGCCGCGGCCCGCTCCTCGGCCCTCCTCGGCGACCCCCGCTTCGTGCAGGTCCTCGACGCCGTCGAGGAGAACGACCTCGTGTACGTCGTGCACGAGTGGCTGCCCGACTCCACCGAGCTGACCGCGCTACTGGCGGCCGGCCCGCTGGAACCCCACGACGCCTACCAGCTCGTCAGCCAGGTCTCCCAGGCCATGGCCGCCGCCCACCGCGAAGGCCTCGCCCACCTCCGGCTCACGCCGAGTGCCGTCCTGCGCAGCTCCACCGGCCAGTACCGGATCCGCGGCCTGGCCGTGAACGCCGCCCTGCGCGGCATCACCGCCGAGCGTCCGCAGCGCAACGACACGGAGGCCATCGGCGCGCTCCTGTACGCCGCGCTCACCCAGCGCTGGCCGTACGACAGCGACGCCTACGGGCTCTCCGGGCTGCCCAAGGGCGTCGGCCTGCTCCCGCCCGACCAGGTCCGCGCCGGTGTCCACCGGGGCCTCTCCGAGATCGCCATGCGCGCCCTGGCCAACGACGGGGCCACCGCCTCGCGTCAGGAGCCGCCCTGCACCACTCCGGACGAGCTGGCCAAGGCCGTGGCCGCGATGCCCCGGGTGAGGCCCCCGGAGCCCGAGTTCACCGCTCCGCCGGAGTACCAGCGCACGACGTACCAGCAGGGCACGTACGGGCGTCCTCAGGTGCACCCGGCGACCACCCAGCCGGTGGTCGTCCCGCCGCCCCCGCTGCAGAGCCGTACCGGCAGGGCTCTGAAGTGGGCCGTGTCCGCCCTCCTGATCGCGGCTCTCGGCCTCGGCAGCTGGCAGATCGCCGACCGGCTCCTCGCGGCGGACTCCGTGCAGAAGGAGACTCCGGGTCCGACGCCGACGGTCGACGAGAAGCCCGCGCCCCTCAAGCCGGTCACCATCGAGTCGGCCCAGGACTTCGACCCGCTGGGGAACGGCTCCGAGAAGCCCCAGGCCATAGACCTCGCCTACGACGGCGATCCCAGCACGTACTGGTACACCGAGAACTACCGCGGCCTCGGGTTCGCCAATCTGAAGACCGGCGTGGGCCTCGTGCTCGACCTGGGCAAGGCGCAGAACATCAGCGAGGTCGACCTGTCGTTCGTCGGCGACACCTCGGTGGAGCTGCGTACGGCACCGTCCGACGCGACGTCGCAGCCGTCCCAGCCAGACGCGTACACCACCCAGGCGAAGGGTCAGGGAAGCCAGGTCGCCCTGAAACTCACCAAGCCCGTCACGACCCGCTACGTTCTCGTGTGGCTGACCGAACTGCCCTCCAACGACGGGGGCTACCGGGGCAAGCTGAGCGAAGTCAAGATCATGGGCTGACGACCGCAGGGGAGGGGGCTCACCGTTGGACCGACCGATAGACGACGCCACGGACGACCAGGAACTCCTGGCTCGCCATGTCGCCGGAGATCCCGACGCCTTCGGTGAGCTCGTACGGCGCCACCGCGACCGGCTCTGGGCGGTGGCCCTGCGCACCCTGGGGGACCGCGAGGAGGCCGCTGACGCCGTCCAGGACGCCCTGCTGTCGGCCTTCCGGGCCGCCCACACCTTCCGCGGCCAGTCGGCCGTCACAACGTGGCTCCACCGCATCACGGTCAACGCCTGTCTCGACCGTCTCCGCAAAGCGGCCTCGCGCAAGACCTCGCCCGTCGACGACAACGACCGGTTCGAACAGCTCCTCGAACCCCACGAGTCCGCCGAAGCTCCCGTGGAGCGCCAGGACGTCCACCGTGAAGTCCTCGCCGCGCTCGCTGCGATCCCCGCCGATCAGCGCGCCGCCCTCGTCCTGGTCGACATGCAGGGATACCCGGTCGCCGAGGCGGCCCGTATCCTCGGCGTTCCCACCGGCACGGTGAAGAGCCGTTGCGCGCGCGGGCGGGCACGACTGCTTCCGATGGTCACTCATCTGCGCGCCGACACGGTGGGTAACGAAGCCCCTGAGGGGGGAAGGAACCGGACGCCGGGGACATCCGTCCCACCGGTGCCGGGACCGACGGACACCGGACCGACTGATCCAGCTGCTGTGAAGGGCGGAGGTGGGCGCACGTGACTTCCACGGCCGGCAGGGCCAACACCACACAGCACCCGGACGTCTCGGAAATCTCCGATCTGACCGAGGGGCTCCTCTCACCGACCCGCTCGGCCGCTGTCCGCCGACACGTGGACGGATGCCCCCTCTGCGCGGACGTACGCACCTCTCTGGAGGAGATCCGAGGACTGCTCGGCACCCTTCCCGGGCCGCCCCGCATGCCCGCGGAGATCGCCGGACGGATCGATGCCGCCCTCGCCGCGGAGGCCCTCCTCAACGCCACCACGCCGGGGAGCGATACCCCCGTTTCACGTGAAACATCGCCCGCCACCCCCGCGGCGGCTCCCGCGGACTCTCCCGCCCCTGCCACCGACCGCCCCGCCGGCCGCGGCACGGATCGCCCTGCGGGTCGCTCCGGTGCCGCCACCGGCCCCGGGCGGGCCGGGAAGCCCCGACGCCGTCGCATCGCCCTGCTCGCGACGCTCGGCGCCGCCTTCGGTGCCGTGGTCCTCGGCACGAGCCTCTATCTCAGCCAGGCGGGCAACGTGACCGCCGGAGGCGAGGCAGGCGACACCAAGAAGGCCGACACCGTCGCCGGGGCCGCCCTGAGCCCCTTCTCCGGCTCCCCGGTCGAGGACCGGGTCCGCGCGCTCCTGAGCGAGGACCAGTCCGTCGGGACACCCCGTGGAATCGGACCGGAATCGATGTCCGCCGAAACCGAGACCGGGGCGCCCCAACGGAACAAGGACAGCGTCGTCCCCGGCTGTGTCCTGGCCGGCACCGGCCGCTCCGACGCGGTCCTGGAACACGAACAGGGCGAATACCAGGGGAAGCCCGCCTATCTGCTGGTGCTCGCCGATCCCGCGGACAGCAAGCGGGTCCAGGCCTATGTGGTCGACGCCTCCTGCGCGGAACAGACCGCCGGGAGCGGAAGCGCGGACGCGGATCTGCTGTTCAGCGAGACGTATCCCCGCTCCTGACCTCTCTCCCCGTCCTGCGACGGTGCCGCGCGGCGGTTTCGGGAATGTACGCCCCTTAGGATCCGTTGGGTGGGGTGAGAGTGACCGAGACAACCGCCCCCGTAGGCAGTGCCAGTCTGCAGAGACGAGGAAGAAACCCGTGAGCGACGTCCGTAACGTGATCATTATCGGCTCCGGGCCCGCGGGTTACACCGCTGCGCTCTACACCGCCCGAGCGTCGCTGAACCCCCTGGTCTTCGAAGGTGCCGTCACCGCCGGTGGCGCACTCATGAACACGACCGAGGTCGAGAACTTCCCCGGCTTCCGTGACGGCATCATGGGCCCGGACCTGATGGACAACATGCGGGCGCAGGCCGAGCGCTTCGGCGCCGAGCTCGTCCCCGACGACATCATCTCCGTGGACCTGTCCGGTGAGATCAAGACCGTCACCGACACCGCCGGCACCGTGCACCGTGCCAAGGCCGTCATCGTCACCACCGGCTCGCAGCACCGCAAGCTCGGCCTCCCGAATGAGGACACGCTCTCCGGCCGCGGCGTCTCCTGGTGCGCGACCTGCGACGGGTTCTTCTTCAAGGACCAGGACATCGCCGTCGTCGGTGGCGGCGACACCGCGATCGAGGAGGCCACCTTCCTCTCGCGCTTCGCCAAGACGGTCACCATCGTCCACCGCCGGGACAGCCTGCGTGCCTCGAAGGCCATGCAGGAGCGCGCCTTCGCCGACCCGAAGATCTCCTTCGCCTGGGACAGCGAGGTCACCGAGATCCACGGTGAGCAGAAGCTCAGCGGCCTGACCCTGCGCGACACGAAGACCGGCGAGACGCGCCAGCTGCCCGTCACCGGCCTCTTCATCGCTGTCGGCCACGACCCGCGGACCGAGCTCTTCAAGGGGCAGCTGGAGCTCGACGAGGAGGGCTACCTCAAGGTCGCCGCCCCGTCGACGCGCACCAACCTCACGGGCGTCTTCGGCGCCGGCGACGTCGTCGACCACACCTACCGTCAGGCCATCACGGCCGCCGGCACCGGCTGCTCCGCCGCGCTGGACGCCGAGCGCTTCCTGGCCGCCCTCGCCGACAGCGAGAAGCTGGCCGAGACCCCCGCGGTCTGACCCCGTCTCTCCTCACCCCACACCCCGCGAGATCAAGGAGGCCGCTGTGGCCCTGAAGACTGTGACCGACGCTTCCTTCGAAGAGGACGTCCTCAAGAGCGACAAGCCCGTCCTGGTGGACTTCTGGGCCGAGTGGTGCGGCCCGTGCCGCCAGATCGCCCCGTCGCTGGAGGCCATCGCCGCCGAGCACGGCGAGATCGAGATCGTGAAGCTCAACATCGACCAGAACCCGGCCACGGCTGCCAAGTACGGCGTCATGTCCATCCCGACGCTGAACGTCTACCAGGGCGGCGAGGTCGTGAAGACGATCGTCGGTGCCAAGCCGAAGGCCGCCATCCTGCGCGACCTCGAGGGCTTCGTCGAGCCGTCGAAGGCCTGATGCTCCCGCTCTGTTTCACGTGAAACCGTGAAACAGAAGCAACGTTTCACGTGAAACGACGAACGGCCCGCCCCTTCCGGGGCGGGCCGTTCTCGTGTCCCGAGCGGGCCGACTTCCTGTCCCGACGCTACAGAGGGCGCAGGACGGGTTCCTTCTGGACCGCGCCGAGAAGCCGGTCGAGCGCCATCTCGACGTCCTCCTTCCAGGAGAGCGTCGTCCGAAGCTCCAGCCGCAGCCTGGGGAACGACGGATGAGGCCGCACCGTCTTGAAGCCCACCGCCAGCAGATGATCGGCCGGCAGCACACAGGCCGGCTCCTTCCACCGCGCGTCCCCGAACGCCTCGATGGCCTTGAAGCCCCTCCGCAGCAGATCCTTGGCCACGGTCTGTACGACCATCCGGCCGAGCCCCTGGCCCTGATAGCCGGGCATGATCCAGGCCGTCATCAACTGCGCGGCATCGGCCGCCACGGGACTCGTGGGGAAGGCGGTGGAACGCGGCACATAGGCCGGGGGAGCGTAGAGCACGTAGCCGACCGGCACATCGTCGACATAGACGACCCGGCCGCACGAGCCCCACTCCAGGAGAACCCCCGAGATCCAGGCCTCCTTCTCCGCCTCCGGACGCCCAGACTTCACCGCGGCTTCTCCGCTCACCGGGTCGAGCTCCCAGAAGACGCAGGAGCGACACCGCTTGGGCAGATCCGGAAGGTTGTCCAGCGTGAGCGGTACGAGCCGACGCCCCACGGCCGCGCCTCACTTCCCTCGCGTTCGAGCACGGATACGCCTTCTGGAATCGTATCGATCGGCTGATCGGGACGACACCGCTCACAGGCAAAGGGCGGGCCCTGTTCCGGTGAAACCGGAGCACGGCCCGCCCTCAGCGGCCTTGGACAGCGAAAGGCGTCAGCCCTCCGCCCCCTTCTCGGTGTTCTTCTGGTCCATGACCCGTCCCTCGCCAGGAGCCAGGGTCGCCAGGATCCGGTCCAGATCCTCCACCGAGGCGAACTCGACGACGATCTTTCCCTTCTTCTGACCGAGGTCGACCTTCACCCGGGTCTCGAAGCGGTCCGAAAGACGGGAGGCGAGGTCCGTGAGCGCGGGCGAGACCCGGCCACCGGCCCGCGGCTTCGTCGGCTTGACCGCACCGTCGGGCTCCTCGGAGCCCATGAGGCTCACCATCTCCTCGACGGTACGCACCGAGAGGCCTTCGGAGACGATCCGGTACGCCAGCTTGTCCTGGGCCTCCGGGTCCTCGACACCGAGCAGCGCCCGCGCGTGGCCGGCGGAGAGCACTCCGGCGGCGACCCGGCGCTGCACCGGCGGGGAGAGCCGCAGCAGTCGCAGCGTGTTGGAGATCTGCGGGCGCGAGCGCCCGATCCGCTCCGCGAGCTGATCGTGGGTGCAGCCGAAGTCCTTGAGCAGCTGCTCGTAGGCGTGAGCCTCTTCGATCGCGTTCAGCTGGGCGCGGTGGAGGTTCTCCAGGAGCGCGTCCAGGAGCATCTTCTCGTCGTCGGTGTCCCGGACGATCGCGGGGATCCGCTCAAGACCCGCTTCCTTGGACGCCCGAAGACGCCGCTCACCCATGACCAGCTCGTAGCCGTCGCCGTCGGTCTTGCGCACGACCACGGGCTGGAGGAGGCCGACCTCCTTGATGGAGACGACGAGTTCCGCCAGGGCGTCCTCGTCGAAGACCTCACGCGGCTGGTGCCGGTTGGGCACGATGGCGTCGAGCGGAAGCTCGGTGAAGTAGGCACCCGCCGGGGGCTCCGGCCGGACCACCGGCTCGGTGTCGTTCCACGACGGAGCCGACTCCGGGGACTGCGCGCTCTGCGGCAGGGACGCCAGCTTCGCGGCCGCGACCCCCCGGTCCGAAGGCATGGCCGGGGCCACACCGGGCGAGGCCACGCCCACGCCACCCGACGGCGACTGCCGTTCCTGGGGAGCAGCGGGGATCAGCGCACCGAGCCCACGCCCCAATCCCCTACGTCGCTCACTCACTGGATCCCCTCCGACATGCTGCGCTGGTGGTTCTGGTGCCCGACATGGGCGTGCTGCGGGTCATAGTGCACGGCGGCCCCCCGCAGGGCGATCTCACGTGCCGCTTCGAGGTACGACAGGGCGCCGCTGGAGCCCGGGTCGTAGGTGAGGACCGTCTGCCCGTAGCTCGGTGCCTCCGAGATGCGGACGGACCTCGGGATGCTGGTCCGCAGCACCTCCTCGGCGAAGTGGGTGCGCACCTCGTCGGCGACCTGGGAGGCGAGCCTCGTCCGGCCGTCGTACATGGTGAGCAGGATCGTCGAGACATGGAGTGCCGGGTTGAGGTGCCCCCGGACCAGGTCGACGTTCCGCAGGAGCTGGCCGAGCCCCTCCAGTGCGTAGTACTCGCACTGGATCGGGATCAGCACCTCGGCTCCGGCCACCATGGCGTTGACCGTGAGGAGGCCGAGCGAGGGCGGGCAGTCGATCAGGATGTAGTCGAGCGGCTGCTCGTAGGCCTGGATCGCCCGCTGCAGACGGCTCTCACGGGCCACGAGCGACACCAGCTCGATCTCCGCGCCGGCAAGGTCGATGGTCGCGGGGGCGCAGAACAGGCCCTCGACATCCATGACCGGCTGCACCACTTCGGAGAGCGGCCTGCTGTCCACGAGAACGTCGTAGATCGAGGGGACCTCGGCATGGTGGTCGATACCGAGCGCCGTGGAGGCGTTGCCCTGTGGGTCCAGGTCGATGACCAGGACCCGGGCCCCGTGCAGGGCGAGCGACGCGGCAAGGTTGACCGTCGTGGTCGTCTTGCCCACGCCGCCCTTCTGATTGGCGACCACCATCACGCGCGTCTGCGCCGGGCGGGGAAGTCCCTCACCGGCACGACCGAGGGCCTCTACTGCCAGCTGGGCAGCACGACCAATGGGGGTGTCGTCCATCGGGGGCGGCGTTTCACGTGAAACATCCTCCCCCACCGATTCGGTTCGGGGACCGGGGACCGGATCGGTCATCGGTCCCGCGATGTTGGCGTCGGACCGCAAGGATTCACTCTCCTCGGCTTCAGGCTCGCGATGAGGAGAGCCTGCCATGCTTTCAGGGTCGTGAACCAGCGAGGTCGGTGGTTCTGTGGGTGAATCCACCTCTGTGGACATCTCCGTAACCCTCGCGGGCGGGTTCACGCGGGGTCTACGGTCCCGGGGCGTGGCAGCCGCGCGACCGCGGCTGATGATCCCCTGCAGCAGTGAGCGACGTTTCACGTGAAACACCATGCCCCTGCTGCCCGGCCGGGACCGTTCGACACTCCGAAATGGTACGAATGCGACGCTCAGCGGCGCCGACGGGTCTTGCTCGTCCGGGCGGCCTTGGCACGCTTGGCCGCGAACCGCACACCACCCGGGCTCTCACCGACCTCCACCCGGACGACCGTGGACAGCGGATCGACGATCCCCTCACCCACCTGCAGCACGGAGGTCTCCACCACACCGAGACGGGAGAGCGCGGCGCGAGCCCCGGTGATCTCCTCCTCCGCGGTATCCCCCTTGAGCGCCAGCATCTCCCCGTACGGACGCAGCAGGGGAACTCCCCAGCCGGCCAGCCGGTCGAGCGGCGCCACCGCGCGGGCCGTCACCACATGCACGGGCGTGATCTTGCCCATCATCTCCTCCGCGCGCCCACGGACCACGGTCACATGGTCGAGGCCCAGCAGCTCGACGACCTCCTGGAGGAAGTTCGTCCGGCGGAGAAGCGGCTCCAGGAGCGTGATCTTCAGGTCGGGCCGCACCAGCGCCAGGGGGATACCGGGAAGCCCGGCGCCCGAGCCCACGTCGCAGACGGTGACACCCTCGGGGACGACCTCGGAGAGAACCGCACAGTTCAGCAGGTGCCGCTCCCACAGCCGCGGGACCTCGCGCGGGCCGATCAGACCGCGCTTCACACCCGCGTCCGCGAGGAGCTCCGCGTACCGTACGGCCTCCGGGAAGTACTCACCGAAGACTGTCCGGGCCTGCTCCGGAGCCTCGGGGAGCTCCGCTTCCTCCGTCACGGGAACCGTCCTTCCGTACCGCACGCATCGTGTGCGGGCGCACTGTGGTGGCTGACTATCAGGCTGACAAAGATCGGCCCCGCCTGCGAACAGACGGGGCCGACACTACGTGAGGGTTCAGGCCGGGAGAACAACGACGAAGCGCTGCGGCTCCTCGCCCTCGGACTCGCTGCGCAGACCGGCGGCGGCGATCGCGTCGTGCACGACCTTGCGCTCGAACGGCGTCATCGGGTCCAGCTTGACCGGCTGGCCGGTGGACTTCACTTCGCCCGCGGCCTTGGCGCCCAGCTCGGCGAGCTCGGCACGCTTCTTGGCGCGGAATCCGGCGATGTCGAGCATCAGACGGCTGCGGTCACCGGTCTCCCGGTGCACGGCCAGTCGGGTCAGCTCCTGGAGCGCCTCCAGGACCTCGCCGTCGCGGCCCACGAGCTTCTGCAGCTCCCGAGCCGAGTCGCTGATGATCGAGACCGCGGCCCGGTCCGCCTCGACGTCCATGTCGATGTCGCCGTCGAGATCGGCGATGTCGAGCAGGCCTTCGAGGTAGTCGGCCGCGATCTCACCCTCCTGCTCCAGGCGGGTCAGGGTGTCGCCACCCTCGGCGGCGGCGGAGGTGGTGCCTTCCGTCACGGATGGACTCCTTCTTGCTTCGACGAGGACTACTTCTTGGAGGACGGGTGCTTGGGCCGCTGCTGGCCCTTGCGCTGACCGGACTTGCCCTGCTGACGGGACCCTCCGGAGTTGGCGCGGGGACGCGCGGACTTGTCGCCCTGCGCCTCGCCCTTCGGCTCTTCCTTCGCGGCGGTCTTGGCCGGACCCTGGGGCTTCTTCTCGAGCGAGGTGGTCGGCGCCTCTTCGGCGGCCGGCTCGGAAGCCTCCTCGGAGTCCTTCACTGCGGCGTGCTGGGCGGCCTGGCGCTGGGCCTTGGTCTGGCGCTTGGGCTGCTGGCGCCTGGCGGCGGGACCGCCCTCGGCGTCGGCCACGATCGTGTCGCTCTTGATCACGGTGCCGTCGGCCTGGGCGGCGAAGCCGGCCTTGGTCAGACCCGCGAAGAAGCGGCGCTCGTTCTCGTTGCGGTCGCTGCCCTTGGCGACGATGACCTTGACGATGGTCTTCCGGCGACGGCCGCGGACCTCTTCGTGCTGCGTGATGCTCTTCAGCAGGCGCTGGAGGTAGGAGTCCTGCGCCTTGCTGCCCGGGGTCGGGTTCTGGTTGATCACGTACATCTGCTGGCCCATGGTCCACACGTTGGTGGTCAGCCAGTAGACGAGGACACCGACGGGGAAGTTGATACCCATGACGGCGAAGATCACCGGGAAGATGTACATGAGCATCTTCTGCTGCTGCATGTACGGGGTCTTCACCGAGAGGTCGACGTTCTTCATCATCAGCTGGCGCTGGGTGAAGAACTGCGAGGCCGACATCATGACGATCATGATCGCGGTGACGATGCGGACCGAGGTCAGCGAGGCGTCGAGAGCGGCGACCTCGGCGGCGGAGTCCGTGAACTTCGACGCGAGCGGGGCACCGAAGATGTGGGCCTGACGGGCGCTGGCGAGCAGCGGGCCGTCGATGACGCCGATCTCCTTGCCCGAGGCGATCGAGGAGAGCACGTGGTAAAGGGCGAAGAAGAACGGCGACTGCGCCAGGATGGGAAGGCACGAGGAGAGCGGGTTGGTACCCGTCTCCTTGTACAGCTTCATCATCTCTTCGGACTGACGCTGCTTGTCGCTCTTGTAGCGCTCCTGGATCGCCTTCATCTTCGGCTGGAGCGCCTGCATGTTCCGGGTCGACTTGATCTGCTTGACGAACAGCGGGATCAGACAGATCCGGATCAGCACCACAAGGGACACGATCGACAGGCCCCAGGCCCAGCCTGTGTCCGGGCCGAAGATCGCCCCGTACACCTTGTGGAACTGGACGATGACCCAGGAAACGGGCCAGGTGATGAAGCTGAACAGACTGGCAATCGTGTCCACTAATCAGGCTCCTTGAGCATTGGGCGAGGTCTCTGCGGCCGGGCTCGTCTCGGCGGTGGACCCGCCCTTGTCGCCGCGCAGCGCGTTCCTCAGCATTTCGTGCCAGCGGGGGCGCTTACGCGGGGGGACATGATCCACGCCGCCGGGCGACCACGGGTTGCACCGCAGGATGCGCCAGGCGGTCAGGGCTGTGCCCTTGATCGCGCCATGCCGGTCGATGGCCGTGAATCCGTAGTGGGAACACGACGGGTAGTACCGGCAGACGGGCCCGAGAAGCGGGCTGATCGTCCACTGGTACAGCTTGATGAGAGCCAGCAGCGGGTACTTCATCGCGCGCCCCCTCCCAGCAGCCGCTGAAGAGCGGCGTCCAGGTCTCGGGACAGCTGTGCGTGTTCGGCGTCGCCGGCTCCGGGCAACGCCCGTACGACCACCAGGCTACCGGGGGGCAGCTCGGTGAGCCGGTCGCGGACGAGGTGGCGCAGACGACGCTTCACTTGGTTGCGTACGACCGCACCACCCACTGCCTTGCTCACGACGAAACCCGCACGTGCCGGGGGAGCGCTCTCCCCAGGCGCGTGCGGGTTCGTTGCACCGCTGCGTAGGTGGACGACGAGGAGCGGGCGACCAGCCCGGCGACCTCGGCGTACCGCGGTTGCGAAGTCCTCGCGCCGCCTCAGCCGATTCTCGGTAGGCAGCACGTCATGACCTGTTTAAGCGGATCAGGCGGACAGCTCAGAGCGACCCTTGGAACGGCGGTTCGCAAGGATGGCTCGACCGGCACGCGTACGCATCCGCAGGCGGAAGCCGTGGGTCTTGGCGCGACGACGGTTGTTCGGCTGGAAGGTGCGCTTGCTCACTCGGGGGCTCCAGAAATGATTCGTAGATGGCGGGACATCGCCTGGCTGTCACCGTGCGCCCACGAGTAGCTCGCAATACGCCCGAGTGCACCGCTTCACGATCACAGACCGTGATCTTTGCCCATCGGAGGCAGGCGGCAGCAGCCATCGACAACTCGACCTGGTTACGGTACGCGCGGCTACGCCATCCGGTCAAACCGACCTGTCGCCACCTCCCATTGTGCACAGGCTGTGGACAACAACTTGAACCACGTCAGCCGCCGCGACTACCGTGGTTGGACTCCACATTCTTTTCCGTTCTGTCCTTACCTGTCCTCACGGGTCCGTCCTCACGGACATCGACCCACCGTCCCCCGAGAACCACACCATCGTGGGACCTGCGAGAAAGCGTGCCCCGTGGCTGACGTACCTGCTGATCTTGCCGCAGTGTGGCCACGCGTCCTCGAGCATCTCCTCTCGGAGGGCCAGCAGGGGATCGAGCCCAAGGACAAGCAGTGGATCGAACGCTGCCAGCCCCTCGCCCTGGTCGCCGACACGGCGCTCCTCGCCGTACCCAACGAGTGGGGCAAGCGCGTCCTCGAGGGCCGGCTCGCCCCGCTGATCAGCGAGACCCTCAGCCGTGAGTGCGGTCGCCCGATCCGGATCGCGATCACCGTCGACGACTCCGTCGGCGAGCCGACCCCGCCGGCGCCCCCGCTCCAGCAGTCGCAGCAGCCCCGCTACGACGAGCGCCAGCAGCACGAGCCCTACGAGAAGTACGACGGCGGCTACGGCCACCGGCCGATGCCCGACGACGGGCTGCCCACCGCCCGCCCGGCCTACCCGGACTACTCGCAGCAGCGCCCCGACCCCGGCGCCTGGCCGCGCACCCAGGAGGACCTCTCCTGGCAGCAGCCGCGGCTGGGCGGCTACCAGGAGCGGGCTCCGTACACCGGCCCGACCGGCCCCGAGCAGTCCCGGCCGTCGCGGTACGACGAACCGCCCCGCGGCTACGAGCAGCAGCGGCCCGAGCGCGCCGAGCTGCCCGACCCGCAGAACCACGGCGCCCGACCCGGTCCCAGGCCCGGCGGTCCGGGGGGCGGCGGCCCGGGCGGCGGCCACGGTTCCTCCTCCGCGCAGGGCTCCGGCGCGCCCGGTGAGCAGCACGCCCGGCTGAACCCCAAGTACCTCTTCGACACCTTCGTCATCGGTTCCTCGAACCGCTTCGCGCACGCGGCGGCGGTCGCGGTGGCCGAGGCGCCGGCGAAGGCGTACAACCCGCTCTTCATCTACGGGGAGTCGGGCCTCGGCAAGACGCACCTGCTGCACGCGATCGGACACTACGCGCGGAGCCTCTACCCGGGGACGCGCGTGCGGTACGTGAGTTCCGAGGAGTTCACGAACGAGTTCATCAACTCGATCCGCGACGGCAAGGGCGACGCCTTCCGCAAGCGCTACCGCGATGTGGACATCCTGCTCGTCGACGACATCCAGTTCCTCGCGAGCAAGGAGTCGACGCAGGAGGAGTTCTTCCACACCTTCAACACCCTCCACAACGCCAACAAGCAGATCGTGCTCTCCTCGGACCGGCCGCCCCGGCAGCTGGTGACCCTGGAGGACCGGCTCCGCAATCGCTTCGAGTGGGGCCTCACCACCGATGTGCAGCCGCCCGAGCTGGAGACGCGTATCGCGATCCTCCGCAAGAAGGCGGTGCAGGACCAGCTGAACGCCCCGCCGGAGGTACTGGAGTTCATCGCCTCCCGGATCTCGCGGAACATCCGTGAGCTGGAGGGCGCGCTGATCCGGGTGACGGCCTTCGCGAGCCTCAACCGGCAGCCGGTGGACCTCGGGCTCACCGAGATCGTCCTCAAGGACCTGATCCCGGGCGGCGAGGACTCGTCGCCGGAGATCACGGCGCCGGCCATCATGGCGGCCACCGCCGACTACTTCGGTCTGACGGTGGAGGACCTCTGCGGATCCTCGCGCAGCCGCGTCCTGGTGACGGCCCGGCAGATCGCCATGTACCTGTGCCGCGAGCTCACGGACCTGTCGCTGCCGAAGATCGGCGCGCAGTTCGGCGGTCGTGACCATACGACGGTGATGCACGCGGACCGGAAGATCCGCGCGCTGATGGCGGAGCGGCGCTCCATCTACAACCAGGTCACCGAGCTCACCAACCGCATCAAGAACGGCTGACGGGCGGCTGCTGCCGACCTCCGAAGGGCGCCCCGGGACACCTCCCGGGGCGCCCTTCGGCATTCCCCGCATTCCCCGGCACCCCCGGGACTCCCTGAGTCGGCACTGAGGCGACTCTGAGCACCGGCCCTGACGCGGCTCCGAGGCCGTCCTGAGGCGGCCGTGAGGCGGCTCTGACGCCCCTGAGGCACCCCTGAGGTGACCCCGGGCACGGTGACGGGCAGGCCTTCGCGCGGTCCCGACGAGGTCTTCCGGCTCGCCCGGAGTTCTCCTGGAGCCGTCGTAAGCCTGTCCCCAGGACCCTGGGAAAGCCGTCGCGAGCGCGCCGGGAGACGCCGAAGAGCGCTCCAAGAGCCCTCGCGGAGCCCTCCCGGAGCGCTCGCGACCGCCCGCCGGGACCCCTTCCGGGGGACGGGCTGTTCGATTACTCCGTTCCGGTGGCGGGTTCTCCACAGATTGCGGGATGATCTCCCGTCCACAGGGTGGGGACTGTCGAGTTATCCGGATTGTGTCCACAGGCCGGACTGCTGACAGATCATCACCCCAGGTCAGACCCTTGTGGAATTGTTGGTAAAAGATCTCCACAGGCTGTGGACAGAGCTTTCGTCCACAGGAGCTCCCGAAGGTTGTCCACCGGCTGCCCACAGGGAGGGGTCCGTTGCCCACAGCTTCTCCACACCCCTGTCCACTGTTCGGCAACGAATCACCCCCTCTCACCGCGTCGAGTGAAAGCCGTCACACCAAGGAGGACGGTTGGGCTGTGGGGAACGTGGGTAAAGCTGGGGACAGCGCTGGGGAGAACTCCCCATGGCCTGTGTACCGGGTGTGCAGAACTTTCGGGTGTCCACAGAGAACCCCAGTTGTCCACCGGCTCCACCCACAGGCGCGGTGGACAAAAAACTGGGCCTGACCTGCGAAAACGACGTTATCCACCGTTTCCACAGGCCCTACTACTACTCCCACATAGAGTTAGCTAGGAATCCGCTTCGAAGTGGGACCTGTGCACAACTCGGCGCCGGAGCTCCGGCGCGCTCTTGTCGCGACTTGACCCCGAGCAGCACCGAGTGTCGGCGGCGTACGTCAGACTGGTTCCCGCAGTCGACGAAGAGCCAGCAACAAGCAGGAGGCGGTTCCGGTGAAGATCCGGGTGGAGCGCGACGTACTTGCCGAGGCGGTGGCCTGGGTGGCCCGCAGCCTCCCGGCCCGTCCGCCGGCTCCGGTGCTCGCGGGCCTTCTGCTGAAGGCCGAGGACGGCGCGCTGAGCTTCTCGAGCTTCGACTACGAGGTCTCGGCCCGTGTCTCCGTCGAGGCGGAGGTCGAGGAGGACGGCACCGTCCTGGTCTCCGGCCGACTTCTCGCCGACATCTGCCGCGCTCTCCCCAACCGGCCGGTGGAGATTTCCACAGACGGTGTACGGGCGACCGTGGTCTGCGGCTCTTCCCGCTTCACCCTCCACACCCTGCCTGTGGAGGAGTACCCGGCGCTGCCGGAGATGCCCACCGCGACCGGCACCGTCCCCGGTGAGGTCTTCGCCTCCGCCGCCGCGCAGGTGGCCATCGCCGCCGGCCGTGACGACACGCTGCCCGTGCTCACCGGTGTGCGCATCGAGATCGAGGGCGACACGGTCACCCTGGCCTCCACCGACCGCTACCGCTTCGCGGTCCGCGAGTTCCTGTGGAAGCCGGAGTCCCCGGACGCCTCCGCGGTCGCCCTGGTGCCCGCGAAGACCCTCCTGGACACCGCCAAGGCGCTCACGAGCGGCGACACGGTCACCCTGGCGCTCTCGGGCTCCGGCAAGGGCGAGGGCCTCATCGGCTTCGAGGGCGCGGGCCGCCGCACCACCACCCGTCTCCTCGAGGGCGACCTGCCGAAGTACCGGACGCTCTTCCCCACCGAGTTCAACTCGGTCGCGGTCATCGAGACCGCGCCGTTCGTCGAGGCCGTCAAGCGCGTGGCCCTGGTGGCCGAGCGCAACACTCCGGTCCGGCTGAGCTTCGAGCAGGGCGTGCTGATCCTGGAGGCCGGTTCCAGCGACGACGCACAGGCTGTGGAGCGCGTCGACGCGCAGCTCGAGGGCGACGACATCTCGATCGCCTTCAACCCGACCTTCCTGCTGGACGGCCTGAGCGCGATCGACTCCCCGGTCGCCCAGCTCTCCTTCACGACCTCCACCAAGCCGGCGCTGCTGAGCGGCAAGCCGGCCGTGGACGCCGAGGCGGACGAGGCGTACAAGTACCTGATCATGCCGGTGCGCCTCAGCGGCTGAGCCGGCCGACGCCGGTCTTTTCGGGGCATCGCCTGAGCGGCTGACCCCACAGGTGTGCACCCGGGTCCGGGCGTAGGCTCGGATCCGGGTAAACCGCACACGACGCTAAAGGAATCTCTGATGGAGCTCGGTCTCGTCGGTCTCGGCAAGATGGGCGGCAACATGCGTGAGCGCATCCGCCGCGCAGGCCACACCGTCATCGGATACGACCGCAATCCGGACCTCGCCGATGTCCACAGCCTCGAGGAGCTTGTGGGCAAGCTCAAGGGGCCCCGCGTCGTGTGGGTCATGGTTCCGGCCGGTGCCGCGACCCAGTCCACCATCGACGAGCTGGCCGAACTGCTCTCCCCCGGCGACATCGTCGTCGACGGCGGCAACTCCCGCTGGACCGACGACGAGAAGCACGCCGAGGAGCTGGCTGCCAAGGGCATCGGCTTCGTCGACTGCGGCGTCTCCGGTGGCGTCTGGGGCCTGGAGAACGGCTACGCGCTGATGTACGGCGGCTCCGCCGAGGACGTCGCGAGGGTCCAGCCGATCTTCGACGCGCTCAAGCCCGAGGGCGAGTTCGGCTCCGTGCACGCCGGCAAGGTCGGCGCCGGCCACTTCGCGAAGATGGTCCACAACGGCATCGAGTACGCGATGATGCAGGCCTACGCCGAGGGCTGGGAGCTCCTGGAGAAGGTCGACTCCGTCACCGACGTGCGCGAGGTCTTCCGCTCCTGGCAGGAGGGCACGGTCATCCGCTCCTGGCTCCTCGACCTCGCGGTCAACGCGCTGGACGAGGACGAGCACCTGGACAAGCTGCGCGGCTACGCGTCGGACTCCGGCGAGGGCCGGTGGACGGTCGAGGCCGCCATCGACAACGCCGTGCCGCTGCCGGCGATCACCGCCTCGCTGTTCGCGCGGTTCGCCTCCCGCCAGGACGACTCCCCGCAGATGAAGATGATCGCCGCGCTGCGCAACCAGTTCGGTGGCCACGCGGTCGAGACGAAGAAGTAATCCACAGGCTGTGCACCCCGCGGTGCACAGCCGCCGGGGGAAGAAGGTCGGCGCCCAACCATGCACGTCACGCATCTGTCGCTGGCCGACTTCCGCTCCTACGCCCGGGTCGAGGTCCCGCTCGACCCGGGCGTCACCGCTTTCGTGGGCGCGAACGGCCAGGGCAAGACCAATCTGGTCGAGGCCGTCGGCTATCTCGCGACCCTCTCCAGCCATCGCGTCGCCTCCGACGCCCCGCTCGTCCGGATGGGCGCGGAACGCGCGGTCGTCCGCGCCGCCGTCACCCAGGGCGAGCGCTCCCAGCTGATCGAGCTCGAGCTCAACCCGGGCCGGGCCAACCGTGCCCGTATCAACAGGTCCTCGCAGGTCAGGCCGCGTGACGTGCTCGGAATCGTACGGACGGTGCTGTTCGCACCCGAGGACCTCGCCCTGGTGAAGGGCGACCCCGGCGAGCGCCGGCGTTTCCTCGACGAGCTGATCACGGCGCGCACGCCGCGCATGGCGGGCGTGCGCTCCGACTACGAGCGCGTGCTCAAGCAGCGCAACACGCTCCTGAAGTCCGCTGCGATGGCCCGCCGCCACGGCGGCCGCGGCATGGACCTGTCCACCCTCGACGTCTGGGACCAGCACCTGGCACGGGCCGGGGCCGAGCTGCTCGCCCAGCGGCTCGACCTGATCGCCGTACTGCAGCCGCTCACGGACAAGGCGTACGAACAGCTCGCGCCCGGCGGCGGACCGATTCTGCTGGAGTACCGGCCCTCCGCGCCGGGCACCGGGCACACCCGCGAGGAGCTGTACGAGCAGCTGATCGCCGCGCTGGCCGAGGTGCGCAAGCAGGAGATCGAGCGGGGCGTCACCCTCGTCGGACCCCACCGCGACGAGCTGCTCCTCAAGCTCGGCGAACTGCCGGCGAAGGGGTACGCCAGCCACGGCGAGTCCTGGTCGTACGCGCTGGCGCTGCGGCTCGCCTCGTACGACCTGCTGCGGTCCGAGGGCAACGAGCCCGTCCTCGTCCTCGACGACGTCTTCGCCGAGCTGGACGCGCGGCGGCGTGAGCGGCTCGCCGAGCTCGTGGCGGGCGGCGAGCAGGTCCTGGTGACGGCCGCCGTGGACGACGACGTACCGGCGGTCCTCGCGGGGACGCGGTACCGGGTGGCCGGAGGGACGGTGGAACGCGTATGAGCGAGGAAAACCTTCCCCAGCCTGTGGATACTCCCGCGACGCCGTCCGTTCCCGAACCCTCCGGCGTGGATCTCGCACGGGTCGCGCTGCGCGCCGCCAAGGAACAGGCGAAGGCCAAGGGTGCCGCCGCCCAGCAGAAGAAGCAGGCCCGGCGCGGTGGCGGCCTGCGCTCCGGCGCGCGCGCCGACGGGCGCGACCCGATGGCGCTCGGCGCCGCGATCAACCGGCTGATCACCGAGCGGGGCTGGGAGACGCCCGCGGCGGTCGGCGGGGTCATGGGCCGCTGGCCGCAGATCGTCGGCGAGGACCTGGCCAAGCACTGTGTACCGGTGAAGTTCGACGACGAGCCCGACGCACGGGTGCTGACCGTGCAGTGCGACTCCACTGCGTGGGCCACGCAGCTGCGGCTGCTCGCGCCGACGCTGGTGGCGCGGCTCAACGAGGACCTCGGTCACGGCACCGTGCGCATGATCAAGGTGCTGGGGCCGGGGGCGCCGCGGCGCGGGTACGGGCCCCTCAGGGCGCCCGGCAGCGTCGGCCCCGGAGACACGTACGGCTAGACCCTGTCGTCGAACTCCCGCCTGCCCCACGACGACAGGACCTGGAGCGCCGGGTTCCGCGGCCGTGGGGAGCGGGCGCTCGGCAGTGCCGGGTTCCCCGGCCGTGGGGAGCGCGCGCTCGGCGCCCGGTTCCGGCAGAGGGCGCCGCGCGGCCGACGCGGTGCCCACCCTTCTCCCGACCCCGTCCGGGGACCCCCGCCGCCCCGGTGCGACGCATGCCCACGACGAGGGCGCCGGGCATCCCCACAACGCGCTACGGGTCGAAGCGCTGGGTGGCCGTCAGAGGGCTCTGAAGCCCCTGTCCGGATATGGGGAGTCGTTTGGCTCCCGCTCAGGGCGGCACATGCGGACTCAGGCACCGGCAAACCCCCATGACTGTCGGCGCTACCGGTAGACTGGGAGACAATCCCGCCACCCTGCGGAACAAGTCGAACGACGCAGCCGCTCCCGTATGCCCGGAGAACGGCCTGTGCTGTGCCAGAAAGGGCGCTTCGTGGCCGATTCCGGCGACCCCAACGAGAACAACCAGTACACCGCCAGCAACATCCAGGTCCTCGAAGGCCTGGATGCCGTGCGCAAGCGCCCTGGCATGTACATCGGCTCGACCGGCGAGCGCGGTCTGCACCACATGGTGCAGGAGGTCGTCGACAACTCGGTCGACGAAGCCCTGGCCGGCCACGCCGACACCATCGACGTGACGATCCTGGCCGACGGCGCCGTGCGCGTCGTCGACAACGGCCGAGGCATCCCGGTGGGCATCGTGGCCTCCGAGGGCAAGCCCGCCGTCGAGGTCGTGCTCACCGTGCTCCACGCGGGCGGAAAGTTCGGCGGCGGCGGCTACGCCGTCTCCGGCGGTCTGCACGGCGTCGGTGTGTCCGTGGTGAACGCCCTGTCCACCAAGATCTCCGTCGAGATCAAGACGGACGGCCACCGCTGGACGCAGGACTACAAGATGGGCGCCCCGACCGCGCCCCTCGCACAGCACGAGGCGACCGACGAGACCGGCACCTCGGTCACGTTCTGGGCCGACCCGGACATCTTCGAGACGACCGAGTACTCCTTCGAGACGCTCTCGCGCCGCTTCCAGGAGATGGCCTTCCTCAACAAGGGCCTGACGATCACGCTCACCGACGAGCGCGAGTCCGCCAAGGCCACGGTCGGCGCCGACGACCCGGACGCCGAGGCCGCCGCCGAGCCAGCCGCGCGCACGGTGAAGTACCACTACGAGGGCGGCATCGTCGACTTCGTGAAGTACCTCAACTCGCGCAAGGGCGAGCTGGTCCACCCCACCGTCATCGACCTCGAGGCGGAGGACAAGGACAAGGCCCTGTCCCTCGAGGTCGCGATGCAGTGGAACAGCGGCTACAGCGAGGGCGTGTACTCCTTCGCCAACATCATCCACACCCACGAGGGCGGCACGCACGAGGAGGGCTTCCGCGCTGCGCTGACCTCGCTGATCAACAAGTACGCGCGCGACAAGAAGCTGCTCCGCGAGAAGGACGACAACCTCACGGGCGACGACATCCGCGAGGGTCTGACCGCGATCATCTCGGTCAAGCTGAGCGAGCCGCAGTTCGAGGGCCAGACCAAGACCAAGCTGGGCAACACGGAGGTCAAGACCTTCGTCCAGAGGGCGGTCTACGAGCACCTCAACGACTGGCTCGACCGCAACCCGATCGAGGCCGCGGACATCATCCGCAAGTCGATCCAGGCCGCCACCGCGCGCGTGGCCGCGCGCAAGGCGCGCGACCTGACCCGTCGCAAGGGCCTGCTGGAGTCGGCGTCGCTGCCGGGCAAGCTGTCCGACTGCCAGTCGAACGACCCGGCCAAGTGCGAGATCTTCATCGTCGAGGGTGACTCCGCCGGCGGCTCGGCCAAGTCCGGCCGCAACCCGATGTACCAGGCCATCCTGCCGATCCGCGGCAAGATCCTGAACGTCGAGAAGGCCCGGATCGACAAGATCCTGCAGAACACCGAGGTCCAGGCGCTCATCTCGGCCTTCGGCACCGGTGTGCACGAGGACTTCGACATCGAGAAGCTCCGCTATCACAAGATCATCCTGATGGCGGACGCCGACGTCGACGGCCAGCACATCAACACCCTGCTGCTGACCTTCCTCTTCCGCTTCATGCGGCCGCTGGTCGAGGCCGGGCACGTCTACCTCTCCCGCCCGCCGCTCTACAAGATCAAGTGGGGCCGGGACGACTTCGAGTACGCGTACTCGGACCGGGAGCGGGACGCGCTCGTCGAGCTGGGCAAGCAGAGCGGCAAGCGGATCAAGGAAGACTCGATCCAGCGCTTCAAGGGTCTCGGCGAGATGAACGCCGAGGAGCTGCGCGTCACCACCATGGACGTCGAGCACCGCGTACTCGGCCAGGTCACCCTGGACGACGCCGCGCAGGCCGACGACCTGTTCTCGGTGCTGATGGGCGAGGACGTCGAGGCACGCCGCTCGTTCATCCAGCGCAACGCCAAGGACGTTCGCTTCCTCGACATCTGAGTCGGTCTCAGCTGACCGTACGAAAGGACTGACGACCAGCAATGGCCGACGAAACCACCCCGACCGGGACCACCGAAGAAGAGCCCGTGCTGCGGATCGAGCCCGTCGGGCTCGAGACCGAGATGCAGCGCTCGTACCTCGACTACGCGATGTCCGTCATCGTGTCCCGCGCGCTGCCCGACGTACGGGACGGCCTCAAGCCCGTCCACCGTCGCGTGCTGTACGCGATGTACGACGGCGGCTACCGGCCCGAGAAGGGCTTCTACAAGTGCGCCCGCGTCGTCGGTGACGTCATGGGTACGTACCACCCGCACGGCGACTCCTCGATCTACGACGCGCTCGTCCGCCTCGCCCAGCCCTGGTCGATGCGCATGCCGCTCGTCGACTCCAACGGCAACTTCGGCTCCCCCGGCAACGACCCGGCCGCCGCCATGCGTTACACCGAGTGCAAGCTCATGACGCTGTCGATGGAGATGCTCCGGGACATCGACGAGGAGACCGTCGACTTCCAGGACAACTACGACGGCCGCAACCAGGAGCCGACGGTCCTGCCGTCGCGCTTCCCGAACCTGCTGATCAACGGCAGCGCCGGCATCGCCGTCGGTATGGCCACCAACATCCCGCCGCACAACCTCCGCGAGGTCGCGGCCGGTGCGCAGTGGGCGCTCGAGCACCCCGACGCCAGCCACGAGGAACTCCTCGACGCGCTGATCGAGCGGATCAAGGGCCCGGACTTCCCCACCGGCGCGCTCGTCGTCGGCCGCAAGGGCATCGAGGAGGCGTACCGCACCGGCCGTGGCTCGATCACGATGCGCGCGGTCGTCGAGGTCGAGGAGATCCAGAACCGCCAGTGCCTGGTGGTCACGGAACTTCCGTACCAGACCAACCCGGACAACCTCGCGCAGAAGATCGCCGACCTGGTCAAGGACGGCAAGGTCGGCGGCATCGCCGACGTCCGCGACGAGACCTCGTCCCGGACCGGCCAGCGCCTCGTCATCGTGCTCAAGCGCGACGCCGTCGCCAAGGTCGTCCTCAACAACCTCTACAAGCACACCGATCTGCAGACGAACTTCGGCGCGAACATGCTGGCGCTCGTCGACGGCGTGCCGCGCACCCTCTCGCTCGACGCGTTCATCCGCCACTGGGTGACGCACCAGATCGAGGTCATCGTCCGCCGGACGAAGTTCCGGCTGCGCAAGGCCGAGGAGCGCGCCCACATCCTGCGCGGTCTGCTCAAGGCGCTCGACGCGATCGACGAGGTCATCGCGCTCATCCGGCGCAGCGACACGGTCGAGATCGCGCGCGGGGGCCTGATGGACCTCCTCCAGATCGACGAGATCCAGGCCAACGCGATCCTGGAGATGCAGCTCCGCCGGCTCGCCGCCCTTGAGCGCCAGAAGATCGTCGCCGAGCACGACGAACTCCAGGCGAAGATCAACGAGTACAACGCGATCCTGGCCTCGCCCGAGCGCCAGCGCGGGATCGTCAGCGAGGAACTGGCCGCGCTCGTCGAGAAGTTCGGCGACGACCGTCGGTCCAAGCTCGTGCCCTTCGACGGTGACATGTCCATCGAGGACCTGATCGCCGAGGAGGACATCGTCGTCACCATCTCGCGCGGTGGCTACGTGAAGCGGACGAAGACCGAGGACTACCGCTCGCAGAAGCGCGGCGGCAAGGGCGTGCGGGGCACGAAGCTGAAGCAGGACGACATCGTCGACCACTTCTTCGTCTCCACCACCCACCACTGGCTGCTCTTCTTCACCAACAAGGGCCGGGTCTACCGCGTCAAGGCGTACGAGCTGCCCGACGCCGGCCGGGACGCCCGCGGCCAGCACGTGGCCAACCTGCTGGCCTTCCAGCCGGACGAGCAGATCGCCCAGATCCTGGCGATCCGCGACTACGAGGCCGCGCCGTACCTGGTGCTCGCCACCAAGGCCGGTCTGGTCAAGAAGACCGCGCTGAAGGACTACGATTCGCCGCGTTCCGGTGGTGTCATCGCGATCAACCTCCGGGAGACGGAGGACGGCAGCGACGACGAGCTGATCGGGGCCGAGCTGGTCTCGGCCGAGGACGATCTGCTGCTCATCAGCAAGAAGGCGCAGTCGATCCGCTTCACCGCCACCGACGACGCGCTGCGTCCGATGGGACGTGCCACCTCGGGCGTCAAGGGGATGAGTTTCCGAGCTGACGACGAGCTGCTCTCGATGAATGTCGTCCGGCCCGGTACGTTCGTCTTCACCGCGACCGACGGCGGGTACGCGAAGCGCACCCCCGTCGACGAGTACCGCGTCCAGGGCCGTGGCGGCCTCGGCATCAAGGCCGCCAAGATCGTGGAGGACCGCGGCTCGCTCGTGGGCGCGCTGGTGGTCGAGGAGACGGATGAGATCCTCGCCATCACGCTGTCCGGCGGTGTGATTCGTACGCGAGTCAACGAAGTCAGGGAGACCGGCCGTGACACCATGGGCGTCCAGCTGATCAACCTGGGTAAGCGTGATGCCGTCGTCGGCATCGCACGCAACGCCGAGGCCGGCAGCGAGGACGACGACATCGACGAGGCAGTCGACGCCGAGGGTGCCGTGGAGGCGTCCGAGGCAGCGGTGGTCGAGACCGTCGTGGTCGAGACCGAGGCAGTCGAGGGCACGGAGCCCTCGGCCGGGGAGCACGAGGAGTAAGAGCGTGAGTGGAGCCACGGGCGCCGGATCGGCGGCTGCCGGAGCTTCTGCTGGTGCTGGAGCGAACGGCGCCCGTGGCCCCGCCACGGACTCCCAGGGGGTTGCGGTGACGGACACTCGGGGGCAGCAGCCCTCGTACGAGACCTACAACGGGCCGCTGCCCGGCGAGCGCACGGGTGCGCAGCAGCCGGGGGCGCCCTACCACCCGCCGCAGGCGTACGGCGCTCCGGCGTCGGGCGGTACGGCGGGCGGCACGGCCGGTGCAGTGCGCCGGCCGCGTACGGGGGCCCGCACGACGCCCCGTACGCGCAAGGCGCGGCTGCGGGTGGCCAAGGCCGACCCGTGGTCGGTGATGAAGGTGAGCTTCCTGCTCTCCATCGCGCTGGGCATCTGCACGATCGTCGCCGCGGCGGTGCTGTGGATGGTCATGGACGCCATGGGCGTCTTCTCGACCGTCGGCGGCACGATCAGCGAGGCCACGGGCTCGAACGAGTCCAACGGCTTCGACCTGCAGTCGTTCCTGTCGCTGCCGCGGGTGCTGATGTTCACCTCGGTGATCGCCGTGATCGACGTGGTCCTGATGACCGCGCTGGCGACGCTGGGCGCGTTCATCTACAACCTGTCGGCCGGCTTCGTCGGTGGCGTGGAGCTCACGCTCGCCGAGGACGAGTGACGGGCGAGTGACCTGCGAGGGGGCTGGTCGGTTACCGATTTTGGGACTGGCCCCCCTGTGCGCTAATGTTCAGGAGTCAGCGCGCGGGACACACACCGCAGAGCGCGGCGGGGCTATAGCTCAGTTGGTTAGAGCGCATCCCTGATAAGGATGAGGCCACAGGTTCAAATCCTGTTAGCCCCACAGTATCGATCGACCCGGACGGTTCCTCCGTCCGGGTCGATTTGTTTGTCCGGGGGCTCTGAAAGGTTTGAACCTCGTACAGGTCACCGATCGGTATCGGTCGATGTGTAGAGTGGGCGTCAGAAGTCTCCTACGTCAACGAAAGACGAGGTCGCGCGGTGAAGAAGCTTCTCCTGGTCGCACTGGCCGCCATCGGCGGGCTCCTCGTGTACCGCCAGATCCAGGCGGATCGCGCCGAGCAGGATCTGTGGACGGAGGCGACCGACTCCGTGCCCGCAGGTTCCGGTGTCTGAGACGAAAACCGTCTGTGGGTGAAGCCCCGGCCGCGCGAGAGCGGGCCGGGGCTTCGCTTTGCCTGAGCAATTTTCTGACTTGCTTAAGTGAAGAGGAGCAGCGCGTGAAGACGCAGGCCGGCCTCGGCCGGAGGGCGGGGGCCCTGATCACGGCGACCGCGGCAGTGGGAGCGATCGTGGCGCTCCCCGGGCAGACGGCGGCCGCGGCCGCCGGGGGCGCGATCCCGCCCTACACCTTCGACAGCTCGGCCCGGCGCGTCCAGGGCGCCGCCTCGAGCTCGGACGCCGTGCAGCTGAAGACCGGGCAGACCTACCGCGACACGCTCAAGAGGAACGGCAAGGTCTACTACCGGGTCGACCTCGACCGGCAGAACGCGTACGTCTCCGTCGTGGCCGTCCCCAAGGCCGGAGGCAAGGCCGAGTACGGCGACGGCTTCAAGGTGAGCATGCAGGACGGCTCCGGCACCGAATGCGGATACCAGCAGGCGAACTTCTCCTCCGGCGAGTACACCCGCCCGCTCGCCGCCTACGCCCGCCGCATCGTCGACCCCGACAGCTCCAGCTGCCAGCGCGCCGGCGCCTTCTACGTCCTCGTCGAGCGCGAGTCGAAGGCGAGCACGGACGACTGGGAACTGGAGATCCGCTACGCGTCCGAGCCCGTGCTGAAGAAGACCGGACCGACCGAGCTCCCCGAGGTCTGGGCCTCCGGCACGCCCGGGCCGCCGGCGGGAGACCCGCAGCCGCGCCAGGGCGGCTCCGGCGTGCACGACGCCACCTCGCTGACACAGGGCGAGTGGCGGACCGACGTCCGGCCCGGCCAGACGCTCTTCTACCGGGTGCCCGTCGACTGGGGACAGCAGCTCTTCGCCACCGCCGAACTCGGCAGCAGCGCCACCAGTGACGAGTACATCGGCCACGCCCTGGTCCTCTCCCTGGAGAACCCCGCGCTCGGCCACGTCGACGAGAACACCGTCAGCTACAGCGGCAAGCCCTCGACGCTCGCGCTCGACGCGCTGCGGCCCGTGGCCCACGAGAACCGCACCTCGTACGACGAGGCCACCAGCGGGATGCGCTTCGCCGGCTGGTACTACCTGTCGGCCACGCTCAACCCCGAGATGGCCAAGGAGTACGGGGACAGGACGGTGCCGCTGACCCTGCGGATCTCGCTCCGGGGCAACGCGAAGCCCGGTCCCGGGTACGACGGGGACCCCGGGCGGTTCAGCGTGACAGCCGACGACAGGAAGGCGGCGGAGAAGGGCACCTCGGGGGCGCAGGCGGCCTCGGGGAGCGACTCCATGCGGGTCGTCGCGGCGGCCGGGATCGGCAGCGGGACGGTCCTGCTGCTCGGCCTCGGCGGGTGGACGCTGGTGGCGCGGAGGCGGGCGGCGTAGGGCGGCCGTGCGGGGCTCGGGCGGGGCTTCTCCGACCCGTGGGGCGGCTCAGGTCTGGGCGAGGGCCCAGAAGCCGACCGCGAAGCAGACCAGTGCGAGCAGCAGGACCGGGATCGCCACCTTCGGGGGCGGTCCCGGTCGGCGTACCGGGGCAGGGACGGGGGGCGCCGCCGGGGTCCCCGCGGTGGCCGCGTGCTGCGCGGGAACCTGAACGGGTCGAGCGGTGTATGGATGAGTAGGGGCTTGTCCGTACGGCACCGCCGAGGTCGGTGCCCGGTCGAAGGAGGGGGTCGGGTGGCCGACCGGCGGGGGCAGATGGAAGCTGCCCGTCTCGGAGGGCCCGGGCAGCGGCGCGGGGGCCGTGACCGGGGCGGCGAGCGGGGTCGTGGCCGGGGTGACCGGGTGCTGGGGCCGGTAGGGCGGCTGTGGGGGCTGCTGCTGGGGCGGTACGGGCGTGGCGGCGGGCGTCGGGACGGCTTCGGGTGCGGCGGACGGGGCGGACGCGGAAGCACTCGCGGGGGCGCCCTGGGCGGCCGTGGACGCGTCGCCGACCGGGCCGGTGGGGGCGATGGGGGCGGCGGTGGTGTCGGCGGGGCCCGTCGGGCCCTGGGGGCCGAAGCCGGGCGGCAGCGGGCCGAGTTGGTCGAAGATCTCGACCGGATCCTCGTCGGGGCGCGGCTCGGGCAGCATGTCGACGGCGGCGGTCAGGGCCTTGCGCGCGCCCGTGGCCGTCCGGAAGCGGGCCTGCGGATCGGGCTGCAGCAGACCGGCGAGCACCTGCCACAGCGGCTCCGGGACGCCCTCGGGGGCGCCGGGAGTGCCATGCGTGAGGAAATGCTCGACCAGGGCCTGCGAGTCCGGCTTGCGGCCGTGGAGCAGATAGAGGGCCACCAGGCCGACGGCGAAGAGGTCGGCGGTGAAGTCGGGTTCGGCACCGAGGAGCTGCTCGGGCGCGAAGTATCCGGGCGTGCCCACCACGTAGTTGGTCTCGGTGAGCCGGGGCTCACCCTTGCGCATGGAGATGCCGAAGTCGGACAGCCGCAGATGCGGCCGTCCGGTTCCGGTGACGTCCATCAGGATGTTCGCGGGCTTGATGTCGCGGTGCACGACCCCCTCGGCGTGCACCGTGGCCAGGCCCGAGAGCAGCTGGTCGAGCAGGATGCAGACGAACCGGGGCGGCAGCGGGCCGTAGTCGCCGATGACGTGCGCCAGAGAGCCGCCGGCGACCAGGTCCATGGTGAACAGGACCTTGTCGTCGTCGGCGGCCCAGCTGGCCGGGGCGAGCACGTGCGGATGGTCGATCCGCAGCGCCTGCTCTCGGACGAAGCGGAGCAGCGTGTGCGCGTCGCTCTGCAGGAGCACCTTGGCCGCCACGTAGCGGCGGCGCCGGTGGTCCCAGGCGCGCCACACGGCGCCCGCCCCGCCCCGTCCGATCGGATCGACCAGCTCGTACCGCCCAGCGAATACCTCACCCATCGTGCTGTGTCCGCTCCCCGTTGCCTCGTCTGTGGGCGATGCCGGCCGGCTGCCGACCGCGTCAGTTCTGGTGCGACTCGTAGTGCGCGACCGCGTCCGCGGTGCGCCCCGCGCCGTACACCCGGAGGAACTCTGCCAGTTCCGGGTGCGCCGGGGCGAGGGAGTCGGCGGCATCGATGATGTCGCCCGCCGCGGCTACGGAGCGCAGCAGCGACTGGATCTCGCGGACCACCCGGCGGACGGTCGGAGCGCCCGACCCGGTCGCCGGCTGACCGGTGCTGGTGAGGACGGAGCCGCCCTGCGACTTCTTGACCTCGTCCATCCGGTCGGTGGCCTCGGCGGCGCTGACGGTGCCGTCGGCAACCTGCACGGCGAGTTCCTGGAGCGCCTGGACGCGCTGGACGACGGCCGGGTTTCCGATCTTGGCCCGCTGGCCGCTCATCAGCTGGGACAGCATGGGCGCGGACAATCCCAGCACGGCCGCGAGCCTGGCCTGATTGAGTCCGAGATCGTCGATCAGCCGACGGAAGAGCGCCCCCAGCGGCTCTCCGTACCAACTGCGCTGAAGCTCTCTGGCTCGCGCCGTGGCTTCCTGCTGCGCTGCGTCCATTTCTTCTCCCCATCCCTCGGTTCGCCACTGCGAACCTCGATCAGCATCTTACGGAGAGTGGTCGCCGACCGGGAGTCCCAATCCTTTTGCCGGACATGGGGGGTGACCCGGTACGCTGTTCTCGTTCCGGGGCCTTAGCTCAGTTGGTAGAGCGCTGTCTTTGCATGGCAGATGTCAGGGGTTCGACTCCCCTAGGCTCCACGGAAAGCACCCCCTGTGAACTGCGGAAACGCAGGTCACAGGGGGTGTTTCGCGTCCTGGTGCCGGAGAGGTCCGGGGCCAGCGGTCGGGGTTCTTGCCCGCCGCGACCTCGTTGACGCGCCCGATCTGGACCTTCGCCGCGTACTCCAGGTTCTCGGACTCCGTCTCGGACGTGAAGATGTGCGACCCGACCGAGCCGATGCGCAGGCAGACGTGGGTGGCGGACCCGTTCGTGAGCGCCTCCGTCTCGTCGGTCCCGGAGGTCACGCTCACCGGCTTCGTGCGTCCGTCGGTGACGAAGGAGGCCGCCCTGACCACGTCGGAGAGGCCGACCCGGAGGGGCCGCTGCTCCGGACGGGTGGTGTTCATCGGAAGAACTGCGCGACGGCGGCGACGTTCCGTGGAAATCGGGACCGCATCCACATCATGAGGAAAGTACGTAAAGCGCGCAAACCGAAATGAACCATTCGAGAACGTCACGAAAGTGAGGGGCCATGGCCACCGCCAAGGTCAAGCAGTTCTGGACCGCCTTCATCTCCGTCCTCTTCGCCCTGCTCGCCTCCGTCGGCCTGGCGGGCACCGCCGCCGCGACCCAGCAGCCCGCCGTCCAGCAGCCGGAGGAGCCGGTCGGCCCCACCACGGCCGCACCCCTCGCCGCGGAGAAGCGGGCCGCGCTCGCCTCCGTACCGGCGCAGAGGGCCCACCGTTGGCCGCTCGTCGGGGACCGCTCCCTGCCGCCCACGATCAAGCAGCGCATCGCCGCCGAGGCCCACGGTTCCTCTCCCGCGACCCGGAACCGCTCCGCTGCCGGCGTGACCGCCGCGGCCGAGAGCGACGAGCCGGCCGCGCTGACGGAGCTGGCGCTCGCCGCCGCGGCGTAGGGCGCGGGGAGACGACGATGCGCACTCCCCGCACCCGTAGCCGTAGCTGTACCCGTAGTCCTGTCCGTCCTCGGATGCGCACCTCTTCGTACGACTTCTGTTCGTACCACCCGGCAGAACCCGGCACGTGCCGGCAGGACCTCCGCGGAACCGAACCGGATCGCGGCAGGACCCCGGCGGCAGCAGGACCCCGCAGGACCTCGGCGGCAGCAGGGCCCCGCAGGACCCCGTCAGCAGCAGGGCCCCGCAGGACCTCTGTGGACGGAACTCGGCAGGACCCCGCAGGAACCAGGACCCCGGCGGACATCGACAGGGCCCTGGTGGAACCCGACAGGACCTCGGCAGCACCCAGCGGTACCCCGGTCGGTCAGCGGCGCTCGTCGCGATCGGCGGCCTCTTCGGCTGCGGCCGCGGCTTCGGCCTCGGACTCCTTGGCCTCCACCTCCGGGTCGAGGACATCCCCACCCTCGTCGTAGGTCGTCAGTACGGCACCCTCCTCCACCTCGGTGGCAGCGGGCGGCTCGACCAGCCAGTCGGGATTGGCCTGCTTGTCCCACCACTTCCAGGCGGCGAACGCGCCGCCGACGAGAACGCCCAAGACCAACAGGCCCTTGGCGACGCGTCCGGCCCGTGCCCGACGCTCGTGCTTCTTCACGATCTTCTGGATTTCCCTCGGTGTCACCTGACCGCGCAGCGCGGCCCAGGCGGCAGTGGAACGCGACCCGGCCTCCTCAAGGACGGGACCGGTCGCGGCGACCGCGTTCTCGACACGCGGAACGGTGTAGTCGGCCGCCTGACGGCAGGCCGAGCGGGTCTTGACCGCCGCACGCTGTGCGGCCGCGTCGACCCGCGGCGGTACATGCGGTGCGACGTACGAGTCGTACTGCGCGCGAGCCTGCGCCCGGGCCTGTTGAGCGGCCTTCGAGACCTTCGGCGCGATCACCGCACGCGCCTCGTGGGCGTAGTGCGCGGCCTGGTCCTTGGCCGTGCCGGCGTACGGCGCCACCACTTCCGCGGCGTGCAGGACGCTCTCCTTCGCCGAATCTGACGCGGCGCGCACGCTGTCCATGCGGGTCACGGGATTCCTCCTCACTCGGTGGCGACGATGTCGGTTTTTCACCTTTCCATCCTTTTCGGAATCATGCCCCCCAAAGCAAGGTCCGGCATGTGGGGTGGGCATCCGGGGCATGCGAGGATCGGACACGCCAGAGACAGACGTGACATGACGCGACATGACGTGGACGGAAGGCGACCGTGGCCGAGCAGCTGTACGCGATCCTCAAGACCAGCCTGGGTGACATCGAGGTGCGGCTGATGCCGTTCCACGCCCCTAAGACGGTCAGGAACTTCGTCGAGCTCGCCGGCGGTGAGCGCGAGTGGACGCACCCCGCGACCGGCACGGTCTCCTCGGACCCGCTGTACGACGGCACGGTCTTCCACCGGGTCATCAAGGGCTTCATGATCCAGGCCGGCGACCCGCTGGGTAACGGCACAGGCGGCCCCGGCTACGAGTTCGCCGACGAGTTCCACCCGGAGCTCTTCTTCGACCGCCCCTACCTGCTGGCCATGGCCAACGCCGGCCCGGGCACCAACGGCTCGCAGTTCTTCGTCACCGTCGCCCCCGCGACCTGGCTGAACCGCAAGCACACCATCTTCGGCGAGGTGGCCGACAAGGAGAGCCGGAAGGTCGTGGACGCGATCGCGGCCACCGCGACCGACCCGCACACCGAGCGACCGCTGCAGGACGTGGTCATCGAGTCCGTGGTGATCGAGAAGCGCTGAGACGGAAGGGAACGGCACCTCTCATGGATCCGAAACCCTCCGAGAGCGCGCACGCCGGTCCGCCGCGCTGCTACCGCCACCCCGAGGTGGAGACCGGTATCCGCTGCACGCGCTGCGAGAAGCCGATCTGCCCCGCGTGCATGGTCTCCGCCTCCGTCGGCTTCCAGTGTCCCGACTGCGTGCGCAGCGGTTCGGGGACCGGCCACGCCGCCGACGCCAACCAGCCGCGGACGCTCGCGGGCGGCCGGGTCGCGGCCGACGACCGCCTCGTCACCAAGATCCTCATCGGGATCAACCTCGCGGTCTACCTCGCCGTCCTGGTGTTCGGCGACCGGCTCGTCGACGAACTCGTGCTCATCGGCTACGCCTACAGCCCGGCGCTCGGGGAGCTCGTCGGGGTCGCCGACGGCGAGTGGTACCGGCTGCTGACCTCGACCGTCCTCCATCAGGAGGTCTGGCACATCCTCTTCAACGTGCTGGGCCTGTGGGTGATCGGCGGGATCGTCGAGCCCGAGCTGGGCCGGATCCGGTACGCGGCCCTGTGTCTGCTCTCCGGTCTCTCCGGCTCCGTGCTGGCCTATCTCGTCGCCGCGCAGAACCAGCCCTCGCTCGGCGCCTCCGGCGTCGTCTACGGGCTGATCGGTGCCTGGGTGGTGCTCGCCCGCCGGCGCCGCCACGACATGCGGCCGGTGATCCTCTTCGTGGCCCTGTCGCTGCTCATGACATTCACCCGACCGGGGATCTCCTGGGAGGCCCACGTCGGTGGTCTGGTCGCGGGCGTCGTGGTGACGTACGCGCTCGTGCACGCGCCGAGGGCGCGCCGGGACCTCGTGCAGTACGGGGCGCTGGCTCTGGTGCTGTTGCTCGACCTGGGGATCGTGCTGGCCCGCACCGCGGCGCTCACCTGAGCGCACAGGGCTGTGGACGAGCTTCCCTGTGAGCTTTCCCCAGAGTTATCCACAGTGCGTGGCGATCTCTCCCCACTCTGTGGGGAAAGACCGCGCCCCTCGCCTCTGACCTGGTGTTTCTCCAGGGAGGCGAGGGGCGTTGTGGTCTCCGGCGAGGGTGATTCCGGTCATACCGGCGTCAACCTCGTGCGAGTTATCCACAGATCTTCGTAAGTTATCCAGTGCTGTGCACAACGCTGTGGATAAGTTCAGGGGAGAGCTTGACGAGCAGCCGGTACGGGCGCTAAACGGCCGCCGTACCCCTGCTGTTCCTCGCTACTTCCACTGTGTGGAGACACCGAAGCCGGCCGCGATGAAGCCGAAGCCCACCACGATGTTCCAGTTCCGGATCGACTCGATCGGCATCGATCCGTCGGTGACATAGAAGACCACGATCCACACCAGACCGATGGCGAACAGCGCGAGCATCACAGGCGCCACCCAGCTGCGGTTGGTCAGCTTGATCGTGGTGGCCTGCTTCGCGGGCGGGGGCGTGAAGTCGGCCTTCTTGCGGATCCGTGACTTCGGCACGAGGGACTCTCCTGTCGATGCGCTGCGTGACCGCGCAGGGAACTGTGGCTGGCGCCGGGATGTGACGAAGGAGGACGACTGCGTCCCCCAGGCGTCCGTTAGCGTAGTGGTTCCGCGGCACCGAAGGGGATCAGGGTACGTTGAGCAATTCCGCCGGCACTCCCGAAGGACCTGGCCGCACCGCGAGGTGGCGCCCCGTCCGGGTGCTCACCCTTGCCGTTTTCGCCCTCGCCGGACTGATCTTCGTCACGAGTTTCAACACCGCCAAGGGCACCAACATCCGCACCGACGCTTCACTCCTGCGGCTCTCCGACCTGATCGAGGAGCGCAGCCACAAGAACGCGGGCCTCGACGAGTCCACCTCCGCCCTCCGCTCCCAGGTCGACTCCCTCGCCGCCCGCGACGACGGCTCCACGCGCGCGGAGGACGCGAGACTCGACGCGCTCGAGGCGGCGGCGGGCACCACCGAGGTCTCCGGCTCCGGCCTCACCGTCACCCTCGACGACGCCCCGCCGAACGCCCAGGCCGCCCCCGGCTACCCCGAGCCGCAGGCGAACGACCTGGTCATCCACCAGCAGGACCTCCAGGCCGTCGTCAACGCGCTCTGGCAGGGCGGCGCCGAGGGCATCCGCGTGATGGACCAGCGACTCATCTCCACCAGCGCCGTGCGCTGCGTCGGCAACACCCTGATCCTCCAGGGCCGCGTCTACTCGCCCCCGTACAAGATCACCGCCGTCGGCGACCGGGGCAAGCTGAACAGGGCGCTCGCCGACTCCCCGGCGATCCAGAACTACCAGCTGTACGTGAAGGCGTACGGGCTCGGCTGGAAAGTCGACGAGCACAGGGCGGTGACTCTTCCCGGGTACTCGGGCACAGTGGACCTCCACCAAGCGAAGCCGGTGGGCTGACACCACCCGCGCAGCCGGGGTGACGCCGCCGGCAGCCGACCGCGGGAGGGGCGCTTGCGTCTCGTCGTGAGGACCTTCAGCGAGCTGTGCATCACCGTCGGCACCCTGATCGTCCTCTTCGTCGTGTACGTCCTGTACTGGACCGGGGTCCAGGCCGCGAGCGCGAGCGCCGGCCAGATCGACACCCTCCAGCGCGAGTGGACCGGCACCCCGGTCCGGACCGCCGCACCCGCTCCCCGAGCCGCGCCGTACGCCCCCGGCCGGGGCATCGCGGTCATATACGTCCCCCGGCTCGGCAAGGACTGGAAGTGGCCCGTCCTCCAGGGCACCGAGGTCGGCACCCTGAAGAAGGGACTCGGCCACTACGCCGGCACCGCCCGCCTCGGCGCCACCGGCAACTTCGCCGTCGCCGGCCACCGCCGGACCTACGGCGACCCCTTCAAGGACTTCCCCCGGCTGCGGAAGGGCGACGCGATCGTCCTCACCGACGGGACGACCTGGTTCACGTACCGCGTCGACCGCACCCCCCACCGGACCGTGCCCACCGACGTCGGCGTCATCGACCCCGTGCCCGCGAAGTCCGGATTCGACGGGCCCGGCCGCTATCTCACCCTCACCACCTGCGAACCCGAGTGGGGCAGCAGTCACCGGCTCGTCGTCTGGGCACACCTCGACGCCACCAGGCCGGTCGCCGACGGCCGTCCACAGGCTTTGGACAGCTGACCCCCCACGGTCCCCTCGCCCCGTACTCTGGTCCCCGTAACGAACAGAAGGGGCGGTCGACGTCATGTACGGCTGGATCTGGCGGCATCTGCCGGGCAACGCGTGGGTGCGGGCCCTGATCTCGATCGTGCTGGTCCTCGCGGTCGTGTACGCCCTCTTCCAGTACGTGTTCCCCTGGGCGGAGCCGCTGCTTCCGTTCAACGATGTGACGGTGGACGGCCAGTGAGCGCGCGAATTCTCGTCGTCGACAACTACGACAGCTTCGTCTTCAACCTCGTTCAGTACCTCTACCAGCTCGGCGCGGAGTGCGAAGTCCTCCGCAACGACGAGGTCGAGCTGAGTCACGCCCAGGACGGCTTCGACGGCGTCCTGCTCTCGCCCGGCCCCGGCGCGCCCGAACAGGCCGGGGTCTGCATCGACATGGTCCGGCACTGCGCGGCCACCGGCGTGCCCGTGTTCGGCGTCTGCCTCGGCATGCAGTCGATGGCCGTGGCGTACGGCGGCGTCGTCGACCGGGCGCCCGAGCTGCTGCACGGCAAGACCTCCCTCGTCACCCACGAGGGGCAGGGCGTCTTCGCCGGGCTGCCCTCGCCGTTCACCGCGACCCGCTACCACTCGCTCGCCGCCGAGCCCGCCGCCCTGCCGGCCGAGCTCGAGGTCACCGCGCGGACCGAGGACGGCATCATCATGGGCCTGCGCCACCGCGAACTTCCCGTCGAGGGAGTCCAGTTCCACCCCGAGTCGGTCCTGACCGAGCACGGACACCTGATGCTCGCCAACTGGCTGGAGCAGTGCGGCGACAAGGGGGCGGTCGGACGGTCGGCGGGGCTCGCCCCGGTGGTGGGCAAGGCCGTCGCGTGACGACGGGCTCTCCGTGGTTCCGGGAGACGAACGAGCCGGAGCCCGAGCCGATACCCGCGGACCCCTACGGGGTCCCCTCGGCTTACCAGGAACCGGCTCCGGCCCCGTACCCGTACACCGAGCAGGCCTACCAGGAGCCCCAGCAGCCCTACCAGGACCCCGCGCAGGCGTACCGGGAACCCCCGCGGACGTACGCGGAGCCCGTGCAGGCGTACCCGGAGCCCGAGCCCGTCTACGAGCCCCCGTACGAGCCCACCTACGACGCTCCCCGCGAGACTCCCCACAAGGACGCCTACACGCCCCCGTACGAGCCGCACGAGGCGCCTGAGGCCCCGCCGCCCTCCCTGGGCGACACGACGGTCCTGGAGGCCGTGGAGCCCCTTCCCGGGCCCGGACGGGCAGAACGCCGCCGCGCGGCCAAGGGCGGCGGCCGCGGCAAGAGCCGTCGAGGCGGCCAGCCCGCCACCACGCCCGGCGACCGGCCCGGCGGACCGCCCGCGGCGCCGCTCTCCCGCGTCGAGGCCCGGCGCGCCGCCCGCGCCGCCAAGGACAGCGTCGGCGTCATCGCCAGCCGCGCCGTCGGCGAACTCTTCATCACCTTCGGCGTCGTCATGCTGCTCTTCGTCACCTACCAGCTGTGGTGGACGAACGTCCTCGCCGGCCAGGAGACCGACCGGGCCAAGGAGCAGATCGAGGACACCTGGGCCAAGGACGACGCCGCCAAGGACGACAGCAAGCCGGGCGCGTTCGAACCCGGCGAGGGCTTCGCCATCATGCACATCCCCAAGCTGGACGTCGTCGTCCCCGTCGCCGAGGGCATCAACAAGGCGAAGGTCCTCGACAAGGGCATGGTCGGCCACTACGCCGACGGCAAGCTCAAGACGGCCATGCCCTCCGACAAGCAGGGCAACTTCGCCGTCGCCGGCCACCGCAACACCCACGGTGAACCGTTCCGCTACATCAACCGGCTACAGCCCGGCGACCCCATCGTCGTCGAGACCCGGAACGCGTACTACACCTACGAGATGGCGAGCATCCTGCCGCAGACCGCGCCCTCGAACGTCTCCGTGATCGACCCCGTGCCGAAGGGCTCCGGCTTCACCGAGCCCGGCCGGTTCATCACCCTGACCACCTGCACGCCCGAGTTCACCAGCACGTACCGCATGATCGTGTGGGGCAGGCTGGTCGAGGAACGCCCGCGCAGTGAGGGAAAGCCGAAAGCGCTCGTAGGCTGAGACCCCACACCTCCGGACGGGACGACGGGACGACCTAGTGGCACGCGTGCGTAATCGGATCGCCGGAGTCATCAGCTTCTTCGGCGAACTCCTCATCACTGCGGGCCTGGTGCTCGGCCTCTTCGTCGTCTACTCCCTGTGGTGGACCAACGTCCTCGCCGACCGCGCCGCCGACCAGGACGGCGCCCAGGTCCGCGACCGCTGGGCCGACGGTCCCGGAGCGCTCGACACCAAGGACGGCATCGGCTTCCTCCACGTGCCGGCGATGAACAACGGCGAGGTCCTCGTCAAGCAGGGCACCAAGAGCGCCATCCTCAACAACGGCGTCGCCGGCTACTACACCGACCCGATCAAGTCCGCGCTCCCGCAGGACAAGCAGGGCAACTTCACGCTCGCCGCGCACCGGGACGGACACGGCGCCAAGTTCCACAACATCCACAAGTTGAAGAACGGCGACCCGATCGTCTTCGAGTCCAAGGACACCTGGTACGTCTACAAGGTCTACAAGACCCTGCCGGAGACCACGAAGTACAACGTGAACGTCCTCCAGCCCGTCCCCGAGGAGTCGGGGAAGACGAAGCCCGGCCGGTTCATCACCCTGACCACCTGCACCCCCATGTACACCTCCGACTACCGGTACATCGTCTGGGGCGAACTGGTGCGCACGGAGAAGGTCGACCGCGACCGGACGCCTCCGGCGGAGCTTCGCTGAGGCGAGCAGAGCGGGAAACGTCACCGCGACCCGCAAGGGAACAAAGGGAACAAGGGGAGAGCCCCGGCATCCAGTGGATGCCGGGGCTCTCCCCTTCGAACGGATCGACCGGCCCGACTGCACCGGACGGTCGCGGGGGGCGTCAGTCGAAGAAGCCGTTGCCACCGTTGTTGTCTCCGCCACCGGGGTTGCCACCCGGATTGCCGCCGCCGCCCATCGTGAAGACGTGGACGGTGTCCCCGGCCTTCACCGGCGCACCCGCGGCCGGGGTCGTGGTGAAGACCGTGGCGTCCTCCTTGTCCGAACCCTGCTGGACGACCACCAGGCCGAGCGCCTCGAGCTGCGCCTTGACGTCCTTGAAGGGCCGGTTGGCCAGGTCGCCAGGGATCGTGACCTGGGTCTGCTGCGGGCCCTTGGAGACCTTCAGAGTGATCTGGGTCTCCTTGGACTGGTCCGAGGGGCCGGTCGGAGTCTGGTCGACGACGGTGCCCGCGGGCTGGTCGGAGTCGACCTCCTCCTTGTTGATGTTGCTGAAGCCGACCCCGTTCAGCTGCTGAACGGCCTGGTCGTAGCTCCGCGTCTTCACATCGGGAAGCTGCAGCAGCTTCTGCTTCGCGACGGTGATCGTCACCTCGGAGTTCGTCTCCGCCTTGGTGCCGCCGTCCGGGTTCTGCTGCAGGACCGTGCCGGGGTCCTCGTCGGACTCCTGCTGCTCGACCTTGACCTTGAAGCCCTTGTCCTTCAGGGACTGCTCGGCGCGCTCCTGGGACTGCTCCTGGACGTCCGGAACCTCCACGAGCGGCGCGCCCTCGGAGACGAACACCTGGACCGTGGCACCGGTGTCCATCTTCACGGTGCCGTCCGCGATCGGGACCTGGCGGCAGATGGTGCCCTTCGGCTGGTCACAGCGCTCGGTGCCGGCCTCCTGCACCTTCACTTCCGCGTTGGTCGCCCGCTCCGTCGCCACCGCGACCGTCTGACCGACCAGCTGCGGGACGGCGACCTGCCGGGTGCCCTCCTTCTTGTCGAACAGCGAGACGCCGATGAAGATCGCGCCGACGAGTACCAGGATCCCCGCGAGGGCCAGCAGGATCGTCGAGGTGTTCGACTTCTTCTGCCCACCACGACGGCGGTCCGGACGGTCGTCGTAGCCGTAGCCACCGTCGTCCGCGTTGATCGGGGGCAGCATCGAGGTCTGACCCGCCGGGTCGGCCTGGCGCAGCGCCGTCGTCGGCTGGTCCTCCGGGTAGCCGCCGTAGCCCCCGCCGTACGCGGGCGCGCCGGCCATGCCCATGCCCATCGCGGCGGCGGCCGCGACCGGCTGACCGTCGAGGCACGCCTCGATGTCCGCGCGCATCTCGTCCGCGGACTGGTACCGGTAGTCGGGGTCCTTGACCAGCGCCTTGAGGACGATGGCGTCCATCTCGGGCGTGATCTCGTGGTCGAAGTTGCTCGGCGGCTGCGGCTCCTCGCGGACGTGCTGGTACGCGACCGCGACCGGGGAGTCACCGATGAACGGGGGACGGACCGTGAGGAGCTCGTACAGCAGGCAGCCCGTGGAGTACAGGTCGGAGCGGGCGTCGACCTGCTCGCCCTTGGCCTGCTCGGGGGAGAGGTACTGGGCCGTGCCGATCACCGCGGCGGTCTGCGTCATGGTCATGCCGGCGTCGCCCATGGCGCGCGCGATGCCGAAGTCCATGACCTTGACCTGGCCGGTGCGCGTCAGCATGACGTTCGCCGGCTTGATGTCACGGTGCACGATGCCGGCGCGGTGCGAGTACTCCAGTGCCTGGAGGATGCCGACCGTCATCTCGAGGGTGCGCTCGGGCAGCAGCTTGCGCCCGGAGTGCAGCAGCTCACGCAGCGTCGACCCGTCGACGTACTCCATCACGATGTACGGGATGGAGACCCCGTCGACGTAGTCCTCGCCGGTGTCGTAGACCGCGACGATCGCCGGATGGTTCAGCGAGGCGGCGGACTGTGCCTCACGGCGGAACCGGGCCTGGAAGGACGGATCGCGGGCCAGGTCGGCCCGGAGCGTCTTCACGGCGACGGTGCGGCCGAGCCGGGTGTCCTGTCCGAGGTACACCTCGGCCATGCCACCACGGCCGAGCACCGAGCCCAGCTCGTACCGGCCGCCGAGGCGACGCGGCTCTTCCATAGCTAATCCAGCCCTCTCCGTCTGTCCCGACCGCACCCATGGGTGGTCCGGCGGTGTGTGCTGTTCGCGGATACGGTACCGGCCCCGCGAAGACGTTCCGCCCGGGGCCGGTAGCTGATACCTGACCGGTACCTGGCACGCACGGGGTCGAGACGTCAGCCCTGGGTCTTCACGACGGCCTTCATCACGGCCTTCGCGATGGGGGCGGCGAGACCACCACCACTGATGTCCTCACGCGAGGTGCCCGCCGAGTCCTCGACGATCACGGCGACCGCGACCGGGGAGCCCTCGGCGGTCTTCGCGTACGAGATGAACCAGGCGTAGGGGCGCTTCGCGTTCTTGTCGCCGTGCTGGGCCGTACCCGTCTTGCCGCCGACCTTCACGCCGTCCATGTTCAGGTCGGCTTTGCCACCGGTGCCGTTGGTGACGACGCTCTCCATCATCTGCTGGAGCAGCTGCGCGTTCTCCTGCGAGACCGGGCGGCTCATCTCCTCCGGCTCGGTCTTCTTGAGCAGGTCGACGTTGGGGGCGCGCAGCTCGTCGATCATGTACGGCTTCATCAGCTTGCCGTCGTTCGCGATCGCCGCTGTGACCATCGCCATCTGGAGCGGGGTGGTCGCGGTGTTGAACTGACCGATGGAGGAGAGCGCGTTTCCACCGCGGTCGGCGTTCTTGTCGTAGACCGAGGCGGAG
Source organism: Streptomyces sp. NPDC029956 (assembly GCF_055574655.1). NCBI lineage: Bacteria > Bacillati > Actinomycetota > Actinomycetes > Kitasatosporales > Streptomycetaceae > Streptomyces > Streptomyces sp. NPDC029956. The sequence goes on along the minus strand of NZ_JBVHZJ010000004.1, from coordinate 139,263 downwards.
GAGCGGACCGGGGTGAACTGCTCGGCGTTGAAACCGAACTTCTCCGCCATCTCGACCATCTTGTCGCGGCCGACGTCGTCGCCGAGCTTCGCGAAGACCGAGTTGCACGAGATGTCGAGGGCCCGCTTCAGGCTGGCGTTGGCGCAGCCCTTGGCGTGGTTGACCATCTCCCGGTTGGAGAGGGGGATCTTCCAGCCCTCGGGGGTGTCGGTCGCCGCGTCGATGTCCTTGACCTTGCCGTTCTCCAGAGCGGCGGCGGCGGTCACGACCTTGAAGACGGAACCGGGCGGGTAGATCTCACGGATCGCACGGTTCTGCTTCGGCTTGTTCTTGTCGCTCTCCAGCGCGACCCAGGCCTTCTCGTCCTTGGCGGAGTAGCCGGCGAAGGAGGAAGGGTCGTACGAGGGGGTCGACGCGAGCGCGAGGATCTTGCCGGTCGACGGCTCGATGGCCACGACGGCACCGGTCTTGTTGCCGAGGCCCTCGAAGGCGGCCTTCTGCGCCGCCCCGTTGAGGGTGGTGACGACGTCGCCGCCCTTCTTCTTCTCGCCGGTGAACATGGCGAGCGTGCGGTCGAAGAAGAGCCGGTCGTCGTTGCCGGTGAGGATGCCGTCCTCGATCTTCTCGATCTGGTTGGCGTCGTAGGCCTGCGAGGCGTAACCGGTGACCGGGGCCCACATGGGGCCGTCGGTGTAGGTGCGCTTGAACTTGTAGAACGGGTCCTTGGAGTCGACGGAGCCGGTGATCGGCTTGCCGTCCACGATGATGTTGCCGCGGACGTTGGCGTACCGCTCGATCTGGACGCGCTTGTTCGACGCATGGGTGTTCAGCTCGTCGGCACGGACGAACTGGAGCCAGTTGTCCCGCAGGAGCAGGGCGAGGACGAGGAGGCCGCAGAAGATCGCGACCCGCCGCAGCGGCTTGTTCACGGACGGACCACCTGGGTCATCTCGGCGTCGGGGGACGGGGCGGGCGCGGGCGCGGGGCGGCGCGCGGTGTCGCTGATCCGGATCAGGATGCCGATCAGGGCCCAGTTGGCGATCACGGAGGATCCGCCGTACGCGAGGAACGGCATCGTCATACCGGTGAGCGGGATGAGCCCCATCACACCGCCGGCGACGACGAAGATCTGGAGCGCGAAGGCGCCGGAGAGCCCCATCGCGAGCATTTTGCCGAAGGGGTCGCGGGCGGCCAGTGACGTGCGGACACCGCGCTCGATGATCAGCCCGTAGATGAGCAGGAAGACCATCACACCGGCGAGACCGAGTTCCTCGCCGACCGTGGCGAAGATGAAGTCGGAGTTCGCGGCGAAGCCGATGAGGTCGGAGTTGCCCTGGCCGAGGCCGGTGCCGAGGATGCCGCCGGAGCCGAACGACATCAGCACCTGGGTCATCTGGTCACAGGCCGCGACCGTCTTGGCGCAGGCGAAGGGGTCGGCCCAGGCGTCGACACGTGCCTGGACGTGGCTCGCGAAGGAGGCCACGCCGACCGCGCCGGCGACCGACATGCCCAGACCCATGACGATCCAGCTGGTCCGCTCCGTCGCCACGTACAGCATGATCACGAACATGCCGAAGAACAGCAGAGAGGTGCCGAGGTCGTTCTCGAAGATCAGGATGAGAAGGCTGATCGCCCAGATGGTCAGGATGGGACCCAGGTCGCGTCCGCGCGGCAGGTAGAGACCCATGAAGCGGCGGCTGGCCAGCGCGAGGGCGTCCCGCTTCACCATGAGATATCCGGAGAAGAAGACCGCGAGCACGATCTTCGCGAACTCACCGGGCTGGATGGAGAATCCGGCGACGTTGATCCAGATCTTGGCACCGTAGACCGGAGTGCCGAGGCCGGGAACGAGCGGCAGCAGGAGCAGGACCAGGGCCGCCGCCATGGAGATGTATGTGTAGCGCTGGAGGACGCGGTGGTCCTTGAGCAGCAGCAACACGCCCACGAACATGGCGATGCCGATCGCCGAGTACAGCATCTGCTTCGGCGCGTCGGGGCTGAAGCTCCCGAAGTCCCGAATGGACTTCGCGATCAGCCGCGGCGACTGGTCGAGCCGCCAGATCAGCACCAGGCCCATGCCGTTGAGCAGGGTCGCCAGGGGCAGCAGCAGCGGGTCCGCGTACGGGGCCCACTTCCGCACCACGAGGTGGGCGACGCCCGCGAGCAGGGCGAGCCCGAGCCCGTACCCGAGCATGCCGGCCGGGACCTTGCCGTCGATGGCCAGGCCCACGTTGAGGTAGGCGAACACCGGGATGATGACGGCGAACGCCAGCAGCGCCAGCTCGGTGTTGCGGCGGCTCGGCGCCTCGATCGCGCCGATGGTGGTCGTGTTGGTGACAACGCTCATGGTGGTGAAAGGCCCCCTACGGGTGCTTACTGCTTGCCGCAGTTCGAGGCCAGCTTCTGCTCCTCCGCGGTGAGGGTGGGACCCGGGGTCGGAGCGGCTGTGGTGGGCTTGGGGTCAGGGGTGGCGGCGCCGTCCGGCGTCTCGGCCGGCGGCTTGCTCGCCTGGTCGGCCGCCTTCTCGGCGGCCGCGCGGCGCTCCGCGGTCTTCTTGCAGGCCGTGGCCTGCACGGCCAGCTCGGCGATCTTCGTCTCGGCCTTGGCGAGGCTGCCGCCCGTGATCGTGTCCTCGACCTGCTTCTGCTGGTACGCGGGGAGGTACTTGAGTTCGATCTCGGGGTGGTCCTTCTCGACCTTCGACAGCGAGACCCAGGCCAGGTCCTGGCTGATGCCCTGGTACAGCGCCACGTGCTGGTCCTTGGACCCGACGAAGTACTGGGTCTGCGTCCAGCGCCAGCCGCCGTACAGACCGCCGCCGATGATCGCGAGGACGAGGATCAGGAAGAAGCTGCGCTTCAGCCACTTGCGGCCCTTGCGCGGCTTCACGAAGTCGTCGTCGGTGTACGACTCGAAGGAGCCCTCCGGGGGCATTCCGCCGTAGCCGTGGCCGTCGCCGCTTCCGGGCGGGCCGAACCCGCCGGCGGGCGGCTGCTGGTGCGGGGCCGGGCGACCGAGTCCGGAGGCGCGGCCTGCCGGGGTCTGCATCGCCCCGCCGTCGTTCAGCTGGGCGGCCTGGTTCTCGGCGACCGCACCCACGATGACCGGGGTGTCGCTGAGGTGACCGGCGAGGGTGTCGCCGCCGTCGACGTCCAGGACGTCGGCGACGATCACCGTGATGTTGTCGGGGCCGCCACCGCGCAGGGCGAGCTGGATCAGCTCCTGCACGGTCTCCTGCGGGCCCTGGTAGCTGGCGAGGGTGTCCTCGAGCGTCTGGTGCGAGACCACGCCGGACAGGCCGTCGGAGCAGATTAGGTAGCGGTCGCCGGCCCGGACCTCACGGATGGAGAGGTCGGGTTCGACGTGGTCGCCACTGCCGAGCGCGCGCATGAGGAGCGAGCGCTGCGGGTGGGTGGTGGCCTCTTCCTCGGTGATCCGGCCCTCGTCGACGAGCCGCTGGACCCAGGTGTGGTCCTGGGTGATCTGGGTCAGCACACCGTCGCGCAGCAGATAGGCGCGCGAGTCGCCGACGTGCACCAGACCGAGTCGCTGGCCGGTCCACAGCAGGGCGGTGAGCGTGGTGCCCATGCCTTCGAGCTGCGGATCCTCCTCGACCATCATCCGGAGCTGGTCGTTGGCGCGCTGCACCGCCGTACCGAGCGAGGTGAGGATGTCGGAGCCGGGGACGTCGTCGTCGAGCGTGACGAGGGTGGAGATCACCTCGGAGGAGGCGACCTCACCGGCGGCCTGGCCGCCCATGCCGTCCGCGATGGCGAGCAGCCGGGGGCCGGCGTAGCCGGAGTCCTCGTTGCCCTCGCGGATCATGCCCTTGTGCGAGCCCGCGGCGAATCGCAGGGACAGAGTCATGCGCACCTGCCCTGTCGACGCTGCATCGGGGTACAGCCGGTCTCGACCCACACTGCCCACCCTCCGGTCGCTCCGGTCACACCGGTCGCTCCAGTCGCTCCGGTCGGGAGCCCGGCACGGCCTTTGGCGGGGACCGTCCCGACTCGCTCGCTCCGCTCGCGCCTATTCATGATGTAGCACTACTTCCGCAGCTCGATGACGGTCTTGCCGATGCGGATCGGCGCGCCCAGCGGAATGGGTGTGGCGGTGGTGAGGCGGGCCCGGTCGAGATACGTGCCGTTCGTGGACCCGAGATCCTCGACGATCCACTGGCCGTCCCGGTCCGGATAGATCCTGGCGTGCCTGCTGGACGCGTAGTCGTCGTCCAGCACGATCGTCGAATCATGGGCCCGGCCCAGCGTGATCGTCTGTCCCTGGAGGGCGACGGTCGTGCCGGTGAGGGTGCCCTCGGACACGACCAGCTTGGTCGGGGCGCCGCGGCGCTGCCGACCACCGCCCGCGGTCTGCTGGCCGCGCTGCTGCGGAGGCGCGGCGGCCTGCCGCGCCTGCTGCTGCTGTTGGGGTCGCGCCTCTTGGCGCCGTGAACCGCGCTGGGTCACCCGCGTACCGAAGAGGTCGCTGCGGATGACCTGAACGGCCACGATGACGAACAGCCACAGAACGGCCAGGAAACCCAACCGCATGACCGTAAGGGTCAGCTCTGACATTGCCCCCGCTTCACCCTTCGGCTTGCCGGTAAACGATGGTGGTGCTGCCCACGACGATCCGCGAGCCGTCGCGGAGCGTAGCGCGGGTGGTGTGCTGCCCGTCCACCACGATGCCGTTTGTGGAACCCAGATCCTGGATCGTCGAGGGCGTTCCGGTCCGGATCTCGCAGTGCCGGCGGGAGACGCCGGGATCGTCGATCCTCACGTCCGCGTCGGTGCTGCGGCCGAGGACCAGGGTCGGGCGGGAGATCTGATGGCGGGTGCCGTTGATCTCGATCCAGTGGCGCACCTGGGCGCCCGCTCCCCCGTGCGTACCGGGGCCGGGGGCCGCCGGACGGCCTGCGGCGGCGGCTCCCGGCCGGTGGCCGGGAGCGCCGGGAGGCGGGGAGGCGGGCATGGGCGGGGCGCCGGCCGGGGGGTACCCGTATCCGCCGCGGCCCTGTCCCTGGCCCTGCTGCTGGTGGGGTTGCTGCTGGCCGCCCGCGGGCGGCTGGGACTGTGACGTACTCGACGCCAGGGTGCGGCTGCGGACGCGGTAAAGACCGGTGTCGAGGTCTTCGGCCTTCTCCAGGTGGACCTTGATCGGTCCCATGAAGGTGTACCGCTGCTGCTTCGCGTAGTCCCTGACCAGGCCGGCGAGCTCGTCGCCGAGCTGACCCGAGTAGGGGCTGAGGCGCTCGTAGTCCGGCGCGCTCAGCTCCACGATGAAGTCGTTGGGGACGACGGTCCGCTCGCGGTTCCAGATCTGCGCGTTGTTGTCGCACTCCCGCTGGAGCGCGCCCGCGATCTCGACCGGCTGGACCTCGGACTTGAAGACCTTGGCGAAGGTGCCGTTGACCAGACCTTCGAGACGCTGCTCGAAACGCTTCATGACTCCCATAGGGCACCTCCTCCGTCGTTGTCGTCCTGGTACTGCTTACTGATCGTATCCACGCGTCGGGAAATCGGCTGGTTCCCCTTCTCTGCCCTGTGGACGAGTGTCACCTCTCACAGGCTTTCCCCACGGATCGTAGAGGCGGCCTGTGGACAGTGTCCCGCACCCGGCTGTGGGAGCGGGGGCTCGGTCGAGGTCTTGGGGGGTTCGGGGCCGGTTCGGGGCCGGTTCGGGGCCGGTTCGGGGTGGATCCGGGGGTGGTTCGGGGCTGGTGTGGGGCTGGTTCGGGGCCGTTTCGGAGCGGGTTCGGGGCTGGTGTGGGGCTGGTTCGGGGCGGCTCTGGAGCGGGTTCGGGGCTGGTTCGGGGCGGATCGGCGTGGAGCCGGGGCTGGTTCGGGGGGCGGCCCCGGACGGGTTCCGGGTGATGCATCCCTCTTCTTGACCCTCCTCCCTCTTCTCCCTCTTCCTCCCCTTCATCCCTCTGGCTTCCTTCGCGTCTCCCTTTCTCCCCGTCTCCCGGGGGCCTTCCCGACCCTCCTTCCCCCCTACGAGCATCTGTCCCTCCCTCACCTTGGTCTGCGTGAGCGGAGGCCAAACAACGGATGTGAATCCACGGTCTGCGACGTGCTAATCTTCTGATGTCGCCAGGCGCTCGCACCGAAAAGTGAGAGTGTCCGGAGCACACCCAATGCGCGGGTGGCGGAATAGGCAGACGCGCTGGATTCAGGTTCCAGTGCCCGAAAGGGCGTGGGGGTTCAACTCCCCCCTCGCGCACCAGTAGGAACGGTCGGCATCGTGATCACGATGCCGACCGTTTCGTTTTCCCCCGATGTGACGGGGTGCGGCATGCGGCCTCGGGTGGACTGACCGTGTGGGGTGTGAGGTAGCTCGCACACCTGCAGCCCGGGTCGCGGTCAGGGGGCCGTGAGGCCGAGGCCGGGCAGCCGCGCGGCAGAGGCCGGGCAGCCGCGCGGCAGAGGCCGGAGGCCCGGAGGGCAGAGACGCGGGTTCGGGGCCGAGTTCGGAGGCACTCCGGTGCGGGGGATCGAGTTCGGGGCCGGAGGAATGCGAAAGGGGCCCGGCTGATGCCGGGCCCCTTTCTTCTCGTAGCGGGGACAGGATTTGAACCTGCGACCTCTGGGTTATGAGCCCAGCGAGCTACCGAGCTGCTCCACCCCGCGTCGGTAATGCCACTCTACACAAGTCCGAGCCCGCCCCCGCCCACACGCCATGACCAACGTCACACCCACCGCCCGGCGATGGTGCGGGTCATCGGATTCCCGTCCGGTCGAGGAACGACATGGGGCCGTGTCCGGTGAGCAGCAGGGTGTTCTCCGGGCAGAGCCCGGTGACCATGTGGAGGGAGTCCTCCATGCTCGTCGGACTCGCGGTCGGCGCGTCCGCACGGCCCCGGCCGCTCGCGAGCAGGGTGTCTCCGGTGGCGAGCAGGGGCTCGTCGCCGCCGTCGAAGCGGAACATCACCGAGCCGCCGGTGTGCCCGGGCGTGTGCAGCACCGTGACGGTGCCTGCGGCGAAGGCCAGCTCTCCGCCCTGCTCGGGAAGTTCGCGTACCTCGTCGGGCTCCCGGTCCGGGTGTCCCACGAGCAGATCGCGGGGGAACGAGTCGGGCAGGCCTTCGGCGGGAGCGCCGAGTTGGTAGCGGTCGGCCGGATGGATCCAGGCCGGGACGCGGTAGTGCCGGGCGAGCGGAACGGCGTCCCAGGTGTGGTCCATGTGGCCGTGGGTGATGAGGATGGCCTCGGGTTCGAGGCGGTGGGTGCGGACGGCCTGCAGAACCGCGTCGTGGGAGTCGTGCCCGGGATCGACGACGAGGCAGGGACTCCCCGGTCCGGCGGCGACGATGTGGACGTTCGTTCCGAACCTGCCGGTGGTGGCGGACAGGACGAGCATGCGCATGGCTTGGGACCCTTGGTGTTCAGCGTGCGCCGGCCTGCTGCGGGTTGGGTTCAGCGCGGCGATCGGCTGTGGTGGTGTTCAGCGCGCGCCGGCCGGCTGCGGGTTGGGTTCAGCGCGGCGATCGGCTGTGGTTGTGTTCAGCGCGCGCTGACCGGTTCCGGCAGGGCGGCGAGCTCGGCCAGGGCCTCCGGCGGGAGGGTCAGGGAGCCGGCCTCCACGTTGTCCTCCAGGTAGCGGCGGGTCTTGGTGCCCGGGATGACACCCACGTGCTGGCCCTGGGCCAGCACCCATGCGATCGCCACCTGGGCGACCGTCGCACCGAGGGAGTCGGCCAGGGTCCGGACCCGGTCGACGATCGCCTGGTTGGCGGTGATGGCCTCGGGCTGGAACCGCGGGATCCTGTGCCGTCCGTCCGCCGTCGGCAGGTCCTGCGGGCTGCGGATCAGGCCGGAAAGGAAGCCCCGCCCGAGCGGGGCGAACGCGATGAACGCGATCCCCTCGCGCCCGCAGTACTCCACCACTCCGCTCTTGAGGGCGTCCCGGCTACCCAGCGAGAGCTCGCTCTGCACGGACGCCACCGGGTGAACGGCGTGGGCCCGGCCGATCTCCGCCACCGAGGCCTCGGAGAGCCCGATCGCGCCGAGTTTTCCCTCCCGCACCAGCTCCGCGAGCGCGCCCCAGCTCTCCTCGACCGGCACCTCGGGGTCGATGCGGTGGAGCTGGTAGAGGTCGATGTGGTCCACGTCGAGCCGCCGCAGGCTCGCGTCGACGGCGGCGCGCAGATGCGCGGGTCGGCCGTCGCGGTGGCTCCTGTAGGTGGCCGGGTCGTCGACGACGAGCCCGCCCTTGGTCGCGAGCAGCGCCTTCTCGCGATACCCCTTGAGCGCCTTGCCGACCAGCAGTTCGTTGGTGAACGGGCCGTACTGGTCCGCTGTGTCGATCAGGTCGACGCCGAGGTCGAGGGCGTGCCGTACGACCGCGACGGACTCGGTCTCGTCCCGGCCGAGCTCGTCGTATCCCCACGACATGCCCATGCAGCCGATGCCGACGGACGCGAAGGTCCGTCCCGAGCAGCCCAGTCGGATTCTGCGCATGGTCATGCGCACCGCCTCTCCCGTTGTGCCCCCGTGGAGTCCGTGCGCTCGTTCCGCGTTCCGGACGCCCCGTCATGTTCAGGCAGGACTCTGCCATAAGACATGGACATTCACTAGTGGCAGTCTTCGTTTTTATGACAGAACTCTGGCATAGCGGTCCGCTGGTGGAGAGGGGTGGGAGAGGGGGCCGGTGGCCGTGACGCGGCCCCTTAGTTCGTCCTCTGTCCTATGGGAGACTGCTGACATGGCGAAGACGACGACGGAGACGGTCGCCGCAGGTCGACTCGGGCACACGATCAAGAGGGCCGAGCAGGCCCTGATCGGGCGCAAGACGGAGGCGCTGCGGGAGTTCGGTCTGACAGTGCCGCAGTACGCGGTCCTGATGCTGTTGTCGGTCTCGGACGGCATGTCCGCGGCGCAGCTGGCACGCGAGTGCATGGTCACGCCGCAGACGATGGCCACGGTTCTGACCAACCTGGAGAAGGCCGACCTGGTGGTCAGGGAGCCCTCGGAACTGCACCAGAAGGTCGTGGTGAACAGGGCGACCCGGGCCGGCCGGGCCGTCGTGAAGAAGGCCGACAAGGCGGCGCTTCGCGTCGAGGGGGCGCTGGGCGCCGAGTTCACGCCCGAGGAGAGGGCGCGGTTCGAGGAGTACCTGGAGCGGGCGGTCGCCGTTCTGGGAGCGCTCGAATAGACGGCCGTGGGCCGCGAGTGGACAGTCGTGGGCCGCGAGCTCTGGGCTGAGAGCCGCGGGTGGCAGGTAGTGCTGCGCGCTGCGGTGGCAGGTGGTGCTGCGCGCTGCGGGTGGGCGTCCGAGGGGTGCGACTTTTGTCGACGAGGGGTGCGACGAAAGTGGGACGACCCGGGGCCGGGCTGCCGCCTACGGTGCGAGCGTGGACGTTATGTCGAAGTCGGGGACCCGGAATGCGCACCGGATCGCGGCCGCGCTCGCCGCAGGGTGGGCGTGGTTCGCGGTGCCGGGGCAGTGGTCGGGGCGCAGGACCACCGGTGAGGTGGCGCTCGCCGCGGTCGTCGCGCTGCTCGGCGCCGGGACCGAGGACCTCCTGGGCGGCGAGGGATGGGTGCTGGGCGCCGTCGCCGCCGGGTCCGCCCTGCTGTCCCTCGTGCGGCGCAGACTTCCCGCGAGCGTCCTCGTCCTGACCGCGGGACTCACGCCCTTCGTGCCCGGCTTCGGGCCCCTGCTGCTGGTCGTCGGCTGGTCCTCCGGCCGGTACATCGCGGGGGCGGGCCGCGCGCTCGCCGCGTTCATCGCCGCCTTCGTCCTGAACGTCGGGGGGAGTCTCGTGGGGCCCTGGGAGGGGGGCCGACTCCTCACCATCGCCCTCACGGCGACCCTCTACTACCTGGGCACCACCCTGGCCCCCGGGCTCGCCCACCGCTACTGGACCCAGCGGCGGACCCTGCTGCACGCGCTCCAGGAGCGCAACGCCCAGCTGCTGCGGGAGCGGACCATGGTGGTCGGGCAGGCGCGGCTGCGGGAGCGGCAGCGGATCGCCCAGGACATGCACGACAGCCTCGGGCACCAACTGGCCCTGATCGCCGTCCACACCGGAGCCCTGGAGGTGGACCGGGAGCTGAGCGAGCGCCAGCGCGAGGTCGTCGGCGTCCTGCGGAACGCGTCGGTGACCGCGATGCACGAGCTGCGGGAGGTCGTCGGGATCCTGCGCGACGGGATCGAGGCCGCCGACGGTTCGGCGGCGGCGCCCGGTCGGTCCGGGGACGAGACGGGCCGCGCGGCGCGGGGGATCGCGGGCATCGAGGGGCTCGTGGAGGCGGCACGCACGGCCGGCACCTCCGTCGGCCTGAGACGGTCGGGGGAGGAGCGGTCACTGGCTCCGGCCGCCGACCACGCCGCGTACCGGATCGTCCAGGAGGCCCTCACCAACGCCTACAAGTACGCGCCGGGGGCGGCGATCGGCGTCGACCTGCGGTACGAGCCGGACACCTTCGTCGTCGAAGTCCTCAACGAGAGACCCACGGACGAGCCGGCGAAGGACGTGGTGAGCGGCGGACAGGGGCTGACCGGTCTCGCCGAGCGGGCCCGACTGGTGGGCGGCATGTGCCATGCGGGTCCGGCCGACGGCGGCGGCTTCCGGGTGGCCGGGATGCTGCCCTACGGGGCGGCGCCCCTCGCGGAAGCAGCGCCTTTGGTCGATGCGGCCGACGACTTCCGGCAGCAGACCACGAAACCGCTGGTGGGCGATGGTCGTCCGGTCGTGGTCGGACCGGCCGACTGGACATTCACCGAGCGGGAGCTGGCCATGGCGGTACGCGGGGGAAGAGGCAGAAGCACGGGCGGTTCGATCGCGCTCGGCTGCGGGATCGCGTTCGCGGCGCTCGTCCTGCTGGTGGTGGCGGCGGGCCTCGGCATCTACTTCCTGATGGGATCGGTGAAGGAGGGGATGATCGAGCCCGCGCAGTACGACGCGGTGAAGGTCGGGGCCCCGGAGAAGGACGTACGCGGCCAGCTCCCGTCCGGCGACACGATCGCCACGGCCGGACTCAGCGGCAAGGGACCGGCACAGCCGGAGGGCGCCGACTGCCTGGTGCTGATGTCCTCGGAGCTGAGCGACACCTTCGAGAAGGAGCCCGTTTTCCGGTTCTGCTTCAAGGACGGCAAGCTGATCGAGAAGAAGTCGTACGAGGTCGAGGCGCGTTAGCGCCGACCCGCCCGTACCGGAGCCGTGGGGAGTAGCTGTGGCAGGGCAGCCCATCAGGGTCGTGATCGCCGACGACGAGCCGCTGATCAGGGCCGGGATCCGGATGATCCTCACCTCTGACCCGGAGATCGAGGTCGTCGCCGAGGCCGCCAACGGCCGGGAGGCGGTCGAGGCGACCCGGGCGCACGCCGCCGACGTGGTGCTGCTCGACATCCAGATGCCGGTGCTCGACGGCCTCTCCGCGCTTCCGGAGCTGCGCCGGGCGGCGCCGACGGCCCGGGTGATCGTCCTGACGACCTTCGGAGAGCGGGACAACGTCCTGCGCACCCTGGAGCACGGGGGCGCCGGGTTCCTGCTGAAGGACACGGCACCCGCGGAGCTGATCCGGGCCGTCCGGGCCGCCGCGGCGGGCGACGCGTATCTGTCACCGGCGGCGACCCGGCATGTCGTGGAGCGGCTCGCCACGGGCCGGGAGGCGGCCCGCGCCGAGGAGGCGCGGGGGCGGGTCGCGGGCCTGAGCGACAAGGAGCGCGATGTGCTGGCGCTGCTCGGCGAAGGGCTCTCCAACGCGGACGCGGGGAAGCGGCTGCACATGAGCGAGGCCACGGTGAAGACGTACGTGAGCCGGATCCTCGCCAAGCTGGACTGCGAGAACCGGGTCCAGGCGGCACTGCTCGCACGGGACGCGGGGCTGTAGCGGGCCGTACGAGGCCGCTTGCATGCGCTGCCCGCGATGCGCCGCTCACGGGGGGACAGAGAGTGGGTCAGCGGAGGAGACGGAGGACGCTGCTTCCCTCCGAGGAGTTATCCACAGGTGCTTGTCCACAGGGGGAGACGACCCCTCGGGTGCGGCGGTACCTTCAGGCCGGATGATGTTGGACTTTCTCATCGGGGGAGGGCAGGCCATGGACGACAACCAGGTCGTCATGCCGGGACAGCGCGGCATGGCCGGAGCACCGGACGGCGGGTCGGACAGCGGCTCGGACGACGTGCGCGTGCCGCACGTGCCGGGCTTCGCCCGCCGCGCCGCCGTCGACGGCAGGACAGCCGCAGCCTCCCCCAAGCAGCGCGGCAAGGCACTCCGCGAGCGCGTTCCGCGCTCCGCCCACCGCCAGCCCGCCCTCGCCGCCGACCGGCCCGACGCCGTCCGGGCCGTCGAGGAGTCGAACCGCGACCGCGTCCCCGCACTCGCACCGATACGGGTCGGCAGGATGGCGGCCAGCCCCTTCACCTTCCTGCGCGGAGCGGCCGGGCTCATGGCCCAGGACCTCGCAGGCACCCCCGTCACCGGGATCGCCGCCCAGCTGTGCGGCGACGCCCACGCGGCCAACTTCGGGCTCTACGGAGACGCGCGCGGCCGGCTCGTCATGGACCTCAACGACTTCGACGAGACCGTCGTCGGCCCCTGGGAATGGGACCTCAAGCGGCTCGCCACCTCCCTCGTCCTCGTCGGCCGGGAAGTGGGCGCGAGCGAGGACGTGTGCCGGGCCGCCGCCTTCGACACCGTCGGCGCCTACCGGCGGACCATGCGGCTGCTCGCCCGGCTCCCCGCCCTCGACGCCTGGAACGCGATCGCCGACGAGGAACTCGTCTCCCACACCGACGCCCGCGACCTCCTCGGCACCCTGGAACGGGTCTCCGCGAAGGCCCGCAACAACACCAGCGCCCGGTTCGCCGCCCGCTCCACCGAGGCCGTCACCGACGCCGAGGGCGGCGGCCGCCGCTTCGTGGACGCTCCCCCGGTCCTGCGGAGGGTCCCGGACGCCGAGGCGGCCGCAGTCGCCGCCTCCCTCGGCCCCTACCTGGAGACCGTGTCCGAGGACCGGCTGCCGCTCCTCGCGCGGTACGCCGTCCACGACGTCGCCTTCCGGGTCGTCGGCACCGGAAGCGTCGGCACCCGTTCCTATGTCGTGCTGCTCCTCGACCACCGGGGCGAGGCACTCGTCCTCCAGGTGAAGGAGGCCCGTCCGTCCGCGCTGCTGCCCCACCTGCCGACCGCCGGATTCGATGTACCGGACGCCGGCCACGAAGGACGCCGTGTGGTGCTCGGACAGAAGCGCATGCAGGTCGTGAGCGACATCCTGCTCGGGTGGACCACGGTGGAGGGGCGCCCCTTCCAGGTGCGCCAGTTCCGCAACCGCAAGGGCAGTGTCGATCCCGCCGCGCTCACCGTGGACCAGGTCGACGACTACGGCCGGATGACCGGAGCGCTGCTCGCCCGCGCTCACGCCCACAGTGCCGACCCGCGCCTGATAGCCGGGTACTGCGGGAAGAACGAGGAGTTCGACGAGGCCGTCGCCGCGTTCGCCGTCTCCTATGCGGACCGCACCACCGCCGACCACGCCGACCTGCTCACCGCCGTCCGAGCGGGCCGGATCGCGGCAGAACTGGGCGTCTGACCGCCGACCCGAGAAGGCCGGAGGCCGCGCCGACGCGACGCCGGACGGCGGAGCCGTCCGTGTCGGCGCGACGCCTCGACGGCACAGCGGTCCGCGCCGGCGCGACGCCACGGCACGGGGAGGACGAGCGCTGCGGCGTGATGCCCCGGTCCGGGGCACGAGGGGGAGGGTGGGGAGGGGGAGGGGAGGGGGGGAGGCCCCCTCGGAAGGACCGTAGGCTGGGTGGGACGAGCCGGAACGAGGACGTGGGCGGGCGTAGACGTGAGCGTGCACCAGGGTGCGAACGAGAACCCCGAGAGCGAGCTGCCTCAGGACGAGCCGTCCGCGAGCGAGCCGCTTCAGGACCAGCCGCTTCAGGACCAGTCGTCCGAGAGCGAGCTGCCTCAGGACCAGTCGTCCGCGAGCGGGTCGCCGCAGCAGGAGACGGGCCGGGACGAGGCGCCGGTCGGCGAGACGCCGCGGGGCGAGCAGGACGAGCGGCCCGAGGCGAGGCTCGAGCGGGCCGTTCGGGTGGCCGAGCAGGCGTTGATCGAGTTCGAGATCGCCGTCGAGACCTTCCGCGTCGAGGTGGACAACTTCTCGCGGCTGCACCACCAGAAGCTCGGCCCGATGTACGCGCGGCTCGACGAGCTCGACGCCCGGATCGCCGAGGCGCGGGCGGCGCGGACCGGTGATCCCGAGGACCTTCGGCGTGCACAGGAGGCGCGGGCCGCGGTCATGCCGATGCCCGGGGTGGACGAGCTGTTCCACGACTGGATCGACTCCGACGGCTTCTCCCCCGAGGCCGAGGCCATGCTCACCGACCGCCCGGTGCGGCCGCCGAAGCGGGTCCGTCCCAACGAGGAGGTCCGCAGGCTCTACCGGGAACTGGCCCGCAAGGCCCACCCCGACCTGGCCCGCGAGGAGGACGAGCGGAAGAGGCGCGAGGAGTTCATCACCCGGGTGAACGCCGCCTACGCCCGCGGCGACGAGGCCGTCCTCCGCGAGCTGTCCGCCGAGTGGGAGGCCGGTCCCGTGCCGGCCGAGGAACGGCTCAGCGAGAGCGAAGAGCTGTACGCGCGCCTCGAGTGGCTGGCGCAGCGCAAGGACATGCTGTCGGCGCTGGCGCGCGATCTGGAGGAGAGTGCCATCGGCGCGATGCTGCGGATGGCGCCCGAAGACCCGGACCGTCTCCTGGAGGAGATCGCGGAGCAGCTGCTCGCACAGGTCTCCGAGCGGGAGAGCGAGCTGGCCGGGCTGGTGCAGTAGGTTTTTCCGTGCGCTCGAGACCCTTCGGGCGGTACTGATCGAGAGAAGGCCGGTCCCATGAATTTCTCCCCTCTGCCCTCGGTGGACGCGGCTTCCGTGCCGGCCGATGCCCTGGTGCTGGACGTCAGGGAGGACGACGAGTGGGCGGCCGGGCATGTCGACGGCGCGCTGCACGTGCCGATGAGCGACTTCGTGGCGCGCTTCGGTGAGGTGACCGAGGCGGTGGCCGAGCGCGGTCGCGCGTATGTGATGTGCCGGGTGGGTGGCCGGTCGGCGCAGGTCACGCAGTACCTGGTGCAGCAGGGCTTCGACGCGGTGAACGTCGAGGGCGGCATGCTCGCCTGGGACGGTGCCGGGCGCCCGATGGTGGCGGGTACCGGAAACCCGGCCTTCGTTCTCTGACGGAACCGGGCCCGACCGGCTTCGACCGGCCCCGCCCCGCCCTGCCCGGATCCGACCGGATCCGACCGGCTCCGGTCGGGGCTCAGTCGAGAGGGTGGGCGGCCAGGAGGTCGCCCAGGGCCTCCTCGTGGGCCGCGGCGGGGCCGAGCGACAGCTCCAGGTGTTTGGCCCAGGCGTGGAAGCGGTGCAGCGGGTAGTCGGTGTCGGCGCCGAAGCCGCCGTGCAGGTGCTGGGCGGTCTGCACCACCCGACGTACGCCTTCGGAGGCCCAGATCTTCGCGACGGCGATGTCCCCTTCGGCGGGGAGTGCCGCTTCGGCTCCGCCGGCCAGACGCCATGCCGCCTGCCAGAGGGTGACCTCCATGGCGCGCAGGTCGATGTAGCGGTCGGCGGTCTGGACGGCGACGGCCTGGAAGGTGGCGACGGGGTGGCCGAACTGTTCGCGCTTGCCGGTGTATTGGCTCGTCATGGTGAGGACGGCCTCGCCGAGGCCGAGGGCGAGCGCGCAGGTGCCGGTGGTGAGGAGTCCGCGCAGCCAGTCCCAGGCGCCTTCGGTGTCGATGACGTCGGTGCTGTCGAGGCGGACGGCGTCGAGCCGTAGTTCCGCGAGGAGTTCGCCGCTGGTGGAGTACTGCGCGGTGAGGGTCAGTCCGTCGTGTGCGCGGGGCAGCAGGGCGAGGACGGTGGCGCCGTCGGGGGTGTGTGCCGGTACGGCGATGAGGTCGGCGCCATGGGCCCAGGGGACGGCGGTCTGCAGGCCGTCGAGGACCCAGTCGGTGCCGTCGCGGCGTGCGGTGACGGCGCGTTCGGCGGGGTCGTGGCCGGTGCGTCCCTGGGAGGCGGCGGTGAGGACGAGTTCGCCGCGGCTCACGCGGGGAAGCAGTACGGCGGCCGTGTTCGGGGGCGCGTACCGCTCGACGGTCATGGCGACGGCGCTGGTCTCCAGGAGGGGGACGCGGGCCAGGACGCGGGCCGATTCGCGCAGGACGAGGCAGAGGGCGACGGGGTCGAGCCCGCCGCCGCCGTGCTCCGGGGACACCACGAGGCCGAGGAGGTCGGCGGCGGCGAGGCGGGACCAGAGCGGTCGGTCGAGGTCCTCGGACACGGCGCCCGCGGTGAGGGCGGGGCTCGGTACCGCGTCGGGCGTGACGCCCGAGAAGACCGCCTTGGCGGCCTCGACGGCCGCCTGCTGTTCTTCGGTGAAGGTGAAGTCCACTGCCCTGCCCTCCCGTTGTGCCCCTGCTGTTCCTGACGGTTCGTCAAGATAGAACAGGTTCTAGTGGAAGGGAATGGCGGCGCCACAGTCGGGTCGGGGCGTGGCGCCGGCTTCTCCTGTGTCAGCGGTCGAAGTCCAGCTCCACGTCCGGGGTGACCGGGTGGGACTGACAGGCCAGGACGTAGCCGGCTTCGGTCTCTTCCGGTTCCAGCGCGAAGTTGCGGTCCATCCGCACCTCTCCGCCGACGAGGAAGGCGCGGCAGGTGCCGCACACGCCGCCCTTGCAGGCGTACGGGGCGTCCGCGCGGGAGCGGAGCACCGTGTCGAGGAGGGTCTCGCCGCGGTCCACCGGCCAGGTGCCGGACCGGCCGTGCAGGGTGGCGGTCAGAGTGGCGTGCGCAGGGGTTTCGGCGGAGGGGACCGGGGTGGGCGCGGAGCCATCGTCGACGTGGAAGATCTCCTGGTGGATCCGGCCGCGGTCGACCCCGAGGCCGCGCAGGGCGTGCTCGGCGCCCTGGACGAGTCCGAAGGGGCCGCAGAGGAACCAGCCGTCGATGGTCTCGACGGGCAGCAGCGAGGGCAGGAGCGAGGTGAGGCGCTCGCGGTCGAGCCGTCCGGACGGCAGGCCCGCCTGCTGTTCCTCCCGGGAGAGGACTGTGACCAGCTGGAAGCGGCCGGGGTAGCGGTCCTTCAGGTCGGCGACCTCGTCGAGGAACATCGTGGACGCGGCGGTGCGGTCGCTGCGGATCAGGCAGAACCGGGCCTCGGGCTCGCGGGCGAGCAGGGTGGCCGCGATCGACAGGACCGGGGTGATGCCGCTGCCGCCGACGACGGCCGCGAAGTGGCCGGGGCGCGGGGTGAGCGAGAAGCGGCCCATCGGTTCCATGACCTCGACGAGGTCGCCGACGGCCAGTTCCTTGAGGGCGTACGTCGAGAAGGCGCCGCCGTCGACGAGCCGGATGCCGACGCGCAGGACGGGGGCCTCGCCGGCCGGGGTGGCGGGGGCGCAGATCGAGTACGTGCG
Source organism: Streptomyces sp. NPDC029956 (assembly GCF_055574655.1). Taxonomy (NCBI): domain Bacteria; kingdom Bacillati; phylum Actinomycetota; class Actinomycetes; order Kitasatosporales; family Streptomycetaceae; genus Streptomyces; species Streptomyces sp. NPDC029956. The sequence goes on along the minus strand of NZ_JBVHZJ010000004.1, from coordinate 121,834 downwards.
CCGGATCTCCTCGCCGTTCTCGCCGGTGCGGCGCAGGGCGAGGTGCTGGCCGGGGAGGTGCCGGTACGTGTCGTGGAGCTCGGGCGGGACGGTGAAGGTGACCGCCACGGAGTCGTCCGTGAGCTGCTCGACCTCGCTCACCCTGAGGGGATGGAACCCGGCCCGTCCGCCGACCCGGGCGCCCACGCCTGAGGACTCCATCTACAGCTCCTTGAAGTGGTCGAACGGTTCGCGACAGGCGGTGCAGCGGCGCAGGGCCTTGCACGCGGTGGAGGAGAATCGGCTGAGGAGTTCGGTCTCGGTGGAGCCGCAGTTGGGGCAGCGGATCGCGAGGGTCAGCGGTACCGGGCCGCCGGCCGGGCCCTGGGGGCGGGGCGGCGCGACGCCGAACTCGGCGAGCTTGCGGCGCCCTTCCTCGCTGATGTCGTCGGTGGACCAGGCGGGGGCGAGGACCGTGACGACGGAGACCTCCGGTACTCCGTGCTCGTGGAGTGCGCGCTCGATGTCCGAGGACATGGTCTCGACGGCGGGGCAGCCCGTGTACGTGGGAGTGAGGGCGACCTCGACCCGGCCGGGTCCCGTGACGTGGACGCCGCGCAGGACGCCGAGCTCCGCCAGGGTGAGGACGGGCAGTTCGGGGTCGAGGACGGCGCCGGCGATCCGGCTCAGTTCCTCCTCCAGGGCCGTCGTGGTCACCATGTCGCCCCCGGGTGGCTGCGGTGGAGGTGCTGCATCTCGGCGAGCATCCGTCCGAACGACTCGGTGTGCAGGCCCTGCCGGCCGGCGCCCGCTGCCCAGGCGCCGGTGCGCGGCCCCTCGGGCACGGTGAGCGTGGCCCTGCCGAGGACGTCGGTCACCGAGGCCAGCCAGGCGCTCTCCATGGCCGCGTGGTCCACGTCGATTCCCTCGACGGGCTGGAACAGTTCGCCCGTGTACCGCCAGAGGGCGGTGCAGGCCTGCTGCATGCGGCGGTGGCTCTCGTCGGTGCCGTCGCCGAGGCGCAGCGTCCAGTGCTCGGCGTGGTCCTGGTGGTAGGCGACCTCCTTGACGGCCTTGGCCGCGAGGCCGGCGAAGGGTCCGTCGCCGGAGGCCAGCTGACCGTACAGAAGTCGCTGGTAGGTGGAGAAGTAGAGCTGTCGGGCGATGGTGTGGGCGAAGTCGCCGTTCGGCTGCTCGACCAGCTGGGCGTTCCGGAAGGAGCGCTCCTCGCGGAGGTAGGCCAGTTCGTCCTCGTCGCCGACGAGGGAGAGCAGGACGCGGGCCTGGCCGAGGAGGTCGAGCGCGATGTTGGCCAGGGCGACGTCCTCCTCGAGGACGGGGGCGGAGCCCGCCCACTCCCCCAGGCGGTGGGAGAGCACGAGGGCGTCGTCGCCGAGGGCGAGGGCGGCGCCGGTGATCACGGCTGCCCCGCTCGGGGCCGGGGTGGTGCTCACAGGTGCTTCACCCCCTCCGGGATCTCGTAGAACGTCGGGTGGCGGTAGGGCTTGTCCGCGGCCGGCTCGAAGAACGGGTCCTTCTCGTCGGGCGAGGAGGCGGTGATCTCGGCGGAGGGCACGACCCAGATCGAGACGCCTTCGCTCCTGCGGGTGTACAGGTCACGGGCGTTGCGCAGGGCCATCTCCGCGTCGGGTGCGTGGAGGCTTCCCGCGTGGGTGTGGGACAGTCCGCGGCGGGAGCGCACGAACACCTCCCACAGCGGCCAACCGTCGCTCGTCATGCCTGTGCCTCCCCGTGCTTGCCGGTGTGCTGGTGCTGCTCGGCGTGGTGCTTGTCCACGCGGTGTTTCTCGGCGTAGGCCGCCGCGGCTTCTCTGACCCAGGCGCCGTCCTCGTGGGCCTGGCGCCGGCGGCTCAGCCGCTGCTCGTTGCAGGGGCCGTTGCCCTTGAGGACGTCCCAGAACTCGGCCCAGTCGATGGCGCCGAAGTCGTAGTGCCCGCGCTCCTCGTTCCACTTGAGGTCGGGGTCGGGGAGGGTGAGTCCGAGGGCCTCGGCCTGGGGCACGGCGATGTCGACGAAGCGCTGCCGCAGCTCGTCGTTGGAGTGCCGCTTGATCTTCCAGGCCATCGCCTGGGCGGTGTGGGTGGACTCGTCGTCCGGGGGGCCGAACATCATCAGCGAGGGCCACCACCAGCGGTCCACCGCGTCCTGCGCCATGGCGTGCTGGGCCTCGGTGCCGCGGGAGAGGGCGAGCAGTGCCTCGTACCCCTGGCGCTGGTGGAAGGACTCCTCCTTGCAGACCCTGACCATGGCCCGGGCGTACGGCCCGTAGGAGCAGCGGCACAGCGGGACCTGGTTGGTGATCGCGGCGCCGTCCACCAGCCAGCCGATCGCGCCGACGTCGGCCCAGGTCAGCGTGGGGTAGTTGAAGATCGAGGAGTACTTCTGGCGGCCCGAGTGGAGCTTGTCGAGCAGCTCGTCGCGGCTGGTGCCGAGGGTCTCCGCGGCGCTGTACAGGTACAGGCCGTGGCCGGCCTCGTCCTGGACCTTGGCCATGAGGATCGCCTTGCGCCGCAGCGAGGGCGCGCGGGTGATCCAGTTCGCCTCCGGCTGCATGCCGATGATCTCTGAGTGGGCGTGCTGCGCGATCTGCCGGACGAGTGAGGCCCGGTAGGCCTCGGGCATCCAGTCGCGCGGCTCGATCCGCTCGTCGGCGGCCACTGCGGCGTCGAACACGGCCTCGTAGGCGGCCTGCTCCGCCGCCACGGCCGCGTCCGACACGCCGGGCGCGCCCGTGGTCTCTGCCGTCCCTGCCGTCACTGCGGTCATCGGACTCCCTACCGACCGATCGTTCGGTTGAATGACTTCAATGGTGAGTCGGCGGCCCGTATGGTGTCAACCCTGTGGATAACCGAGGTGGGCCGATCGGGATCGGGGCGGGATGGACGCGTACGTCGAAAAAGGCGCCGCCGACGCGGACGACGGCCGTCCGACACCCCCGTCGGACACCGGGAACGTCGGCCTGGCGGACACCGGGAACGTCGGCCTGGCGGACATCGGAAACGTCGGCCTGGCGGACATCGGAAACGTCGGCCCGTCGGGTCCCGTGACGGAACCCGTCGCGGGTTCTCCGGCCGATGGTTCGGCCGCGTCTCCCTCGGCGGAGCGCGCGGGCGTCGGGATCATGGCCCTTTCGATGCCCTACCAGGTCGTCCTCGCCGTGGCGCTCGCCGTCGCCGGGGTCTTCGCGTGCGTCCATCTGGCGATGGTCTTCCTGCACGTCGCGCCGTCCAACACGTTGACCAAGCGGCACGGCCAGGCCGTCGACGACTGGATCTATCCCGAGTTCGAACAGAACTGGAAGCTCTTCGCGCCCAACCCGCTCCAGCAGAACATCTCCGTCGAGGTCCGGGCCGAGATCGTCGCCGCCGACGGCAGCCGCAGCACCACCGGCTGGATCGACCTCACCGCCCAGGACGCCGAGGCGATCCGGCACAATCCGATGCCCAGCCACGCCCAGCAGAACGAGCTCCGGCGGGCCGTGGACTTCTATTCCAACTCGCATTCCGAGGACCACACCCCCAACGGGATGCGCGGCCGCCTCTCGGAGGAGTACATGCGCCGGTTCGCGATGCTGCGCCTCGCGGACCGGTCCGGTGTCGTGGAGCGGGTCCAGCTGCGTACCCTCACCCGGGCCGTCCCCGCCCCCGACTGGAGTTCCGAGAAGACCGACACCGCTCCCGTCCACCGTGACTTCCCGTGGTGGCCGGTCACCGACGCCGACCGGCCCCTCGGGGCCGACCGGAGCCGCACGGAGGCGGGCCGATGAGCACTCCCACTCCCAGCCCCACTCCTGCCCCCGGCCCCACCCCTGCCTCCCCCTCCGCAGCCTCCACGCCCGCGCGTGGCCGCGCCCGCGAGCCCTTCGACCGTCGGCTCGCCCGCGCCGTCCAGAACGTCACGGGCCGCTCCCTCGGCCCGTACCAGACCGCGATCGTGCGGATCGGCTTCTCGCTGACCTGGCTGGTCTTCCTGCTGCGCGAGCTGCCGTTCCGGCACGAGCTGTACGGCCCCGACGGCCCCTGGTCCTGGGAGATGGCCCGCCGGCTGATCGCCGACAACCGGTCCTTCACCGTGCTCATGTGGTCGGACGGCCGACTCTGGTTCGAGCTCGTCTACGGGCTCGCCGTGCTCTCGGCCGTGCTGCTGCTGCTCGGCTGGCGCACCCGCGCCGTGTCGGTGGTCTTCATGGCCGGCGTGCTCTCGCTGCAGAACCGGTCCGTCTTCGTCGGCGACGGCGGCGACAACGTCCTCCACCTCGCCGCGATCTACCTCGTCCTGACCCGCTGCTCCCAGGTGTGGTCCCTCGACGCCCGGCGGGCCGCCCGGGAGGCCCGCGCCGCGCACGCCGGTGAACCCCCGCGCCACGATCGCGTCGGCCCCCTCCTGTGGACGGTGCTCGGCGGGTTCCTCCTCGCGACCACCTGGTTCAGCCAGGTCACCGGCGAGTGGTGGCTGCCGGTGCTGCTGTGGGTCCTGTGGCTGGGGAACGGCCTGTGGTGGCTGGTGTGCCGGTTCGCGCCCGGGGAGCCGCGCACGCTCCTCGACGCCCTCGCGAACCTCGCCCACAACGCCGCCCTCGTCGTGATCATGGCGGAGGTCTGTCTGATCTACGCCACGGCCGGCTGGTACAAGATCCAGGGTTCGCGCTGGCAGGACGGCACCGCGCTGTTCTACCCGCTCAACCTCGACTACTTCACGCCCTGGCCCGCCCTCTCCGAGCTGCTCGGGACCAGCGGGGTCATGGTGATGCTGCTGACCTACGGCACGGTGATCGTGCAGGTCGCCTTCCCGTTCACGCTCTTCCACCGCAAGGTCAAGAACGTCCTGCTCGTCGTGATGATGCTGGAGCACGCCGGGATCGCGGTGCTCCTCGGGCTGCCGGTCTTCTCGCTCGCGATGATCTCCGCCGACGCCGTGTTCCTGCCGACACCGTTCCTGGTGGCGCTCGGCGCCCAGGTCGTACGGGGCAGGGACCGGCTGTGGCGGCGGACGCCCGCAGGGACGGTGCCCGAGCAGCGCCGTACGGGTGAGGAGCACGGTCCCCGTACCCTCGTCGGGTGAGCACCACCGAAGAGACGGCAGCGCCCGAGGCGTCGGAGCCGGTCCAGTACGACGAGGGTTTCGGCCACGAGATCGGCGTCGGTCCGCACCCCGGGCCGTGGCCCGAGGGCGAGCGGTACGACCCCGAGCTGCTCGCCGACGGCGACCGGCGCAATGTCGTGGACCGCTACCGGTACTGGACGCGGGAGGCTGTCGTCGCCGACCTGGACACCCGGCGGCACGACTTCCACGTGGCCGTGGAGAACTGGGGCCACGACTTCAACATCGGTTCGGTGGTACGGACGGCCAACGCGTTCCTGGCGAAGGAGGTCCACATCGTGGGCCGGCGGCGCTGGAACAGGCGTGGCGCCATGGTCACCGACCGCTACCAGCACGTCCGGCACCACCCGGACACCGAGTCGCTGACCTCGTGGGCGGCGGCCGAGGGCATCCCGGTCATCGGCATCGACAACCTGCCGGGAGCCGTACCGCTGGAGCGGACCGTGCTGCCCCGCCGGTGTGTGCTGCTCTTCGGGCAGGAGGGCCCGGGGCTCACCGAGGAGGCCCGCGCCCATGTGGAGACGGTCTGCTCGATCGCCCAGTTCGGCTCGACCCGCTCGATCAACGCGGGAGCGGCCGCCGCCATCGCCATGCACGCGTGGGTCCAGCGTTACGCGGAGATCGAGTCTCCCTAGCGGAGATCGAGCCCTGGGCGGGGGATCGAGCCTCCGGGCGGGATCGAGCCCGTGCGGGAGGTCGCCCGGGGAGCCGCGTGGAGGCCCCTGGGAGCCTCCACGCGGGTGTGCCTCAGGCTTGGCGGCGGACCTCCACCACCCGGAAGCGGTTGGAGACGAAGGCGCCGTCGCACAGGGCGGCGTTCGCCGCCGGGTTGCCGCCGGAGCCGTGGAAGTCGGAGAACGCGGCGGTCTGGTTCACGTAGACCCCGCCCGTGAGGTTCAGCGACAGCTGCGCCGACTCCTCCAGGCAGACCTCCTCCACCGCGCGCTCGACGTCCGCCGAGGTCGTGTAGGCCCCGACCGTCATCGCGCCCTTCTCCCGGACCGTGCGCCGCAGCAGCTCCAGGGCGTCGGCGGTGGAGTCCACCGAGACGGCGAAGGAGACCGGGCCGAAGCACTCCGAGAAGTACGCGGCCTCGGTGTCCGGCTTGGAGCCGTCCAGCTTCACGACGACCGGCGTACGCACCACGGCGTCCGGGTACTCCGGGTTGACGACCTCGCGGGAGGCGAGCGCCACCTCGCCGAGGCCGGCGGCGGCCTCGAGCCGCGCCTTCACGTCCGGGTTGACCAGGGCGCCCAGCAGACCGTTCGCCCGGGCGTCGTCGCCGAGCAGACCGCCGACCGCCGCGGCGAGGTCGGCGACGACCTCGTCGTACGACTTGGGGCCCTGGTCGGTGGTGATGCCGTCGCGCGGGATCAGCAGGTTCTGCGGGGTGGTGCACATCTGGCCGCTGTACAGGGACAGCGAGAAGGCCAGGTTGGCGAGCATCCCCTTGTAGTTGTCGGTGGAGTCGACCACCACCGTGTTGACGCCGGCCTTCTCTGTGTAGACCTGCGCCTGGCGGGCGTTGGTCTCCAGCCAGTCGCCGAAGGCGGTCGAGCCCGTGTAGTCGATGATCCGGATCTCGGGGCGCACGGCCAGGGTCTTGGCGATGCCCTCGCCCGGCCGCTCGACGGCGAGCGCGACCAGGTTCGGGTCGAAGCCGGACTCGGCGAGCACCTCACGGGCGACCCGCACGGTCAGCGCGAGCGGCAGCACCGCGCGCGGGTGCGGCTTGACCAGGACCGGGTTGCCGGTGGCGAGGGAGGCGAACAGGCCCGGGTAGCCGTTCCACGTGGGGAAGGTGTTGCAGCCGATCACCAGGGCGATGCCGCGGCCGACCGGGGTGAACTCCTTGCTCAGCTCCAGCGGGTCCCGCTTGCCCTGCGGCTTGGACCAGTCGGCCCGGCCCGCGGGGGTGCGGGTCTGCTCCGCGTACGCGTACGCCACGGCCTCGAGGCCGCGGTCCTGGGCGTGCGGGCCGCCGGCCTGGAACGCCATCATGAACGCCTGGCCGCTGGTGTGCATGACGGCGTGGGCGAACTCGTGGGTGCGGGCGGAGATCCGGGCGAGGATCTCCAGGCAGACCAGGGCGCGGGTCTCGGCCCCGGCGTCGCGCCACGCACCCGCACCCGCGCGCATCGCGGGGAGCAGGACGTCGATGTCGGCGTGCGGGTACTCGATGCCGAGCTCGGGGCCGTACGGCGAGGTCTCGGCGCCGGTCCAGCCGTCCGTGCCGGGCTGGTCGAGCTCGAAGCGGGTGTTCAGCAGGGCCTGGTGGGCGGCGAGGCCGGCCGCCGCGTCGAGCGAGCCGTCCTCCCCGTACGCCTTCGGGTGCTCGGGGTACGGCGACCAGTAGGCACGGGTCCGAATGGTGTCGAGCGCCTGGTCGAGCGTGGACCGGTGCTTCTCGGCCAGTCGGTCGGTGGTCGGCAGAGCGGTGGCCATGGGTGGACCAACTCCTCGTCGAGCTGGGCAGGGAGACACGTACGGAGTTAGAGTAACCGAACGATCGGTCGGGACAAGGGGGCCTGTCGATCCTGTGGAGAACCCATCGGGGAGGATCACTCCTATGAGCGCCAACGTGACCGTCAGGGGGAGCGACGACGTGACCGCCAGTGAGCCTGCCGCCGCCGTGGAAGCATCCGAAGCCGCAGCCGGAGGGGCCCTGCCCGTCGGGCGCGACCGGACCGTCGCCGTCGTCGGCACCGGCACCATGGGCCAGGGCATCGCCCAGGTCGCGCTGGTAGCCGGCCACCCCGTGCGGCTGTACGACAGCGCTCCCGGCCGCGCCGAGGAGGCCGTGGCCGCCCTCACCGCCCGCCTCGACCGCCTCGTCGAGAAGGGGCGTCTCGACGCCACCGCGCGCGAGGCGGCCGTCGGCCGCCTGTACGCCGCCCAGGACCTCGCGGAGCTCGCGGACGCGGCACTCGTCGTCGAGGCGATCGTCGAGCTGCTGCCCGTCAAGCAGCAGCTCTTCGCCGACCTGGAGAAGGTCGTCGGCGACGACACCGTCCTCGCCACCAACACCTCCTCGCTCTCCGTCACCGCCATCGCGGGAGGCCTGCGGCTGCCCGGCCGGTTCGTCGGACTGCACTTCTTCAACCCGGCGCCGCTGCTGCCCCTCGTCGAGGTCGTCAGCGGCTTCGCCACCGAGCCGGACGTCGCCACGCGCGCGTACGAGACGGTGAAGGGCTGGGGCAAGACCCCGGTGCGCTGCGCGGACACCCCCGGTTTCATCGTGAACCGGGTCGCCCGCCCCTTCTACGCGGAGGCGCTGCGGGTCTTCGAGGAGGGCGCGGCCGACCCGGCCACCATCGACGCGGCCCTGCGCGAGTGCGGCGGCTTCAGGATGGGTCCGTTCGAGCTGACCGACCTCATCGGTCAGGACGTGAACGAGGCCGTCACCCGCTCCGTCTGGGAGTCCTTCTACCAGGACCCCAAGTTCACGCCCTCGCTCGCGCAGCGGAGGCTCGTGGAGTCGGGGCGCCTCGGCCGCAAGACGGGCCGGGGCTGGTTCTCGTACGCGGAGGGCGCCGAGCGGCCCGAGCCGCACACGGCGGCGCCCGCGGAGGCGCCGGAGCGGATCGCGGTACGGGGTGACCTCGGGCCCGCGGAGCCGCTGATCGGGCTCTTCGAGGCGGCCGGGATCACTGTCCGGCGCAAGGGCGGCAACGGGTACATCCTGCTCCCCGGCGGCGGCAGGCTCTGCCTCGTCGACGGCGAGACCTCCTTCGAGTACGACACCGACGAGATCATCTACTTCGACCTGGCGCTCGACTACGCGCGCGCGTCCCGGATCGTGCTCTCCGCCCGTGAGGGGACCTCGGACGAGACGCTCGCGGAGGCGGTCGGTCTCTTCCAGGCGCTCGGCAAGCAGGTGTCGGTGATCGGCGATGTGCCGGGCATGATCGTCGGCCGTACGGTCGCCATGCTGGCCGACCTCGCGGCCGATGCCGTCGACCGGGGCGTCGCCACCGCCGAGGACGTGGACACCGCCATGCGGCTCGGCGTCAACTACCCGGCCGGCCCGCTGGAGTGGGCCGGGAAGGTGGGCCACGCGCGCGTGAGGGGCCTCCTCGACGCGATGCACGACCGCTACCCCACGGGCCGGTACGCGCCGAGCCTGGCCACGGCGCGCCGGGGCTGCGCCGAGGACGCGGAGGACTCCCGATGACCACCGTCAAGCGCGACACGTACACCCCCGAGACGCTGCTCTCGGTCGCCGTGCGGGTGTTCAACGAGCGCGGCTACGACGGCACGTCCATGGAGCACCTCTCCAAGGCGGCCGGGATCTCCAAGTCGTCGATCTACCACCACGTGTCCGGCAAGGAGGAGCTGCTGCGGCGGGCGGTCAGCCGTGCGCTCGACGGGCTCTTCGCGATCCTCGACGAGCCGGACGCGGGACGCGGCCGGGCCGTCGAGCGGGTCGAGTACGTCACGCGCCGCACGGTGGAGGTGCTGATCGCGGAGCTGCCGTACGTGACGCTGCTGCTGCGGGTGCGCGGCAACACCGGCACCGAGCGGTGGGCCATGGAGCGGCGGCGCGAGTTCGACCACAAGGTGGCAGACCTGCTCAAGGCGGCCGCCGAGGAGGGCGACCTGCGGGCCGATGTGGACATCCGGCTCGCGACCCGACTGCTCTTCGGCATGATCAACTCGCTGGTGGAGTGGTACCGGCCGCATCCGGACGCGACGGCGGAGCGCGAGCAGCTCGCCGAGACCGTCGCGCACCTGGCGTTCGACGGGCTGCGGACGGTTCGCTGAGGGCCCGGTCGGGGCCGACGGGGCCGGGGACCGGGGCAGGGACGGCCTTCCTATGCGGACGGCCTTCCTGTCGCGGAGACCCTTCCTGCCTCTCGACGGCCCAGGACGGCCCCTCGACGGCCCAGGACGGCTCAGGACGGCCCAGGAACGGCCCAGGACGGCTCAGGACGGCTCAGGACGGCCCGGGACGGCCCGTCGAGGGGCCGTCCTCCGTCGTGGGCGGACGCCGGGTTCCGGGCCGCCCGGCACCCGGCGTTCAGGCGTGCGGGTCCGTGTTGAGGTCCGTCTCCTCGAAGACCAGCAGCGTGCGCGTGGACAGCACCTCGGGGATCGCCTGGATCCGGGTGAGCACCAGCTCGCGCAGCGTCCGGTTGTCCGGCGTGTGCACCAGCAGCAGCACGTCGAAATCGCCGCTGACCAGCGCGATGTGCGTGGCCCCCGGCAGCGCGCCGAGCTGCTCGCGTACCGTGCGCCAGGAATTCTGGACGATCTTGAGCGTGATGTAGGCGGAGGCGCCGTGGCCCGCCCGCTCGTGGTTGACCCGGGCGCTGAATCCGCGGATCACCCCGTCGTCGATGAGCCGGTTGATGCGCGCGTAGGCGTTGGCCCGGGAGACGTGCACCCGCTCGGCGACGGAGCGTACCGAGGCGCGACCGTCCGTTTGCAGCAGTCGCAGGATGTCCCGGTCGATCGCGTCCAGCGGGCGTGCCGGAAGGGCGCCCGTCGGCGTGCCGATCGGGGCGCTCAGGGCCTCGCCGGGCACCTCGCTCCCGGTCCCGCGGAGCGCGCCGCCCGGGTCGCCGCCCGTCTCGTCGTCCGGAGCCCCGCTCCGGTCGACGGCCATTTGTTCATCCGCCATGTCCCCCCGCCTCTCTCCGGTGGACGACCTGTACTCATCCCAGGCTGTGGAGAACCGTTTGTCCACAGGCTGCAGGTGCCTGTAGCCAAAATGCCTCCACGACCGAACAATCGGTAGGTGAGGCGCGCCACACTCGCGCCACCCGCCTTCGGGTCTTATGCCCGCTCCCACGAGGAGGTGGACTCGTTGCAACAGCGCAGTTCGACAGTCCAAGAGCCGCCCGGTGCCGTTCCCGCCTACCGGCCGACCCCGCCGCCGGCGTGGCAGCCGCGTACCGACCCCGCCCCGCTGCTGCCCGACACCGAGCCGCTGCGCGTGCTCGGCACGGACGCCGTGGCCGACGCCGACCCCGCGCTGCTGCTCCGGCTCTACGCGGAGCTGATCCGCGGCCGCCGGTACAACACGCAGGCCACCGCCCTCACCAAGCAGGGCCGGCTCGCCGTGTACCCGTCCACCCACGGCCAGGAGGCGTGCGAGATCGCCGCCGCCCTCGCCCTGGAGAAGCGGGACTGGCTCTTCCCCTCGTACCGCGACACCCTGGCCGCGGTCGCCCGGGGCCTCGACCCCGTGCAGGCCCTGACCCTGCTGCGCGGCGACTGGCACACCGGGTACGACCCGCACGAGCACCGCATCGCGCCGCTCTCCACGCCGCTGGCCACCCAGCTCCCGCATGCTGTGGGCCTCGCCCACGCCGCGCGGCTCAAGGGCGACGACGTCGTCGCGCTCGCCATGGTCGGCGACGGCGGCACCAGCGAGGGCGACTTCCACGAGGCTCTGAACTTCGCGGCCGTCTGGCAGGCCCCCGTGGTCTTCCTCGTGCAGAACAACGGCTTCGCGATCTCCGTACCGCTCGCCAAGCAGACCGCCGCCCCGTCCCTGGCCCACAAGGCCGTCGGATACGGGATGCCCGGCCGGCTCGTCGACGGCAACGACGCGATCGCCGTCCACCAGGTGCTCAGCGAGGCCGTGGCCCGCGCGCGGCGCGGCGGCGGCCCCACCCTCGTCGAGGCGATCACGTACCGGATCGACGCCCACACCAACGCCGACGACGCCACCCGCTACCGTGCGGCCGGCGAGGTCGAGACCTGGCGGGCGCACGACCCGATCCTGATCCTCGAAAGGGAACTGACGGAGCGGGGCCTGCTCGACGAGGACGGCAGGCGCGCGGCGGCCGAGGCCGCCGAGACGATGGCCGCGGAGCTGCGCGAGCGGATGAACGCCGACCCGGTGCTGAACCCGATGGACCTCTTCTCGCACGTGTACGCGGAGCAGACCACGCAGCTGCGGGAACAGGCGGCGCAGCTGCGCGCCGAGCTCGAAGCCGAGGGTGAGGCGTGATGACGACGGCGACGACCGGATCCACGGCGGGCAGGACCGCCGGGAACGCCGGTAAGGGCGGGGCCGGGAAGGCCAAGCCCGCCACGATGGCGCAGGCGCTCCAGCGCGCCATGCGGGACGCGATGGCCGAGGACCCGACCGTCCATGTGATGGGCGAGGACGTCGGCACCCTCGGCGGGGTCTTCCGGGTCACCGACGGGCTCGCGAAGGAGTTCGGCGAGGACCGCTGCACGGACACCCCGCTGGCCGAGGCCGGCATCCTCGGCGCGGCCGTCGGCATGGCCATGTACGGCCTGCGGCCGGTCGTCGAGATGCAGTTCGACGCGTTCGCCTACCCGGCGTTCGAGCAGCTGATCTCCCATGTGGCGAAGATGCGGAACCGGACGCGCGGCGCGATGCCGATGCCGATCGTCATCCGCGTCCCGTACGGCGGCGGGATCGGCGGCGTCGAGCACCACAGCGACTCCTCCGAGGCCTACTACATGGCCACCCCGGGACTCCATGTCGTCACCCCGGCCACCGTCGAGGACGCCTACGGGCTGCTGCGCGCGGCCATCGCCTCCGACGACCCGGTGGTCTTCCTGGAGCCCAAGCGGCTCTACTGGTCCAAGTCCGACTGGTCCCCCGAGGCCCCCGCGGCCGTGGAACCGATCGGAAGGGCCGTGGTGCGACGGCGGGGCACCGGCGCCACGCTGATCACCTACGGTCCCTCCGTGCCCGTCTGTCTGGAGGCGGCGGAGGCCGCGCAGGCCGAGGGCTGGGACCTGGAGGTCGTCGACCTGCGCTCGCTCGTCCCCTTCGACGACGAGACGGTCTGCGCCTCGGTGCGGCGCACCGGCCGCGCGGTCGTCGTCCACGAGTCGACGGGCTTCGGCGGCCCCGGTGCGGAGATCGCCGCGCGCGTGACGGAGCGCTGCTTCCACCACCTGGAGGCGCCGGTGCTGCGGGTCGCGGGCTTCGACATCCCGTACCCGCCGCCGATGCTGGAACGGCACCATCTGCCGGGCGTCGACCGGGTCCTGGACGCGGTGGCGCGACTGCAGTGGGAGGCGGGAAGCTGATGGCACAGGTGCTCGAGTTCAAGCTGCCCGACCTCGGTGAGGGACTCACCGAGGCGGAGATCGTCCGCTGGCTGGTCGCCGTCGGCGACGTCGTCGCCATCGACCAGCCGGTCGTCGAGGTCGAGACGGCCAAGGCCATGGTCGAGGTGCCCTGCCCGTACGGCGGAGTCGTCACCGCCCGGTACGGCGAGGAGGGCACCGAACTGCCCGTCGGCGCCCCGCTCCTGACCGTCGCGGTGGGCGGCACGGGCGCGCCGGAGGAGCTCGCGGAGGCGGCTCCGGGTACGGCCCCCACGGTGGGCGGGACCGCCGCCGGGTCCGCCGTGTCGTCCGAGCACTCGGGCAATGTGCTCGTCGGGTACGGCACGGCCGAGCCCGCGGCCCGGCGCCGCCGGGTACGGCACGAGAGCCACGCCGTGGCGAAGACCCCCACCCCCGCACCCGCCCTTGCCGCGGCGCCCGCCGCGGTGGCCGCTCCGGCTCCCGTCTCGGTGCCCGTCTCGGGCCAGGAGGGTCCGGTGCCGGTCATCTCGCCGCTCGTGCGGAAGCTGGCCAGGGACCGGGGGCTCGATCTGCGTGAGGTGCGTGGATCGGGGCCCGAGGGCCTGATCCTGCGGGCCGATGTGGAGCTGGCCATCGCGTCCCTGGAGCGGCCCGTCGCCGCGTCGGCGCCCGCCCGGGCCGCGGCGCCCGCGTCGGCGCCCTCCGCGGTCGCTTCGGCCGGTGAGCGGGTGCCGCTGCGCGGGGTCCGTGGCGCCGTGGCGGACAAGCTGTCGCGCAGCCGTACGGAGATCCCGGACGCGACCTGCTGGGTGGACGCCGACGCGACCGAGCTGATGGCCGCGCGGGCGGCGATGAACGCGGCGGGCGGCTCGAAGATCTCCCTGCTCGCGCTCCTCGCCCGGATCTGCGTCCACGCCCTGGCACGGTTCCCCGAGCTCAACTCCACCGTGGACATGGCGGCCCGGGAGATCGTCCGGCTGCCGGCCGTGCATCTCGGCTTCGCCGCCCAGACCCCGCGCGGCCTGGTCGTCCCCGTGGTCAAGGACGCGGGGAGCCGGACGGCCGAGTCGCTGACGGCGGAGTTCGCCCGGCTGACGGAGGCCGCACGGGAGTCGGCGCTCACGCCGGCCGATCTGACGGGTGGCACGTTCACCCTGAACAACTACGGGGTGTTCGGGGTCGACGGGTCCACGCCGATCATCAACCACCCCGAGGCCGCGATGCTCGGCGTCGGCCGGATCATCCCCAAGCCCTGGGTGCACCAGGGTGAACTGGCCGTACGCCAGGTGGTGCAGCTCTCGCTCACCTTCGACCACCGCGTCTGCGACGGCGGCACGGCGGGCGGCTTCCTGCGGTACGTGGCGGACTGCGTCGAGCAGCCCGCGGTCCTGCTCCGCACGCTCTGACGGCCGGTACTCCGGCGGGACCTGCCCGGTCCCGCCGGATTCCTTCCCGGACCGTTCCTCGGACGGTCCGGGGACCCGTCCGACGTCCGGTCCGCCACCCGCGCCGTCTCACCAAGGGAGACGCGCCCGACGGCGGGAAGGGGCGGCGGACCATACTGCTGGGGTGACCACCCCCCATGACGCCGTCGTACTCGCCGGCGGCGCCGCCCGGAGACTCGGCGGTGCCGACAAGCCCGGCGTGAGGGTCGGCGGCCGGGCGCTCCTCGACCGGGTCCTCGCCGCGTGCCGCGGCGCGGACCGGACCGTGGTCGTCGGCGATCGCCGCCCGACCGTCCGGCCCGTCCGCTGGACCAGGGAGGACCCGCCCGGCGGAGGGCCGCTCGCCGCCCTCGACGCGGGAGTACGGGAGATCGGTGCGGGCACCCGCGCCGGTGCCGGAGCCGGTGGCGGTGCCGGAACCCGTAGCGGTGCCGAGGTCGGGGAGACCGGGGCCGATGTTCTGCTCGTTCTCTCCGCCGACCTGCCCTTCCTCGACGAGGACACCGTCCGCCGACTGCTCGGGGCACTCGCCGACGCCCCCGACGCCGAGGCCGCGCTCCTCACCGACGCCGGGGGACGGGACCAACCGCTCGTCGGCGCCTACCGAACGGCCCCGCTCCGGCGGGAGTTGGCGCGGATCACCGAGGAACGCGGCACCCTCGCCGGCGGACCGCTGCGGCAGCTCACCGGCGCACTGCGCCTGACCCGGGTCGCCGCCGGGCCCCTCGCCTCCTTCGACTGCGACACCTGGGAGGACATCGCCACGGCCCGGGCCCGCATCAGGGAGCATGGGACCGTGCTGGATGAATGGATCACCGCAGTCAAGGACGAACTGGGCATCGAGCTGGACGTCGACACCGGCGTACTGCTCGATCTGGCCCGCGACGCCGCTCATGGAGTGGCCCGCCCCGCCGCACCCCTGACCACCTTCCTGGTCGGATACGCGGCGGCGCGCGCGGGCAGCGAGGGCGGTCCCGAGGCGGTCGCCGAGGCCGCCCGCAAGGCCGCCGCGCTGGCCCAGCGCTGGGCCGCCGAGCAGGACGAGGCCGGATGACCCTGAAGGAGCCCCTCCCGGTGGGCCCCGGAACCGACGCCGCGAAGGCCGGGCAGCCGCACCGGGCCACCGCCTGGCCCGAAGCCCGCGCCGCGGCCGTCCGTGCCGGGGCCTCCGCGCGGGCCGGCCGGGCGACGCTCGGCGTACCCCTCGGGCAGGCACTCGGCCAGGTCCTGGCCGAGCCGCTGCTCGCCCTCACCGACCTGCCGCCCTTCGACACCTCCGCCATGGACGGCTGGGCGGTCGCGGGTCCCGGGCCCTGGACCGTACGCGCGGAGGGCGCCGTCCTCGCCGGACAGACGTCCGCGGCCGTGGCCGCCGACGGCGAGGCCGTACGGATCGCCACCGGCGCCCGCGTCCCCGCCGGGACCACCGCCGTCGTCCGTACCGAGCACTCACAGACCGAGCACTCACGTACCGAGCACTCACAGACCGAGCGCTCACGTACCGAGGGAGCGCTGCTGCACGCCCTGCGCGAGGTCGTGCCGGGTCAGGACATCCGGCCCCGCGGCCAGGAGTGCCGTGCGGGCGACGAGCTGCTGCCCGCGGGCACCGTCGTGACGCCCGCCGTGCTCGGCCTCGCCGCGGCCGCCGGCTACGACGAGCTCCCCGTACCGCCGCGCCCCCGGGTCGAGATCCTGGTCCTCGGCGACGAGCTGCTCACGTCGGGGCTCCCCCACGACGGCCTGATCCGCGACGCCCTCGGCCCCATGCTCGGCCCGTGGCTGACGGCGCTCGGTGCCGAGGTCCTCGCCACCCGCAGGATCGGTGACGAGGCCGAGGAGCTGTACACGGCCGTCACCGGTTCCGCCGCCGACCTGGTCCTCACGACCGGCGGGACCGCCGCCGGGCCCGTGGATCACGTCCACGGCGTGCTGGACAAGGCCGGCGCGACCCTCCTGGTCGACGGTGTGAAGGTGCGGCCCGGCCACCCGATGCTGCTCGCCCGCCTCGCCACCGAGCCCACCCCGCCCGAGCCCGCCCCGCCCGCGCACACCCCGCCCGAGCCCACCCGGCCCGCGGACGTACGGCCCGCGCACGTGCGGCATCTCGTCGGGCTCCCCGGCAACCCGCTCGCCGCCGTCTCCGGGCTTCTGACGTTGGCGCAGCCTCTCCTGGCCGCCCTGACCGGGGCCGCGCCAGAGGCGCCCGCCCCGCTCCGCGTACCCGTCCGGGACGAGGTGCACGGGCACCCGTACGACACACGGCTCGTCCCGGTCGTCCGCCGTGGTGGACGTGCCGTGCCCCTGCGCTACAACGGACCGGCCATGCTCCGGGGCATCGCCGCCGCCGACGGCCTGGCCGTCGTCCCGCCCGGCGGCGCCCGCCCCGGCCAAGAGTTGGATGTCCTCGACCTTCCCTGGCCGGCGGCCGAGGGGGCCGTACCGGCCCAAGGAGCGTGTTTCACGTGAAACTTCCCAGTCGCGACGCGATGGCCCGCAACGCGGACGAGCGGATCTCCGGTCCGCAGATCAGGCTGCCGCGCCGACAGGTCGAGCGGCCCCTGCGCCAGGTCGGCAAGCGGCTCCTGATGGCCCTCGGCGTCCTGGCCGTGACGATCCTCATCGTCTACGTCGACCGCGAGGGCTACCACGACAACGCGAACGAGACGCTCGACTTCCTCGACTGCGCCTACTACGCGACCGTCACGCTCTCCACCACCGGATACGGCGACATCGTCCCGTACAGCGACACGGCGCGGCTCGCCAACATCCTGCTGGTCACGCCCCTGCGCGTGCTGTTTCTGATCATCCTGGTCGGCACCACCCTCGAGGTCCTCACGGAGCGGACCCGCGAGGAGTTCCGGCTGAACCGCTGGAGGTCCACCTTGCGCGACCACACCGTCATCGTCGGCTTCGGCACCAAGGGGCGGTCCGCTATCCAGACGCTCTGCGCGACCGGCCTGAGCAAGGACCAGATCGTCATCGTCGATCCCTCCAACAAGGTGATCGAGACGGCCAACGCGGACGGCTTCGTCGGCGTGGTCGGCGACGCGACCCGCAGCGACGTGCTGCTCCGGGCCGAGGTCCAGCGGGCCCGGCAGATCGTGATCGCCACCCAGCGCGACGACACGGCCGTCCTGGTCACCCTCACGGCCCGACAGCTCAACCGGGGCGCGAAGATCGTCGCCGCGGTCCGCGAGGAGGAGAACGCGCCGCTGCTGCGCCAGTCCGGCGCGGACGCGGTCATCACCAGCGCCAGCGCCGCCGGGCGCCTGCTCGGTCTGTCCGTGCTGAGCCCCAGCGCCGGCACGGTGATGGAGGACCTCATCCAGCAGGGCTCCGGCCTCGACCTGGTGGAACGCCCGGTGACCAAGAGCGAGGTCGGGAAGAGCGTGCGGGAGACCGGCGACCTGGTCGTGAGCGTGCTCCGCGGCCACCGGCTGCTCGGTTACGACGATCCCGCGGCCAGCCCGCTCCAGCTCACCGACCGGGTGATCACCATCGTGCGTGCCGCGCCGGTCACCCCGCTCAGGACGCCGCCGGAGGACTGAGCCCGGTGCACCGCGCCCCCGGCCGGTGCCGGGAGTAGCCTCGCCGCCATGTATGCGATCACGATTCCGGAACCCGGTGGCCCCGAGGCCCTCGTCTGGGCCGAGGTGCCCGATCCCGCGCCCGGCGAGGGCGAGGTCCTCGTCGAGGTGGTGGCGAGCGCCGTCAACCGCGCTGATCTGCTGCAGCGCCAGGGCTTCTACGACCCGCCGCCGGGCAGCTCGCCGTACCCCGGCCTGGAGTGTTCGGGCCGGATCGCCGCACTCGGCCCGGGGGTGGCCGGCTGGGCCGTCGGCGACGAGGTCTGCGCGCTTCTCGCCGGCGGCGGCTACGCGGAGAAGGTCGTCGTCCCCGCGGGGCAGCTGCTTCCGGTGCCTGAGGGCGTCGACCTCGTCACGGCCGCGGCGCTCCCCGAGGTCGCCTGCACCGTCTGGTCCAACATCTTCATGATCGCGCACCTGCGGCCCGGCGAGACTCTGCTCGTGCACGGCGGTGCGAGCGGGATCGGCACGATGGCGATCCAGCTGGCGAAGGCGATCGGGGCTCGGGTCGCGGTCACCGCCGGTGGCCCCCGGAAGCTGGCGCGCTGCGCCGAGCTCGGCGCGGACATCCTCATCGACTACCGCGAGCAGGACTTCGTCGAGGAGCTGGCCAAGGCGACGGACGGGGCGGGTGCGGACGTCATCCTGGACATCGTCGGCGCCAAGTACCTGGAGCGGAACGTGAAGGCGCTGGCCGTGAACGGCCGGCTCGTCGTCATCGGCCTCCAGGGCGGCGTCAAGGGCGAGCTGGACCTCGGAGCGCTGCTCGCGAAGCGCGCCGCGGTCATGGCGACCACGCTGCGGGCCCGCCCGGCGGACGAGAAGGCGGCGATCGTGGCCGCCGTACGGGAGCACGTCTGGCCGCTGATCGGCGCGGGCACGGTCAGGCCTGTCGTCGACCGGACGCTCCCGCTGAACGACGCCGCCGAGGGCCACCGGGCGCTGGAGTCCGGCACCCACGTGGGCAAGGTCCTGCTCGTGGCCCCTCGGGGCTGACGGGGCGGCGCAAGGACAAGGTCCTGCTCGTGGCCCCTCGGGGCTGACGGGGCGGCGCAAGGGCAGGTCCTGCTCGTGGCCCCTCGGGGCTGACGGGCGCGGCCTCGCGAGGAGGGGCCCGGCACACAGAGTGCCGGGCCCCTCTCGTACGTCCTCCGCCGTGGCCTACAGGTACGGCCCCGAGCGGACCGCGTGCCCATGGCCGTGGTCGTCGTCGTCATCGTCGTGCGACGCACCCGGCGGGAGCGCCCTGCGCATCTGCTCCAGCTGGGCGCGGGCCGCCATCTGCTGGGCGAAGAGCGCCGTCTGGATACCGTGGAAGAGGCCCTCCAGCCAGCCCACCAGCTGCGCCTGCGCGATGCGCAGCTCCGCCTCGGAGGGGATCGCCTCATCGGTGAAGGGCAGGGAGAGCCGCTCCAGTTCCTCGACCAGTTCGGGCGCGAGCCCGTCCTCCAGCTCCTTCACGGAGCTGGCGTGGATGTCCTTGAGCCTCACCCGGCTGGCCTCGTCGAGAGGTGCCGCGCGTACTTCCTCCAGGAGCTGCTTGATCATGCTGCCGATCCGCATGACCTTCGCAGGCTGCTCGACCATTTCCGTCACCGGGACCTCGCGGGGTTCGTCGTCGCCCTGAGTGCCGCCGAGCGCCATCCCGTCCTGTCCCACGATGAGGACCTGGGGGCTCTCCTGCGACCTGTCATTCCTCGGCATCTCCATGCCGCCATTCTCTCGTACACATGCGTCACCACGAGGTGTGCCCCCGCACGAGGGTGATCCACCCTCGTGCGGGGGCACAGGACGACAACGAAGACCGTCAGGTCGCCTCGCGCCGGGAGAGCGCGCCGCGCGAGCGGGTCACCAGGGCGGCGAGCAGCGCGGCACCCACGGGTACGGCGACCAGCAGGCCGACGAGGGTCTCCCAGGGGATGACGATCGGAACGTACGGCACGTCCGAGGCCGCGCTCCAGCCCTGGGCGACGGCGTCCTCGTGCCAGCTGATCTGCTGCCGCTCGTCGCTCAGCCGGAGACCCATCGCGGGCAGCACTCCGGCGGCGGAGCCGAGGATCACGCCCATCGCGGCGACGACGCCGCACTGGAAGCCGCTGAGGGTCCGGCGGACCCGGGGCGGGGCGCCCACGGCGGCGAGCGTCTTCAGGTCGGCCTCGGCGTCGGCCTGGGCGAGCCCGGTGGCGATGCCGGCGGCGCCGATGGTGACGAGCCCCGCGAAGATCGCCAGCGACAGCAGGATCAGGCTGTAGGCGTTGACGAATCCTTCCTCCACATAAAGCTCGACGTTGCTGCCGAGCTTGGTGAGCTCGCCGTCGAGCTTCTGGCGTGCCTCGGTGTCGGGCAGCCGGTCGGTGCTGGCGTACGTGCCCAGCGGCACCGTCGCGAGACCGGCGGCCTTGGCGGTGGCCGGAGTGATCAGGGCCTGGACCCCGTAGGACTTCTTGTCGCCGGGCACCTGGTAGGCGGGCAGGGAGGTGACCTTGCCGGGAGTGGGCCTGCCCTGCTCGGAAGCCTTGTCGGCGGCGGCGACGTCGGTGATCTGCTTGATCCCGTACGTGCCGTTCTTGTCGATGTTGACGGGGTTGAAGCTGACGACCTTGCCGTCCTCGAGCGCCTTCACGGTCGCGGGGGCGTCGAGGCCGAGCACCTTCAGGAGCGCGGCGTCACCGACGAGCAGCCCGCCGTCGGAGACGTACATCCTTCCGCTGCTCACGCCCTCCTTGCACCGCCAGTCCTCGGTGAGCATCTTCCGGCGCTGCTCGGGCGTGAACTTCTCCGAGGGGTCTCCGCCGCCGGGGACCGACGCGTACATGGGGCATTCGTTCGCCGGCGGGACGACGATCTCGAAGCGTCCGCAGCCGGGGGCGCTGTCCCACGGCTGGCAGCTGGGCTTGCCGACGGTGATGCGCGAGACATCGGCGCGGACGTCGACGGGAACGAACCGCTGGATCGCCTCGCGGACCGCGGGGACGTCCCGGCCGCCCTCCTCGTTGACGAACGCGGCGACGGTTCCGTGCGGCATCTGGGCGGTGTACTCGGCCCGGCGCTGGGCCTCCTCGCTGGCCATGTACGTGGAGACGGCGACCGTACCGGCGACGGCGGCGAGGACGGCGGCGACGGCGGGTGCCGTACGGCCCCGGTTGCGCACGGCGTCCCGCAGCGCGAGCCGCGGCGACAGCGGCAGCCAGCGCCCGGCCCGCCCGAACAGGCCCACCAGGGCCGGGGTCATGGCGACGACGCCCAGCTCGGCGAGGGCCGAGCCGCCGGCCACCACGATGAACTGCTGGCTGACCATGGTGCCGAAGAGTGCGATGGCGCCGCCGATCAGGAGGGCCGCGAGGCCGACCAGGGGCAGTACCCGGCTGCTGCGGCGGACACCGCGCCGGCCGGTGAGCGAGGCGAGGACGGTCTGCCGGGAGGCGGTGATCGCCGGCACGATGGCGGCGAGCAGGCCGGTCAGCACGGCGAGCAGCGCGATGCCGAGGATTTCGAGCGGCCGGACGTCGAAGGCTCCGAACCGCTGCCCCATGGTCTCCTCGAGGTACGGCTGGAGCGCCTTGGTGAGGATCACGGCGAGGACCGTACCGGTGACCGCCGCGGCGACACCGATGACCAGGCCGCCGCTCAGCACGATGGCCCGGATGTGGCTGCGGGCACCGCCGTTGGCACCGACCAGACCGAGCTGACGGCGCGAGCGACGGGCGCCGACCGCGAAGGCGGGTCCGGCGAGCAGACAGATCTCCAGCATCGCCAGACCGACGACGGTGCCGAGGGCGGCGAGTTCGCCGGCGTTGGCGCCCGCGCTGGCCTCGAAGTTGGCCCAACCGTCCTTCTGGTAGAGCGGGACCTCGGAATCGGCGGGCGGATCGAGGATCACGGCACGCGAGGAGACGATGACACCCTTGGTGTTGAGCTCCTTGACCATGTTCCACGTGAAACCACCGGACGCGCGCACCAGGTACGTGGTGCTGGTGTCGGGCTTCTGCAGACCGGCCTTCTCGGCGGCCTTCGCGTACGGGGCGAGGAAGGCCCCGGGGAGCGCGTTGACCTGGTCGGCGTTCAGATCGTCCGGAATCTCGTAGGAGCCGACGATCCGATACGGGCGGTCGAAGTTGCGTGCGGAAAGGGTCTCGCCGACGGACAGACCGCTGCTCTCCAGGAAGTGCGCGGTCGCGACGACCTCGTCGTTCTTCTCCGGGTAGCGACCCTCCAGGAGGGTCGTGATGCCGCGGGCCATCGGATCGGCCGCCTTGAGCTCACGCACCTGGGAGACGAGCAGACCGTGCTTCGTCGTCAGCTTGGCCGTGCCGGAGCTGTCCGTGAGGACCGTGGAACCCGCGGGGAAGGTCTTGGTGACATCGGTGGGGCCGCTCGGCCACGCCGTGTCCTGGTAGTCCTTGGCCGGCGTGTTCATCTCGCCGAGCGGGTCCTGGAAGATCGGTACCCCGCCGTAGCCGGAGTCCGTGAACTGGGCGTCGGCCGCGCCGATCATGCGGTCCGCCCGCTCGGAGGGGGACAGCTCCGAGCTGCGGAAGGTCAGATCGAGGGCGCTGACACCCAGGATCGGCAGGGCGATCATGGCCAGGACGAGGGCGCTGCGGCCCTTGGAACGCCAGGCGTCGCGGCGGGCGATCCGGATCGCGGCCCGCCAGGAGTGGAGCCAGCTCTTCACGCCTCAGCCACCTGGCCCGACAGCAGGGAATCGGCCTCGCTGCGCACGGTCTGGTCGACGATCGCGCCGTCCCGCAGGAACACGACCCGGTCCGCCCAGGCCGCGAACCGCGGCTCGTGGGTGACGAGGACACCGGCGGCGCCGGCGTCGCAGCGGCTGCGGAGCAGGGCCAGCACGGACTCGCCGGTCTCGGAGTCGAGGGCGCCGGTCGGCTCGTCGGCGAGGACGAGCCGGCGTTCGCCGACGAGGGCGCGGGCGATGGCCACGCGCTGCTGCTGGCCGCCGGACATCTCGTCGGGGAAGCGGTCGGCGAGGTGGCCGAGGCCCATCTCCTCCAGCGCCTTGAGGGCCTCGACGCGCGCCTTGCGGGAGGAGGTCCCGTCCAGCTCGCGCGGGAGGGCCACGTTCTCGGCGGCGGTGAGCGCGGGGATGAGGTTGTAGTCCTGGAAGACGTAGCCGATGCTGCGGCGGCGCAGGGCCGCGAGCTCCTTGACGCTCGCCGTGGTGATGTCGGTGTCCTCGACCGTCACGCGGCCCGAGGTGGGGGTGTCGAGCCCGCCGGCGATGGTGAGGAGCGTGGACTTGCCGGAGCCGGACGGGCCCATGACGGCGACGAGTTCACCCGGGTACACGGCGAGGTCGATGCCGCGCAGGGCATGCACCTCGGTGGCACCCGCGCCATGGACGCGGGTCAGGTTCTGGAGTTGCAGCACGGGCTGCTGTGCGGACATGAGGGGTCCCCCCTTGGGCGTACCCGGCGGTCGGCCGGGTACGGGAGCGAGCGGTGGAAAGGTGATGTGGGAGTGGTACGGCGTGCGGTGCGCGGGCCGTACGGCGGGTGAGGCGCGGGCGGTGCGGGCGGGGCGCGACCGTGCGGTCAGTGCGCCCCGGCCACGCGGGGCGTGGCCTCGGGTGGTGCGGTCTCGGGTGGTGCGGCTTCGGTGGGCGCTGCGTCGGCGCCGGTCGGGGCGGTCGCGGTCGACGCCTCCGCGGTCCGGGTCTCGGCGGTGCTCCCGGTCCCGGCAGTTCCCCCGGCGGTGCCTCCGAGAGTGCCCCCGGCAGCGCCCGCGGCCGTGGTCGCCGTGGCGGACCCGGTGCCCGCGGTCGTCGCCGAGAGGCGGATCAGCCGGGACTCGCAGTGGTCCAGCCAGCGTGCCTCGGCCTCGGTCTGGAAGATCAGCTGCTCCAGGACGAGCAGCCAGGCGACGTCGTCCCGCTCCCGCGCCCCGCCGCTCTCGACGGCGACGAGCGCCTGGGCCTTGAGGCGGGTGTAATCCTGCATGGCCTTCACGGTGTGCCGGCGCTGGGACTGGATGACGTCGCGGATGTCGACGCCGGAAGCGCCGACGGCCATGGCGAGCTTGATGGCCAGCTCGTCACGGGCGGGGCTGGTGCGGTCCACGGGCTTCTCGAACCAGGTCCTGAGTTCGGCGCGGCCGCTGTCCGTGATCGCGTAGAGCGCGTGTCCGGCCGCGTCCTCGCCCCCCTGGGCGACCATGCCGTCGCGCTCGAGCCGACTGAGGGTCGTGTACACCTGGCCCACGTTCAGCGGCCAGGTGGAACCGGTGCGGGACTCGAACTCCGTACGGAGCTGGGAGCCGTACCGAGGGCCGCGTTCGAGGAGGGCGAGAAGCCCGTGGCGGATCGACATACTCAGTATGTATACCGGGTATGCCGTCGCGGACAACCGTCCTGAGACGGAAGGGCCACGTCCGTCTCAAGGGGGACCCGGGCGGGCCGAGAGGCTCAGCGGCGCCGCATCCGGAGCCCGAGGAATCCGATTCCGAGCCCCATCAGGGCCAGGCCGACCCCCAGCGTGAGCACGGGAATCCGCTGGTCGACGAGGGGCGACGCGGATTCGGACGCCATCCGCGGCTGGGCGCCCGGCCGGCTGGCGGGTGCCGCCTCCGGGACGAGGGCCTCCTCCTCGCGTACCTCCTCGGCCTCCTGTCCGACGCCTTCGGGGGCCTCGGGGCTCTCCGGGTCTGTTGCAGTTTCGGTACGAGAGGCCTCCGACGACGGGGCTGTGTCGCCCGCCGGAGACGGCGGCACGGAGCGCCCGGGCCTCGGCCGCCCCTCACCCGCGGGCCGGCCCGCCAGCGACGCGGAGCCCTCGGGAGAGGGTGCGTCGCTGGGCTCGGGGCGCGGCGGGGCGGAGGACGCCGCCCCGGTACCGGTGGGCGCGGGGGCGGGCGGCGCGGGCGTACCGGCACCCCAGGTCCGCCCAGGAGAGGCCGGGGCGGAGGCGGACGGGGAGGCCGTGACCGTCGCGGAGGGCGTGACGGAGGAGGGCGACGGGGTGACGGGCGTCGCGGTGGGCGAGGACGGGAGCGGCGTGGGGGCCGACGGCGCGGTCGGGGCCGTGGCCCCCACCGAGCTGACGGGCGCCTCGGCTCCGTACGCGAGCGGCTCCCCGTACAGGACGCACGCGCAGGCGAACAAGCAGGTGAGAGCGGGTCCGAGGACCTGCGCCCGTGCCCTGCGGAGTGCTGGAGTCACCGGGTGACCCCCTCCCGTACCGAGCCGCCGAGATAGTGAACTCAGCGTCACATGTCGGGCGGCTTCCGGCATCCGGGACAGGGGCAGTAGACGTAAAGGGGCGTCAGGAGGAGTGAAGACGGGGCTCACCCGAGGAGGAACGCGGCGACGAAGTGAGGACGGGTCCGTTCTACTGCGGCGGGTTGCCCGTCGAGACCTTCAGGGTGAACTCGGCGTCCTTGTCGGTGATGTCCTCACCGGCCGGCGGGTACTGCTCCAGGACCGTGCCCTCGCCGTAGGTGGACTCGTCCACCGGGGTCTGGGTCATGATCTTCCAGCCGGCGGCCTGGACGCAGTCCTTCACCGACTGGAGGTTCTTGTAGGTGAAGTTGGGGACCTCGAACTTCTCCGGGTCGTCGCTCGACTCCGTCGGCTGGCTGCACTTCTTCGGGTCGATCGTCTTGGTCAGGTCCGGGCCCTTGTGGCCGGGGGCCGCCGACTGGCTCTGCTGGGTCTCCGTGCCGCCCGTGCCGCCGGCCTTCGGGTCTTCCTTGTCGTTGAGGTTGAGCGCCACGACGAGGCCGCCGATCGCGAGCAGCGCGACGACGGCCGCGCCCACGATCACCGGGGTGTTCCGCCGCGAACCGCCGCCCGTCGAGGTGGGCGCCGGCGTGTGCACCGGGGCGTACGGCGCGGGGGTGGGCGCCTGGTACGAGGGCTGCGGGGCGGGGGACGGGGTCTGGTAGGCCGGAGCGTGCGTCGGCACCTGCTGCGGGTAGCCGTACGAGGGGGCGGGCGCCGGGGTGGCCGGACCGTACGGTCCCGGCTGCGGCGTCGGCGGCTGATAGGGGTGCTGGACCCCGTGCGGCCCGGTGTGCGGGACCGGCGGCGGGGCCTGGCCGACGGGCGGGAAGACCGCCGAGCCGACGCCCGCACCGCTGCTGACGGGACCGCCGGGGACGATCACCGGGGCACCGGTCTGACCGGCGGAGAGCACCCGGAGGCACTCGTCGCGCATCGCGGCCGCGCTCGGGAACCGCTCGTTCGGGTTCTTTCGCAGCGCGCGGGCGACGAGCGCGTCCATCGCCGGCGTCACCGCCCGGTTGACGGTCGACGGGGCGACCGGCTCCTCCTGTACGTGCGCGTAGGCGATGGCCAGCGGGGAGTCGGCGTCGAAGGGCAGCCGGCCCGTCAGCAGCTGGAAGAGCATGATGCCGACCGAGTAGAGGTCGGAGCGGGCGTCGACCGCGCGCCCGAGGGCCTGCTCGGGGGAGAGGTACTGAGGGGTGCCGACGACCATGCCGGTCTGGGTCATCGACGTGACGCCGGACTGCATGGCCCGCGCGATGCCGAAGTCCATGACCTTGACCACGCCGCGCTTGGTCTGCATCACGTTGCCGGGCTTGATGTCGCGGTGGACCAGGCCCATCTCGTGGCTGACCTCGAGGGCGGCGAGCACATCGGCCGTGACCTTCAGCGCCTTGTCGGCCGGCATCGCGCCGTACTGCCGGATGTCCGAGGCGAGGACCGAGCCGAGCGGCTGCCCCTCCACGTACTCCATGACGATGTACGGCATGACGGCGCCGTCGAGGGTGTCCTCGCCGGTGTCGAAGACCGAGACGATGTTGGTGTGCGACAGCTTCGCGACCGCCTGCGCCTCGCGGCGGAAGCGCTCGCGGAAGGACGCTTCCCGGCCGAGTTCGGTGTGCAGCGTCTTGATGGCGACCTGGCGGTCGAGTGCGCTGTCGTAGGCCAGGTAGACCGACGCCATGCCGCCCTCGCCGAGAAGGTCGCGCAGCTGGTACCGGCCGCCCGCGACCGAACCGCCCGCATAGCGGCCCTGTGCGCCGTCCTGGCTCATCTGTGCTTCCCCCTACGCGCGCGTGGCGGCGTTGATCCGGAATTTCCTGGCCAAGTCTGCCCGAGGGCAGTGACACGTCAAGCCGGGTGCCCGTTCCGTGACCCTCCGCACAGGAAGGTTCTCCGAACCGTTTCCGCGGGGGCGGAGGAATCCTGCCGAATTTGCACAGGTGTACGTGGAAGGGGTTGGATGGCCGGTCCATCTCGGACCGTGGTGTCGTACGGAGCCTGTAGCGTGACGACTGGACACGGCACGACAGACGACGGCGAGGACTGATGGCACCCGAATCCGGAGCAGGCGGCGGTGCGCCGGACTCGTCGGCTGAGTCCTGGGGCGTCGGCGGGGTCGTCGGCGACGGCCGCTACCGGCTGACGCACCGTCTGGGACGCGGCGGCATGGCGGAGGTCTTCGCGGCCGAGGACGTACGGCTCGGCCGTACGGTCGCGGTCAAGCTCCTCCGCGCCGATCTCGCCGAGGACCCGGTCTCCAAGGCGCGCTTCACCCGCGAGGCGCAGTCGGTCGCCGGGCTCAACCACCACGCGATCGTCGCGGTCTACGACTCCGGCGAGGACCTCGTGGCCGGCCGGCCCGTGCCGTACATCGTGATGGAGCTGGTCGAGGGCCGCACCATCCGCGACCTGCTGCTCAGCGCCGAGGCCCCCGGACCCGAGCAGGCCCTCATCATCGTCTCCGGAGTCCTGGAGGCGCTGGCCTACTCGCACCAGCACGGCATCGTGCACCGCGACATCAAGCCGGCGAACGTGATCATCACCCACGGCGGCGCCGTGAAGGTCATGGACTTCGGCATCGCCCGTGCCCTGCACGGCGCGCAGTCGACGATGACCCAGACCGGCATGGTCATGGGCACCCCGCAGTACCTCTCCCCGGAGCAGGCGCTCGGCAAGGCCGTCGACCACCGCTCCGACCTGTACGCGACGGGCTGCCTCCTCTACGAACTCCTGGCGCTGCGGCCCCCGTTCACCGGTGAGACCCCGCTGTCCGTCGTGTACCAGCACGTCCAGGACGTGCCGGTCCCGCCGTCCGACGTCACGGGGTCCGTGCCGCCGGAGCTGGACGGTCTGGTGATGCGCTCGCTCGCGAAGGACCCGGACGACCGGTTCCAGAGCGCCGAGGAGATGCGCGGCCTCATCCAGTACGGCCTGCAGATGCTCCAGCAGCAGGGCGGTCACACCGGCATGTGGAACACCGGGCCGGTCGAGGCGCACGACGGTGGTCACACCCCGGTCGGCGGCATGGCCGCGACGACCGCGATGGGCCACCCCATGCACGGCGAGACCTCCCAGGGCCCGATCCTTCCCCCGCGGAACCCGGACGACGGCGGCGTCGGCGGGTACAACGGCTACGACGGCGGTACGGGCGGGAACGGCGGCTACGGCCAGGACGGCTCGCACGGCGGTGGCAACGGCCGCCGCGGCAAGATCCTGCTGTTCGCCGCGCTCGCGCTGGTCGCGGTCGTCGCCGGTGTCGTCTACGCCCTGGACAAGGCGGGCGACCCGGGCAACCAGAAGGGCCGCACGCCGACGCCGACGGTCAGCACCTCGCCGTCGACGCCCTCGGAGGAGCCGACGCCCTCGGAGGAGCCCTCCGAGGAGCCGTCGACCGACCAGGGCACGTCCGACGGGGGCGTCACGGAGGCTCCGTGGCCGCCGCAGACCACGTACCAGCCGCCGACCCAGCAGCCGACCACGACTCCGCCGACGACCGAGCCGTCGAAGACGACCGAGCCGACCACGGATCCCACGGACGAGCCGACCGAGCCGACGGATCAGCCCACGGATCCCACGGACTCGCCGACGCCCGAGACGCCCACCGACCCCACCGGCGGTGGCAACAACACGGACCCGCCGCCGACGGACGGCACCGAGACCGGCTGACCGGGCCCGGCCCGGACCCCGGCCCGGACCCGCCTCACCCCGCGAAGGCGTCGCTCACCGCCTCGTACTCGCGGGTCCACCAGACCGCCAGGGCCGACACCGCAGGAAACTGCGGGTCGGCCCTTCGGTCGTGCAGCTGGTAGCGCCAGCGCAGGGTCCAGAAGTCGTTGAGCCGCTCCCACCACACCCGGTGCGCCGCCGCAGCCAGCTCGGCGCGGTCGGCGCCGGTCGCCCGCCGGTACGCGCGCGCGTACGCCCGCACCTTCTCCAGCGCCAGCTCACCCCCCGGCCGTACGAAGAAGATGGCGGCCGCCCTGACCGCCTCCTCCGCCCTCGGGCGGACCCCGAGCCGGTCCCAGTCGACGATCGCGGCGGGCTCGGCGCCCCGGTAGAGCAGGTTCAGCGGGTGGAAGTCGCCGTGCACCCAGCCGGCGGCCGCGGCGGGCGGCGGCCGGTGGTGGGCGTGCTGGGCGAGGAGTCGGCGGCGCTCCCTGAGCCGGTGCTCGGCGAGCGCGTCGAAGCTGTCGCGGGGGCGGTGTGCGCGGGCCAGGCGGATCAGCTCGTCGATGGCCCGGAAGGTGTCCTGGAGGTCGGCGCTGGCGCAGACGCCGTCGTCGGCCGTGCCGGGCGCCCCGTCGGGCCCCGAGGGCTCCATGACCCGGTCCAGGGCGGTGTGGACCTGCCCGAGGAGGGTGCCGAGGCGCCGGGAGCAGCCCGTGGAGAGCTGGGTGCCGTCGCGGTGGCGGCCGTCGATCCAGGGGTGCAGGGCGTAGCAGTGGCCGTCGACGACGGCGACCGTGCGGCCGGTGGTGTCGGGCAGCGGCGGGGCGACGGGCAGGCCGAGGGCGTGCAGCCGCTGGGTGGCGCGGTGCTGGCGGGCGATGGTGGCGCGGTCGGCGGTGGGGGCGTCGAGGTGCTGCTTGAGGAAGTAGGTGCCGCGGGTCGTGGAGAGGCGGAAGCCGCGGTTGAGGAGCCCCTCGGCGACGGGAACGCAGGAGAGGGGTTCTCCGGCGTGCCGGTGGCGGCGGAGCAGGGCGCCGACCGGTGGTGCGGGTGGGGCGGCGGCGGGTCGGGTGGCGCCCGGTCGACCATCGGTCCGTGGGGCGGGCGGTTCGGCCGGTGGAGTGAGCGGTTCAGATGAGCGCGGCACCCGCCAGATGTTAGATCACGCTACGTGGTGGAGGTGTCGCCGGACGGAGTGGGCGGCGGGACGGGTCACCGGGGTCTCGCTCGCGTAGTCGAGCGCGTGCACCGTCACGAACTGCGGTTCGATCCGCATGTAGACCGGGTCGAAGGCCTCGCCGTCCACCAGCTCCGGCTCGGTGCCGAAGTCCGCGAGCTCCTCGGCGGTCGGCTCGACGATCTCGGCGGTTCCTGTGAACTGCACGGACCAGAGGCTCGCGGATCCGGAGCTGAAGTTGTCCGCGCCGTAGGCGACGACGCTGCCGTTGCAGGCGCGGTGGTAGCCGAGGCCCCGGTGCAGCCGGAGCAGGACGCGGCCGTCGGTCACGATGTGGCGGGCGGGGGCGACGAACGGCATCGCCCGCATGCTCGTCGCCACCCGGCCGTACGACACGCGGCTGAGCAGCTCGATGGCGCGGATCTCGTCGGTGGGCATGGCATCCACTCTCCGCCACCGGCACCGTGTCGGAAAAGGGGCCCCTGCCCCGGTTTCGCGGGGACGTAGGTCCCGAATCGGGGCGGTCGGCCGCGCCCCGGCCCGTACGGGTGAGGGGCCCGACCGGCCGCCCCGGCGTCACCGACGCCCGGAGGCGGGCTCCGGGCCCCGTCGACGCCCGGAGGCCGGCTCCGGGGTCCCGCCGTGCGTCAGTGGCGCTCCGCCTGGAGCCGCGCCACGTAGGCGGCGGCCTGCGAGCGCCGCTCCATGCCCAGCTTCGACAGCA
Source organism: Streptomyces sp. NPDC029956 (assembly GCF_055574655.1). Taxonomy (NCBI): domain Bacteria; kingdom Bacillati; phylum Actinomycetota; class Actinomycetes; order Kitasatosporales; family Streptomycetaceae; genus Streptomyces; species Streptomyces sp. NPDC029956. Next base: position 90,864 of record NZ_JBVHZJ010000004.1, on the reverse strand, counting down.
GGCTGGAGACATAGTTCTTGATGGTCTTCTCCGCGAGGTGGAGGCGCTCGCCGATGACCCGGTTGGTCAGACCCTCGCCGATCAGGTCCAGGATCCTGCGCTCCTGATCCGTCAGATTGGCGAGCTTGTCGTCACGCTTCGGATTGTTGCCGTCGCGCAGCCGCTCCAAGACGCGGGCGGTCGCCACCGGGTCGAGCAGCGACTTGCCGGCCGCCACGTCCCGCACCGCGTTCAGGAGTTCGTTGCCGCGAATGGCCTTGAGGACATAACCCGAGGCCCCGGCCATGATCGCGTCGAAGAGCGCCTCGTCGTCCGCGTACGAGGTCAGCATCAGGCACTTGATGCCCTCGTCCTGCGAACGGATCTCGCGGCACACCTCCACCCCGCTGCCGTCCGGCAGCCGGACGTCGAGCACGGCGACGTCGGGGCGGGTCGCAGGGATCCTGACCAGTGCGTCCGCCGCCGTTCCGGCCTCTCCGACCACCTCGATGTCGTCCTCCACGGAGAGCAGCTCGTGGACGCCACGCCGGACGACTTCGTGGTCGTCCAACAGAAATACCCGGATTTTTCCATCTTCGCGCACGCAGTCAGTCTCACATATTGGCCCTTCCCGCGCCCGGGGTGCGCGGGATAACGTGCCGGATGTTCCGACGACGGCGTCGGGCCGTTGTCCATGCGCTGACCAGCAGCGAGTCCCCCTTTTCTCGATTTACTTGGAAATCCAAGCAAAATCGCAGGTCAAGTGGGGTTTCGCGGGAATGCCGCACTATGGGTAACGTGCCTATGACGGCGCTCGCCGGGGCACCTGTCACGCCCGACTCCGGCCGCGTCGCACCCACCCCGTGCGAAGGGTACGGATAAGGCGGAGCCGCACTGGCTTACCGGCGAACCCGGAGGCCGGACCGACGGAGGAGCACGCACGTGACCGTGGAGAGCACTGCCGCGCGCAAGACGACGCGACGCAGCAGCGGCGCCAAGCGCACCACCAGCGCCGCAAGCGCGAAGAAGGCACCGGCAGCACAGGGCTCCGAGCCCGAGCTCGTCCAGCTGCTGACGCCCGAGGGAGAGCGCGTCCAGCACCCCGATTACGACATCGACCTGAGCGCCGAGGAGCTGCGCGGTCTCTACCGCGACATGGTCCTCAGCCGTCGCTTCGATGCCGAGGCCACCGCGCTCCAGCGCCAGGGCGAGCTGGGCCTGTGGGCCTCGCTGCTCGGCCAGGAGGCCGCCCAGATCGGCTCCGGCCGTGCCCTGCGGGACGACGACTACGTCTTCCCCACCTACCGTGAGCACGCCGTCGCGTGGTGCCGCGGGGTCGACCCCACCAACCTTCTCGGCATGTTCCGCGGTGTGAACAACGGCGGCTGGGACCCGAGCACCAACAATTTCCACCTGTACACGATCGTTCTCGGCGCGCAGACCCTGCACGCCACCGGCTACGCCATGGGCATCGCCAAGGACGGCGCGGATTCCGCCGTGATCGCGTACTTCGGTGACGGCGCCTCCAGCCAGGGTGACGTGAACGAGTCGTTCGTCTTCTCCGCGGTGTACAACGCCCCGGTCGTGTTCTTCTGTCAGAACAACCAGTGGGCCATTTCCGAGCCCATCGAGAAGCAGACCCGCGTCCCGCTCTACCAGCGCGCCCGCGGCTTCGGCTTCCCCGGCGTCCGCGTCGACGGCAACGACGTCCTCGCGTGCCTGGCCGTGACCCGGTCGGCGCTGGAGCGCGCCCGCCGCGGCGAGGGCCCGACGCTCATCGAGGCGTACACCTACCGCATGGCCGCCCACACCACCTCCGACGACCCGACCCGCTACCGCCGGGACGCGGAGCGCGAGGAGTGGGAGGCCAAGGACCCGATCCAGCGCCTCAAGACGTACATGGAGAACGAGGGTCACGCCGACGCGGCCTTCTTCGAGGAGCTGGAGACGGAGAGCGAGACGCTCGGCAAGCACGTCCGCGAGGTCGTCCGCGCCATGCCCGTCCCGGAGCACATGGCGATCTTCGACAACGTGTACGCGGACGGGCACGCGCTCGTCGACGAGGAGCGGGCTGAGTTCGCCGCCTACCAGGCGTCCTTCGAGGGCGGAGAGGCCGAGTAATCATGGCTGTTCAGAAGCTTCCCCTCGCGAAGGCGCTCAACGAGTCGCTGCGCAAGGCCCTGGAGACCGACCCCAAGGTCCTGATCATGGGCCTGGACGTCGGCAAGCTCGGCGGTGTCTTCCGGATCACCGACGGGCTGCAGAAGGACTTCGGCGAGGAGCGGGTCATCGACACCCCGCTTGCCGAGTCCGGCATCGTCGGCACCGCGATCGGTCTCGCCCTGCGCGGCTACCGCCCGGTCGTGGAGATCCAGTTCGACGGCTTCGTCTTCCCGGCGTACGACCAGATCGTGTCCCAGCTGGCGAAGATGCGGGCCCGTTCGCTCGGCACGGTGAAGATGCCGATCGTCATCCGCATCCCGTACGGCGGTGGCATCGGCGCCGTCGAGCACCACTCCGAGTCCCCCGAGACGCTCTTCGCGCACGTCGCGGGCCTCAAGGTCGTCACCCCGGCCAACTCCAACGACGCCTACTGGATGCTCCAGCAGGCGATCCAGAGCGACGACCCGGTCATCTTCTTCGAGCCCAAGCGCCGCTACTGGGACAAGAGCGAGGTCGACACCGAGGCCATCCCCGGCGAGCTGCACAAGGCCCGGGTCGCCCGCGAGGGCACGGACCTCACCCTGGCGGCCTACGGCCCGATGGTGAAGACCTGCCTGGAGGTGGCCGCGGCCGCCGCCGAAGAGGGCAAGTCGATCGAGGTCGTGGACGTGCGCTCGATCTCCCCACTCGACTTCGACACCATCCAGGCCTCGGTCGAGAAGACCCGCCGTCTGGTCGTCGTCCACGAGGCGCCGGTGTTCTTCGGCTCCGGCGCGGAGATCGCCGCCCGGATCACCGAGCGCTGCTTCTACCACCTGGAGGCCCCCGTCCTGCGGGTCGGCGGCTACCACGCGCCGTACCCGCCGGCGCGGCTGGAGGAGGAGTACCTGCCGGGTCTCGATCGCGTGCTCGACGCCGTCGACCGCTCGCTGGCGTACTGAGGAGAGCACCGTGACGATCCGCGAATTCAAGATGCCCGATGTGGGCGAGGGCCTCACCGAGGCCGAGATCCTCAAGTGGTACGTCCAGCCCGGTGACACCGTCACCGACGGGCAGGTCGTCTGCGAGGTCGAGACGGCCAAGGCAGCGGTCGAGCTGCCGATCCCCTTCGACGGCACGGTCCACGAGCTGCGTTTCCCCGAGGGGACCACGGTCGACGTCGGCCAGGTCATCATCTCGGTGAACGTCGGCGGCGGGGCCGCGCCCGAGGCGCCGGTGGCCGAGGCCGCTCCGGTCGCCCAGACCGCGGCGCCCGCACCGGTCGCCGAGGAGGAGGCCGAGCCGCAGGGCCGCACGCCGGTCCTCGTCGGCTACGGCGTGGCCGCCAGCTCCACCAAGCGTCGCCCGCGCAAGGCGGCACAGGGCGCGGTCCCGGCCGCTCCCGTCGCTCCGGCGCAGGCCGCTCCGGTCGCCGTGCCGGTCGCCGTTCCCGTCTCCGTACCGGAGCAGCTCAACGGGCACGGTCCGGGCGCCGGGCGCCCGCTGGCCAAGCCGCCGGTCCGGAAGCTCGCGAAGGACCTCGGCGTCGACCTGGCGACGGTCACCCCGACCGGCCCGGACGGCATCATCACCCGTGAGGACGTCCACGCGGCGGCCGCTCCTGCGCCCGCGCCGGTCGTCGAGGCCCCGGCCCCGGCGCCCGTCGCCCAGCCCGTGGCCGCCCCGGCGGCCGTGCAGCCGGCTCCCGTGGTGTCGACCGACGCCCGGGAGACCCGTGTCCCCGTCAAGGGCGTACGGAAGGCCACGGCGGCGGCGATGGTCGGTTCGGCCTTCACCGCCCCGCACGTCACCGAGTTCGTGACCTTCGACATCACGCGCACGATGAAGCTGGTCGAGGAGCTCAAGTCCGGTACGGACATGGCGGGCCTGCGGGTCAACCCGCTGCTCCTCATCGCCAAGGCCGTCCTGGTCGCCGTCCGGCGCAACCCGGAGATCAACGCGGCCTGGGACGAGGCGGCGCAGGAGATCGTCCTCAAGCACTACGTGAACCTGGGCATCGCCGCGGCCACCCCGCGCGGTCTGCTCGTGCCGAACATCAAGGACGCGCACGCGCAGACCCTGCCCGAGCTCTCGGCGTCGCTGAGCGAGCTGATCTCCACCGCGCGGGACGGGAAGACGACCCCGGCGGCGATGCAGGGCGGCACCTTCACCATCACCAACGTCGGCGTCTTCGGCGTCGACACCGGTACCCCCATCCTGAACCCCGGCGAGTCCGCGATCCTCGCGGTCGGTGCGATCAAGCTCCAGCCGTGGGTCCACAAGGGCAAGGTGAAGCCGCGTCAGGTCACCACGCTGGCGCTCTCCTTCGACCACCGACTGGTCGACGGCGAGCTCGGCTCCAAGTTCCTTGCGGACGTCGCCGCGATCCTGGAGCAGCCGAAGCGCCTGATCAGCTGGGCGTGACGGACGGCTTGACCTGTTTCACGTGAAACATCCGGCGGTGGCTTCGGCCGCCGCCGGACGTCTTTCTCCGAGGGTGGACGTGTGGCTCGCCTCGGTCCTCGTCGGCGGCACGGACCACGACGGCCACGGGCTCCGGTAGCCGCCCCTCGTCCAGGATGCGGACCGGGGTCCCTGTTGCACCTCTGTTGTATCTATGCTGTGTCCATGGCATCCGCACCCCCCGCAGCCGACCGTGTCTACATGCACGTCAAGCAGGCCGTACTCGACCGGCGCTACGAGGGAGGCACCCTCCTCACCGAGGGTGAACTCGCCCTCGCCGTAGGGGTGTCGCGGACGCCCGTCCGGGAGGCGCTGCTCAAGCTGGAGATGGAAGGGCTGCTCAAGCTCTACCCGAAGAAGGGCGCCCTCGTCCTCGCCGTCTCCGCGCAGGAGATCGCCGACGTCGTCGAGACGCGGCTGCTCGTCGAGGAGTTCGCCGTCCGCCGGGCCGTGCCCGCGCCCGCCTCGCTCATCGAGCGTCTCGAGGAGCTCCTGGAGGAGCAGAAGCTGCGGGCCGCGGCCGGGGACCTCGCGGAGGTGGCGGTCACCGACCGGTGCTTCCACGCCGAGATCGTGCAGCACGCCGGCAACCAGATCCTCTCCCGCCTCTACGACCAGCTCCGCGACCGCCAGCTGCGCATGGGCGTCGCCGTGATGCAGTCCCAGCCCGACCGCGTCGCCAAGAACATCACCGAGCACGCCGAGATCCTCGACCGGATAAGAGCCGGCGACGCCGAGGGCGCCGCGCACTGCGTCCGCCAGCACCTCAGCTGGGTCAAGGTCCTGGTCCGGGGCGAGGACCGATGAGCAACCGCAACGGCTACGGCTCCGCCGTCACCCTCCCCGGCGATCCGCCCGGCGGCCGCCGGGCCGCCCTCGTCTGGGGCGTCGGTGTCGCCGTCTACTTCGTCGCCGTCATCTTCCGTACGTCCCTCGGTGTCGCCGGACTCGACGCCGCCGACCGCTTCGACGTCAACGCCTCCGCGCTCTCCACCTTCTCCATACTCCAGCTGCTGGTCTACGCGGGCATGCAGATACCTGTCGGCCTCATGGTCGACCGGCTCGGCACCAAGAAGGTCCTCGCCCTCGGTGTCGTCCTCTTCACCCTCGGCCAGCTGGGCTTCGCGCTCTCCCCCTCGTACGGCACCGCGCTCGCCTCCCGGGCGCTGCTCGGCTGTGGCGACGCCATGACCTTCATCAGCGTCCTGCGGCTCGGCAGCCGCTGGTTCCCGGCCCGCAGGGGCCCGCTCATCGGGCAGGTCGCCGCGCTCTTCGGCATGGCCGGCAACCTCGTCTCCACCGTCTTCATCGCTCGCGCCCTGCACGGTCTCGGCTGGACGACCACCTTCGTCGGCAGCTCCCTCGCCGGTGTCGTCGTCCTCGTCCTGATGCTGCTCTTCCTCAGGGACCACCCCGAGGGGTACGAGCCGCAGCCGGCCACGCACGCGGGCGCCGCCTTCGTACGCCGTCAGATCGCCGAGTCGTGGCGGGAACCCGGCACCCGGCTCGGCATGTGGGTGCACTTCACCACCCAGTTCCCCGCGATGGTCTTCCTGCTGCTGTGGGGACTGCCGTACCTGGTGGAGGCCCAGGGCCTGTCCCGGTCGACCGCGGGGACCCTGCTCACCCTGGTCGTCCTGTCGAACATGGTCGTCGGCCTCGCGTACGGGCAGATCATCGCCCGGCACCACACGGCCCGTGCCCCGCTCGCCCTCGGTACGGTCGCCGCCACCGCTCTGCTGTGGGCGAGCACCCTCGCGTACCCCGGCGACCACGCCCCGATGTGGCTGCTCGTCACCCTCTGCCTGGTCCTCGGGGCCTGCGGACCGGCGTCGATGATCGGCTTCGACTTCGCCCGCCCGGCGAACCCGCCGGAGCGTCAGGGCACCGCGTCCGGCATCGTCAACATGGGTGGTTTCGTGGCCTCGATGACGACGCTGCTCGCCGTGGGCGTGCTGCTCGACGCGACCGGCGACAACTACCGGATCGCGTTCTCGTCGGTCTTCGTCCTGGAGGCCCTGGGCGTCGTGCAGATCCTGCGCCTCAAGGCCCGCACCCACCGCAGGGAGCGGGACCGGCTCGTCGCCAGCAGGGTGGAAGCCGTACACGTCCCCGTGTGAGCCGGGCCTCGACCCGACGCCCGGCGACGACAGGACCTAGCGCGGAGTCACCGCGAAGTTGCCGAGGATGGCCTGCGCCAGCGCGTCGTCGCCCTCCGTCTTGACCCGGTCGGCCACATCGGCCGGCCGGACCCGGCCGCAGGCGAGACGCACGAACGTCTCCCAGTCCGTCGCGAGCGTCACCGCGGGGCCCAACGAGGGCGCACCGTCTATCGAACCCCGGCCCTCCGCGTCGACCCGTACCGTCCGCAGGAACTCCACGGGGCCGCTGACGTCGATGACGACGGCCGAAGAGGCGGGCGCCCCCGCGTCCTTGGCGATGACCTTCGGCAGGGCCTCCAGGAGCACGTCACGGGTCACGTGCGCGCCCGCGGAGTCCAGGTTGCCCGGCGCGCCGAGCGCGACCCGCAGGTCCTGCTCGTGCACCCACACGTCGAAGGCGCGCATCCGGTACGCCAGTTCCAGGGACTGCTCGGCGCCGAGGGGGGCGCGGATCAGGTGCTCGGGGGAGCGGTTCTCGTTGCGGAGCTGCCGGGCCCGGCGGATCAGGATGTACTCGAGCTCCGAGGTCATCTCCGGCGCGGTGTGGTGCCGCCGCACATCGACCTGGACCTCCATGTAGCGCGCGAAGTCACTGCGTACGTGGTAGAGATCGCGCGGCAGGGAGTGGATCGGGCGCGGGTCGCCGAGCATCTCGGTCTCCATGCCGATCACATGGGACACGATGTCCCGCACGGACCAGCCTGGGCACGGTGTGGGCCGGTTCCACTCGCCCTCCACGAGCGGCTGCACCAGCTCGGCTATCGCCTCGATGGAGTGGGTCCAGGCGTCGGCGTAGTTCTGGAGGCTGGGATGGACGGTCACGGGACCCCTCGGCGGTTCTTCGGTGCGCGGGCTGAAAACACGACTGGGTGGGAGGCTCGGACGCTAAGTTACGCTGCCCGAAGGCACCCCGGCAGTGCTTTCGTGTGACGATCGTAGGCCGGTGTTGACGGCTCGAATGCCAGGACGGTGGTAGTGTGCGCGCCTCGCTGATCCAGATCGCGGTAGACCCGGACGAACCGGTCGACGCCCGACGCGCCCGCGTGGCCCGTCTCGTACGGGAGGAATCCGGCCGCGCCGACCTCGTCGTCCTGCCCGAGCTGTGGCCCATGGGGGCCTTCGCGTACGAGTCCTTCGCCGCCGAGTCCGAGCCGCTGAACGGCCCCACCCACCGCGATATGGCCGCCGCCGCGCGCGACGCCGGGGTCTGGCTGCACGCCGGATCCTTCGTCGAGGCGGAGGGAGGTGCGCTGTACAACACGTCCCTGGTCCTCTCCCCCGACGGCGAACTCGCCGCCTCCTACCGGAAGATCCACCGCTTCGGCTTCGACAAGGGCGAGGCGGTGATGATGGCCGCCGGTGAGGACCTGGTCACCGTCGACCTGCCGCACCTCACCGTCGGTGTCGGCACCTGCTACGACCTGCGCTTCCCCGAGCTGTTCCGCGGGCTCGTCGACGCGGGCGCCCAGGCCTTCGTCGTCCCGGCCGGCTGGCCGGCCCGCCGCCGCGCCCACTGGAGCCTGCTCGCCCGGGCCCGCGCCGTCGAGAACCAGGCGTACGTCCTCGCCTGCGGTACGGCGGGCACGCACGCGGGCGTGGAGCAGGCCGGTCACTCGATCGTCGTCGACCCCTGGGGCGAGACCGTCGCCGAGGCGGGCCCGGACGAGGAGATCCTCCGGGTGGTCCTGGACCCGGCGAAGGTCACGACGACCCGCGAGCAGTTCCCGGCGCTGAAGGACCGGGTGCTGGGCATCGCGCCGCCGAAGCGGGGCTGACGCCGCCGAAGCGGGGCTGAGGCCCCACCAGGCCCAAGCCAGGCCCAGCCAGGTCCCCACCAGGCCCAAGCCAGGCCCAGCCAGGCCCCGCAGGGGCCCGGAAGCAGCTCCGGAGCAGGAGCCCCGGCCCCGGAGCCAGTGCCCGGAACCGCATGCGGCCCCCGCCGAAGCGGGGGCCCGACGCCTTCTCCCGTACGAGTTCCGCGGCGCAGGCCGGGGCCTAGGCCTGCGCAGGGGCCTCTCGCCGTACGATCTCCGACTCGTCCGGAAGCAGGCCGGTCAGCTCCTGCCAGATCCGCTTCGGGGCGACGCGGCGCAGCCGGAACGGGCTGCCGGCCGTCACCTCGCCCTCCGCCACCGGCTCGGCGGGCAGCTCGCGCAGCCAGTAGCCCTGCGGACCGCAGTCCCAGGCGGCGACCACGCGGGCCGTCACGCCCGCCTCGCCCGCCTGGTGGCTCTGCCAGGCCGCGGTCATCCGCCAGTTGGAGCGCACCTCCACGATCAGCTGTGCGAGCCGCGTGGCGGTGCCCTCCGCCGTCCCGGCCGCCCGCAGCGCCTCGACGACCAGCTGCCGCTCGTCCGCGCCGGGCGTCGACGCGGCCTTCTCCAGGGCCTGGAGGCCCGCCTCGAGGACGCCGACGGTCGTCTCGACGACCTGCTCCTCGGCCTTGTCGGCGCCCGCCGCGTCGGACTGGCGCAGGGCGATCAGGTCGGCCAGCGTCCACACCACGGTCCGCGGCTCGACGAGCCGGTAGACCGCCTCCTCCTCGCCCGGCCAGGTCTCGTGGCAGACGACGTGGTCGTCGCCGATGAGCAGCCCGTGGTGCAGGGTGCCCTGCCGGCCGGCCGCCTCCAGGGAGAGGATCACGGAGGGGTTGACGAGGGTCTGCATCAGGGGCAGCAGGAGCGTGGACAGCTCCCCGGCCGCGCTCATGAGCCCGGCGTCCCGGAGCCGCGCCTCGGCGGGCGCCATGGACTCCGGGACCGGCTGACCGGTCGCCAGCTGGGCGAGGACGAAGACCTCGTCGTCGGCCAGCCGGAAACGGGATCGGGTCACGTCGAAGGAAGGCATGTGTCGCTCACTCGGGTAGGGCGGGTAGGGCGGGTAGAGCGGGTAGGGCTGGTGCGGCGGGCACCACGGACGGGGTCCGGGCGGGGACTCAGTACGTCGCCTCGGTCCAGAAGTGGGTCACGCGGGAGATGCCCGCCTTCACCGCGCCGATCCGGGTCAGGGCCGACCGGTCGACGCCCGCGAAGATCAGGCCGAGGGCCAGGTCCCCGCCCTCGGCGCGCCCCTCGACCCGCACGGAGAGCCGGCGGTTCTTGCCGCGCCCGGACTCGCGCACGGTGATCCTGACCCCGGGGTCCTCGTCGTCGGGCTCGCGGGTCAGGACGTAGGCGTTCTTGTCGAGGGCCGCGAGCCGGTACCGGTCGCCCGCGTACTTCATCGTCAGGGCGCGCTGGTCGAGCGTGGCGCCGAAGCGGTTCCGCGAGACGTACACCATCCGGTCGCCGACCCGCAGCGTGGACCTGTTCAGGGTCGGCAGCTTGAGCCCCTCGGCATGCATCCCGCGGGCCTCGAAGGAGGCCACCGGGAGCAGCCCGCCGCGCACCTCCGAGACGAGCGTCTCGGGGTTGGTGCGGGGGAGGGGCGCCGTCAGCGTGATCTCGCCGAACTCCGGCGAGACCCCCTTCCAGCCCGCGCTGTAGTTGTGCCGGTTCCCCTCCTTCCACGCGTGGAGTTCGAACGGGCTGACCTGGGTGTGCATGAACGGGTTCCTCTTCGGTCTCAGGGATCTCGGAGCCTCGCGGCCGGGGTCAGTCGAAGGGGTTCAGGGCGCTGCCCAGCTTCTTCGCTCCGCTCGCGATCCCGGAGCCCACGTCGGACGCCTTGTCGCCGATCCAGTCCCCGGCCTGCTCGATACCCTTCCCGATGGCCTCGTGGTTGTCCCAGATCAGGGCGGCTCCGTAGGCCACGCCGGTGCCGACGGCGAGGCCGAGCGTGACCGGGGTCGGGGCCACGGTCAGCATCGTCATCGAGGCGCTGAAGGCCGTGCCGGTCAGGTCCGAGGCGAACTTCGCCGGGTCGGCCTTGATCATGTCCGAGTTGTACGTGGTGAGGTTGGCGATGCCGTACGCGGTGGCCGCGACGCCGCCGACGACACCGACGCCGCGCAGCACACCGGCCGCCTTGGCGGCGTTGGCGAGACCGCCGTTCTGCGCGACCTTCAGGAGGTTGGCCTCGGCGGCGGTCGGCATGAAGAAGGCGTTGTTGCGCATGAACCCGCCGAGCATGGCGGCCTCGTCCGAGCCGGTCAGCGCGGTCGCGAGACCCGGCGGGATCTTGCTGAGCAGGCTGCCGGGAGCCGCGCCCGCGAGCCGCATGTTGAAGTGCTTGGACAGGAAGGTGCCGGGCGCGGTCGGGTGGACGAACGGCGGCCGGATCGCCTTGGACAGCTTGTACGAGTACAGGCCGGCCGCGGTCAGGGCGCCCGCGAACGCGCCCGCCGTGACGGTGCCCTTGGTGAACCCCGCGACCAGGTCGGCCAGTTTCTCGTTGCCGGTGAGCTTGGCGATGCCGTCGCGCTGGAGCCGCGCGACGTAGTCGTCGAGCGTCTCGTTGTCCTTCATCTTCAGCCAGGCCAGGTTCATCCGGTCGTCCTTGGCCTTGTCGTCGGCCGCGGCGACCTTCCCGGCGTCACCGTTGAACCCGGTGCCGGCGGTGGCGTCGTTCTTGTTGCCGGAGCCGTCCTTGACCACGGCCTCCAGGTCCTTCTTCAGGTCCTGGTCGGCGACGTCGAACGCCTTCACGCAGCCGTCGAGGTGCTCGGTCCAGGCCGTCTCGGCCTCCCGCACGCTCTTGGCGCCGTCCGGGTCGTGGTGCAGCGCGCTGCGCTCGCTCGGCGAGAGCCGCTCGTAGTCGTAGGCCACCCTGCCCTGCTCGGACACCTTCATCCCGGCCTTGACGGCGTCGGCGCGGGCGTTCTCCAGCTGCTTCTTCAGCTCGGTGAACTGCTCGTGGGCGTTGCGCAGCACCGTCGCGGTGGCCTTCGCCTGGGTCTGGGCCGCCTGGTACTCGTAGCGGGTGGCCGCGAAGTTGGTCTGCGCGGCGGTCGCGCTCTCACCCAGCCAGTCCTGGGAGGTCGTCAGCGATTCGACGCTGTCGCGGTAGCGCTCCTCCACCTTGTGCAGGTCGCCCGCCATCTCCGTCCACTTGTCGGCGGTGGTGGCGAGCTTGCCCAGGTCGGTGGTCATGATCTCGGAGTACGTCAACATGTACGTCCGCCCCCTCAGTACTGCTCGATGCGCGAGGTCGGCCCGACCCCGGCGATACGGGACCGGGTGTCGAGCTCCTGCCGGCTGAACGTGACCGCGGTGCCGCGCAGGGCGGTCTTCTCGGAGCCGAGCCGCGCGAGGAGGGTCTTCACCTGGCTGTCCCAGGTGGTCTCGACCGTCTTCAGGCCCGCCGCGGTCGCCCAGCCCTCGAAGCCGCCGACGGCGGCGGTCGTGGCGGCGTCGGCCACCTTGGCCGCCTTGGCCGTGTCCGGTTCCAGCTCGTTCTCGATGGTGTTTGCCGCGGCCTTCTTCTTTGCTGGTGCGGTAGCGAGACTGGGCGGCCCACCGGACGTGCCTCCGCCACCGCCGCCGCCGTCGAGCTGGTTCAACCGCGTTCCGACGGGGGCTTGTTCGGTCACGCCGGTCCGTATGCCGGCCCAGTCCTCGTCAAAACCCATGCCGCTGCGCCCCCATGGAAAAGAATGATCATTACTTTGCAGGTGCACCGTATGTTTCCGTGGTGCGGCTCTGGATGCAAGGCTGGATCGCTCCTGCCTGGTCAGAGTGTGATGCCCTGAAGCGACGCGCCCGGTTTTGCACACGTTTCCACGCCTGGTCCGGCGCCCGGTTCCGCGCCCGGGTCGGCGTCCGCTCCCGCGCTCGGGTCGGTGTCCGGGTCGTCGTCCGCTCCCGCGCCCGGGTCGGCGTCCGCTCCGGCGTCCGGGTCGGTGTCCGGGTGCTCATCGGGCTTCGCTCTCGACGCCGGCGCGTACTCCGCCCAGGCCGCCGCCAGTCTCCGTACCGCCTCCGTGAGCACGTCCGACGGCAGCAGGAAGTGCAGCCGCAGATGCCGGACGCTGCCGCCGAGGGCGTCGGTGGTCGCACCCGGCAGGACGGCCACCCCGTGCCGCAGCGCCACCTGCGCGAAGGAGACGCCGTCGCCGTGCGGGAGCCGCACCCAGAGGGTCTGGCCGCCGGACGCCGGTGCGCAGGACCAGGACGGAAGCAGCCGGGCGAGCTCGCCGCGCAGATGGGCGTGACCCGCGCGAAGGGTGCGCAGCCGGGCGGCCCGTACGGACGCGAAGTCGGCGAGGAGCCGCGCCGCGACCAGCTGGGACGGCACGTCGCAGCCGAGGTCGTGCAGGGCCTTCAGCCGGGCGAGACGGGCGATCAGCGACGCCGGGCCGCGCACCCAGCCGATCCGCAGCCCGCCCCACACGACCTTGCTGAGCGAACCGACCGCGATCACCTCGCCGTACCCGGAGAGCGGCAGCGGCTCCCGCGCCGTACCGAACGCCAGGTCGCCCAGCACCTCGTCGTCCACCAGCGGCACCCCCAACGCGTTCGCCGCCTCCACGAGCCGGCGCCCGGCGAGCGGCGGGAGCACCGTGCCCGTGGGGTTCTGGAAGCGGGCCACCACATAGGCCAGGGCGGGCCGGTGGCGTTCCATCACCCGGACCGCCTCCGCCACGTCGATCCCGTCCGGCCCGACCGCCACCGGCAGCGGAACGGCCGCTGCCTCCCGGAACAGGTCGAGCGCCCCCGGATACGTGGGCGCCTCCACCAGCACCCCGTCCCCCGGCGCCAACAGCAGCCGGGCGAGCAGCGAAAGCCCCTGCTGCGCGCCGGTGGTGACCAGGATCTGCCCGGGACCGGTCGGCACGCCGCGCTCCGCGTACCGCGCGGCCACCGCCTCCCGCAGCACGCCGAGACCGGCCGGGTGGTAGCCGAGGTCCCTGCTTGGCAGGACGAGCGAGCGGTACGCCTCCGCCAGGTCGGGCGGCGGCTCCACGGGGGCGGCGCAGCTCAGCAGGACGACGTCGTCCGGCGCCTCCAGGAGGTGCAGGAACAGCGGGTTGGACGTCTCCGTCACGCGGGGCGCGTCCCCCGCCCGGGGCGCCTCCGGTGCGAGCGCGGCCCGCGCGACCCGGGTCCCGCTGCCCTGCCGCCGTACGAGCCGCCCCTCCTGGCGCAGGGTGTCGTACGCCGCGACCACCGTCGTACGGCCCACGGACAGGGCCTTCGCGAGGCGTCGGTCGGGCGGCAGCAGGCTGCCGGGGGGCAGCGCGCCGTCGTCGACGAGGCGGCGCAGCCGGGCCGCGAGCAGCAGGTACAGGGGGCCGCGGCCGGCGGACCAGCGACCGAGCCGTGAGACGAGGTCGTCGGGATCGGGGGAGTGAACGATTGGCTTCATGGCCGAACCAATCTGCCGGTATTGGATCTGGGAAGGCAAACGCCCCGTCCACAGACTGGGTTCATGAGCACCGACTCCACGTCCGTCGCGTCCGACGTCCCCGCCGCGTCCCGTACGGCCTCCTCCGTCGCCTCCCCCGGCCCCGGTCCCGTCTCGTCCCCCGGCTCCGGCCCCGTCGCCTCCCCCGGCTCCTCCCCCACGGCGTCCTCCTCGCCGGCTCCCCGCCCCGAGACCCTCGCCGTCCACCCGCCGCACGTGGAGATCACCGGCAGTCGGCCCCTCGGCGTCCCGCTCCACCAGGGCCACGTCTTCGCCTTCGACTCGGCCGACGCCCTCGCCACCGCCTTCACGTCCGCCGACGCCTTCCTCTACAGCCGCCTCGGCAACCCCACCGTCCGCACCCTCGAGGACGCCGTCGCCCGTCTCGAAGGCGGTACCGCAGGCGTCTCCTTCGCCTCGGGCATGGGCGCGGTGAACGCCGTCCTCCTCGGCCTGCTCGCCAGCGGCGGCCACGTCATCGCCCAGACCTGCCTGTACGGCGGCACGTACGCGGTCCTCACCGACCTCGCCACCCGCTGGGGCGTCGACGTCACGTACGTCTCCGGCACCGACCCGGAGGAGGTGCGGGCGGCGCTGCGCCCCGAGACCCGGCTGCTCTACCTGGAGACCATCGCCAACCCCACCACCCGGGTATCCGACGTGCCCGCGCTCGCCGCCGTCGCCGCCGGGGCCGGGGTTCCGGTCGCCGTCGACAACACCTTCGCCTCGCCGCTCCTCTTCCGGCCGCTCGACCACGGCGCCGACATCGTCATCCACTCCGCGACCAAGTACCTGTCCGGGCACGCCGACGTCCTCGGCGGGATCGCCGTCTTCAAGGACGCCGGACTGTACGGGCGGATCCGTCACCACGCGGTCGAACAGGGCGCGTCCACCGACCCGTTCGCCGCCTGGCTCACCCTGCGCGGCATGCAGACCCTCTCCCTGCGCATGGAGCGCCAGTGCGCGAGCGCCGCCGACCTGGCGGCCCGGCTCGCCGGGCACCCGGCCGTGGCGGCCGTACGCCACCCCGCCCTCGCCGACCACCCGGACCGGGCGGTCGCCGCGCGCCTGCTGCCCGACGGAGGAGGCGGCGTGATCTCGGTGGATCTGGCGGGCGGCCGGGAGGCCGGCCGTACCTTCGTCGAGGCGGTCCGGCTCGCCTCCCTCAGCGTCTCCCTCGGCGATGTGAAGACCCTGGTGATGCACCCGGCCTCCACCTCCCACCACCAGCTCGACGCGGCGGCCCTGGAAGCGGCGGGGATCGGCCCCGGCACGGTCAGGATCTCGGTCGGCATCGAGCACGTCGAGGACCTGTGGGCCGACCTGGGGCAGGCGCTGGACCAGGCACTGGGCAAGTAGCCGGACGAGGCGCCGGAGAAGGCACCGGACGAGGCGCTGGAGCAGGCGCTGGAGAAGGCCGTCCGGGCGGGCCGTCGCGTCAGTCCTCCCGTTCCCGCTCGGCCATCCGGATCACGCACACCGCGACCGCGACGAGCAGCGCGGTGTCCGCGTCCTCGCGGACCACGTTCACCGCGTACGTCTCGCGGACGTGGAACCACTGCCGGGAGATGTGGGCCAGGAGTTCACCCTCGTACTCGACGATGAACTCCCGGTCCAGGATCCGGCCGCTGACGTCGAGTTCCGTGCCCTCGACCAGCGTCACCCGGTAGTGGTTGCGCAGCAGCGAGAGCCGCTTGCGGCGGACGGTCGCGAGCGGCCGCTCGTCGCGCTCGATCGTCATGGCGTCCCGCAGGCTGAACATCTTCTGCCGCAGAGTGATCAGGACCTGCCCGTCGGGGTCCTTCAGCTCCAGGGTGTCGCGCAGGCGCAGGGCCTTGCCGTCGACGAGGAAGGCGTGGCGGCCCTGCTCGTCCTCGATCCAGTAGTCGTCGCCGATCGCGAAGATCTTGTCCCGTACGAGATATTTCACGCCGCTATGCCTGCCCGTACGGCCGGCGCTTCACCCGGATCGTCACCCTGCTGGATCGTCACCCCGGTCGTCACCCCGGTCGTCACCCCGTCCACAGCACGGGGGAGAGCCGCTCCTGCGCCGCCGCCTCCCGGCCGCGCCGCGCGGGTCGAGCGTGCCCGGTGACGGGGGTCAGTCGCCGACCTGGTGTTCCACGCGGTGGCGGATGTACTCGTCCGGATGAGACCGTGCTGTCGCCACCGCCGCGTCCACCAGGTCGTGCAGCTCCGGCGGATGGACAGACTTCCGGAGCGACAGCCCCGGCAGGATGCAGCGTCGGACGTCCACATGCTCGTTTCTCACGAACTCGCGCAGAGCAGCCTCGTTCCACTCGGCGACCACGGCCGAGCGGTCATCGGTCTCCGGCCGGCTGTCGGCTCCGCTGTTCTCCGCCCGCACGACGGGCATCCGCAAGGGCAGGGCTGACCAGTACCAGGCGCGCGCGGCTCCCGCCCGCTCAAGGTCTGTGCCCGTTCGCAGGTACCCGAGCAGCGCGACCTGGACGCGCCCGCGCCCGAACGCGTTCAGCGCGGGCTCAAGGAACACGCGATTGAAGCTCGGGTCGGGGTCGTGGACGGCCGCCCTGATCAACGCGTCGAACGACTCCCCGGAAACCGTCAGGCCCTGCCGGCAGGCCTTGCGCACTGCCGTACGGACCCGTGACACCCAGGCCCCCCGATCGTCGGACTCCGACTCGGGAGCAAGGTCGAGCGAGAGGGCGCGTACGACGTCCGCCAAGCACTCGGCGAATGCCTCCCGCCGCTGCTCCGTACGTACCGGCAACGCCATGAATCCCGCTGCTGCCCCCGCTGCCCCGTCGGCCGCCGTCCCGTTCCCGTCCAAAGCCATCCGCCCCCCTGCCGTAGGCACTGCCGTACGCGTGTGATCCGACCTTCGTACCAGGATGGCAAGCTTGAAGGATGAACGATGCTGCCCAGGCGCCCACCCCCGCGCCCGCACCCCGCAAGCGTGCCCGTGTCCGTGCCCCCGAGCTGATCGGCAAGGGCGGCTGGCTGAACACGGGTGGGGACGATCTGACCCTCGCCGACCTCCGAGGAAAGATCGTTCTGCTCGATTTCTGGACGTTCTGCTGTGTGAACTGCCTGCACGTGCTCGACGAGCTGCGCGATCTGGAGGAGAAGCACCGCGACACGCTCGTCATCGTCGGCGTGCACTCGCCGAAGTTCGTGCACGAGGCCGAGCACCAGGCCGTCGTCGACGCCGTCGAGCGGTACGAGGTGCACCACCCCGTCCTCGACGACCCGGAGCTCGCGACCTGGAAGCAGTACGCCGTGCGCGCGTGGCCGACGCTCGTCGTGATCGACCCCGAGGGGTACGTCGTCGCCCAGCACGCCGGTGAGGGGCACGCCAACGCGATCCGGACGCTCGTCGAGGAGCTGGAGGCCGAGCACGAGGCCAAGGGGACGCTGCGGCGCGGCGACGGGCCGTACGTGGCGCCCGAGCCCGTCGCCACCGACCTGCGCTTCCCCGGCAAGGCGATCCTGCTGCCCTCCGGGAACTTCCTGGTCTCCGACACCACCCGGCACCAGCTCGTCGAACTGGCCGCCGACGGCGAGACCGTCGTACGCCGGATCGGCGAGGGTGTCTTCCGGGAGCCGCAGGGCCTCGCGCAGCTGCCCGACGGCACCGTCGTCGTCGCGGACACCGTGAACCACGCCCTGCGCGTCCTCGACCCGGCGACCGGCGCGATCGAGCGGATCGCGGGCACCGGGAAGCAGTGGTGGCAGGGCTCCCCCACGTCCGGGCCCGCCCTGGACGTCGACCTGTCCTCGCCCTGGGACGTCGCCTGGTGGCAGGGCAAGGTGTGGATCGCCATGGCCGGCGTCCACCAGCTGTGGACGTACGACCCGGTCACGAAGGCCGTCGAGGTCGCGGCCGGCACCACCAACGAGGGGCTCGTCGACGGGCCCGCCGCCGAGGCCTGGTTCGCGCAGCCCTCCGGGCTCGCCGCCACCGAGGACCGGCTGTGGGTCGCCGACTCCGAGACCAGCGCCCTGCGCTGGGTCGACACGGAGGGCGTGGTCCACACCGCCGTCGGCACCGGCCTCTTCGACTTCGGCCACCGCGACGGCGCCGCCGACCAGGCGCTGCTCCAGCACCCGCTGGGTGTGACCGCCCTCCCGGACGGCTCGGTCGCGGTCTCCGACACGTACAACCACGCCCTGCGCCGCTACGACCCGGCGTCCGGCGAGGTGACGACGCTCGCCACGGACCTGCGGGAGGCCAGCGACGCGGTCCTCGTCGACGGCGACATCGTGGTCGTCGAGTCCGCCCGGCACCGGCTGACCCGGCTGCGCCTCCCCGAGGAGGCCGTCCAGGTCGAGGCCGTCGCCCACCGCACCCGGCGCGAGGCCACCGAGGTCGCCCCGGGCCGGCTCCGGCTGGACGTGGTCTTCCAGGCGCCCAACGGACAGAAGCTGGACGAGCGGTACGGCCCCTCGACCCGCCTCCTGGTCTCCTCGACCCCGCCGGAACTGCTCCTCGCGGGCGAGGGCACGGGTACGGACCTCTTCCGTGAGCTCGACCTGAACCCGGAGCTCACCGAGGGCGTCCTGCACGTCTCGGCGATGGCCGCGTCCTGCGACGACGACCCGGCGAACGAGTACCCGGCCTGCCATGTCCACCAGCAGGACTGGGGCGTGCCGGTGAAGGTCGCGGAGTCGGGCGTGGCCCGTCTTCCGCTGATCCTCGCGGGGCTCGACGCCTAGGTTCTGTTCATCGGATCAGTCCCTGGTTCCTGGACGGGCGCCCCGCGGCCCCGTCCAGGCACCCGGCGACCCAGGCCGCCGGGTCGTGGACGGCCCGGTCGCCGCCCATCCCCTGCCGCTCCATGAGCGCGCACTCCCCGGCGAGCAGCGCCTTGGTGCGGGAGCCGTCCACGTCGTACCCGCGGATGCGGGAGGCCTGGACGAAGCCGCCCTCGTAGGCGATGTCCGTCCCCCACGGGGGCCGCTCGTTGTACGTACTGATCAGAAACGCCGTCGCCGCCGTGGCGAGCACGACGGCGACGGCGAGACCTACGGCGAACTTCCCCCGTGAGGGACCCTCATGACGGTGCATGAGGAGGACGCTGTCAGGCGGGGCCTTTCGCGGATGTTTCGCCGAGCCCGGTCCTCCCGAGCCCGGTCCTCCCGGCTCAGCCCTCCAGGAACGCGACCAGGGCGTTGGCCAGGAGGTACGGGTCCTCGGCGCCGCAGAGTTCGCGGGCGCTGTGCATGGAGAGGATCGCCACGCCGATGTCGACCGTCTTGATGCCGTGGCGGGCGGCGGTGATCGGGCCGATCGTCGTGCCGCAGGGCATGTCGTTGTTGGAGACGAACGACTGCCACGGCACGCCCGCCTTCTCGCAGGCGGCGGCGAAGACCGCGCGGCCGCTGCCGTCGGTGGCGTACCGCTGGTTGACGTTCACCTTGAGGATCGGGCCGCCGTTGACGCGCGGGTGGTGCGTCGGGTCGTGGCGCTCCGCGTAGTTCGGGTGGACGGCGTGGCCGGTGTCGGAGGAGAGACAGACGGTGCCGGCGAAGGCCCGGGCGCGGTCCTCGTAGGCGCCGCCGCGCGCGTACACCGAGCGCTCCAGGACGTTGCCGAGGAGCGGGCCCTGGGCACCGGTGTCGGCCTCGGAGCCGTTCTCCTCGTGGTCGAAGGCGGCGAGGACCGGGATGTACGGGAGGTCGTCGCGGCCCGCGAGGGAGGCGAGCGCGGCGACGGCGGCGTGCACGGACAGCAGGTTGTCCATGCGGGGCCCGGCGAGCAGTTCGCGGTCGCGGCCCAGGTAGGCGGGGGCGTCGACGGCGTGCACCATCAGGTCCCAGCCGCTCACGTCCTCGGCGTCGACGCCGGCCTCGGCGGCGACGAAGGAGATCAGGTCGCCCTCGTGGACGTCGCCGATGCCCCAGATCGGCTGCATGTGGCGCTGGCGCTCCAGCTTGAGGCCGTCGTTGACGCCCCGGTCGAGGTGGATCGCGAGCTGCGGGACGCGCAGCAGCGGCCGGTCCACGTTGACCAGGTGGTGGCTGCCGTCGCGGAGGGTGAGCCGTCCGGCGAGGCCGAGGTCGCGGTCGAGCCAGGTGTTGAGGAGGGTGCCGCCGTAGATCTCGACCGCGACCTGTCGCCAGCCGTGCGCGCCCATGTCGGGCTGCGGCTTGACGCGCAGGTTGGGGGAGTCGGTGTGGGCGCCGACGATCCGGTACGGGGTGTGGGCGGAGGCGCCCTCCGGCACGTACCAGGCGATGATCGCGCCGCCGCGGACGACGTACTTCCCGCCGCTCGTCGCGTCCCAGGCCGCGGTCTCCTCGACCCGGCGGAAGCCGGCCTTCTCAAGCCGCTCGGCGGCGCTCGCGACCGCGTGGTACGGCGAGGGCGAGGCCGTCAGGAAGGCCATGAGGTCGTCGGTGTGTCCGCGGTCGAAGGGGCCGGCGGTGGGACGGGAGGCTGCGCTGCTCATGGGTTCCACCTTACGCAGAGCCCGGTATACGAATACGGGGCCCCGCAAACCGCTCGCCCCGGGCCGCTCCGTGAGGAGATCCTTCGGCCATGGAATTCCTCTGTTACCACCGGGACCGGGCCGGGTCCCTGCCGTTGCGCGACGCGTTGCTGGAGGCCCACTGGGCCTATATGGACCGGTACGCCGAGGAGATGATCGCCCGGGGGCCGACCTTCGGCGAGGACGGCGAGACGCCCAGCGGCAGCGTGCACATCCTCGACCTGCCGGATGTCGGCGCGGCCCGGGCGTTCGCCTTCGACGAGCCCAACTACCAGGCCGGCGTCTACCGGGACGTGTTGCTGCGCCGGTGGCGCAACGTCCTCGGGCGCACCATGTGGGACTTTCCCGGCGGTCGGGAGGGCGGTGACCGCTTCCTGGTGATCGGCCTCGGTGCGTCGACTGAGACGGCGACGGTGACTGCGACGGGGCGGGCCGTGGACCTGGAGGTCGCGGACCTGGAAACGGTCGACCTGGAGGCGCCGGCCGACTGGGAGGAACGGGGCGACCTGATCGCCTACGGGCCGCTGCTCTCCGACGACGGCGGGAGCCGGCTGGGCACGGCGGCCCTGGTCCGGGCGTCCGGCCCCGAGGCGGCGCGTGCCGTGCTCCCGAACCCGGACGCGTACGCCGTCGTCGAGGTCCACGACTGGCAGTTCGGCGGCCGTCGCTCGTAGCGCGCGCCCGTACCTCGTCGTGCACGCCCGTCGGTGAGAAACAGGCACGGCCCGCCCCCCTCCCCGGGGACGGGCCGTGCCGGTGTGGACGAGAGGCGCCCGGGGGCGCCTTCGAGGCGTTCTTAGAACGCGGCCTCGTCCAGGTCCATCAGCGAGCCGTCGACGGCCTCGGCGAGGGCGCGCTCGGCGCTCACGCCCGGCAGGACGTTGGCGGCGAAGAACTTCGCGGCCGCGATCTTGCCCTGGTAGAAGGCTGCTTCCTTGGCGGACTTGTCCGCCGCGCCCGCGGCCAGCTTCTCGGCGGCGACGGCCGCACCGCGCAGCAGCAGGTAGCCGACGACGACGTCGCCGGAGGCCAGCAGCAGGCGGGTGGTGTTGAGGCCGACCTTGTAGATGTTCTTGACGTCCTCGCCGGTGGCGGTGAGGTCGGTGATCATCGTGCCGACGATGCTCTCCAGGTCGACGGCGGCCTTGGCCAGCGCGTCGCGGGCGACGGCGAGGTCCTCGCCGCCGGTGCCGACCGCGAGGAACTTCTTGATCTCCTCGGACAGCGCGTTCAGGGACGCGCCCTGGTCGCGGACGATCTTGCGGAAGAAGAAGTCCTGGCCCTGGATGGCCGTGGTGCCCTCGTAGAGGGTGTCGATCTTGGCGTCCCGGATGTACTGCTCGATCGGGTACTCCTGCAGGAAGCCGGAGCCGCCGAAGGTCTGGAGCGACTGCGCGAGCTGCTCGTAGCCCTTCTCGGAGCCGTAGCCCTTGACGATCGGGAGCAGCAGGTCGTTCAGGCCGTGCAGGGCCTTGGAGTCCTCGCCGGCCGCTTCCTTGATCGCGATCTCGTCCTGCACGGAGGCCGTGTAGAGGACGAGGGAGCGCATGCCCTCGGCGTACGCCTTCTGCGTCATGAGCGAGCGGCGGACGTCGGGGTGGTGCGTGATGGTGACCTTGGGCGCGGCCTTGTCCATGAAGTTGGCCAGGTCGGTGCCCTGGACGCGCTCCTTGGCGTACTCCAGGGCGTTGAGGTAGCCCGTGGAGAGGGTGGAGATCGCCTTCGTGCCGACCATCATGCGGGCGAACTCGATGATGAGGAACATCTGGCGGATGCCGTCGTGCTTGTCGCCGATCAGCCAGCCCTTGGCGGGGTGCTGGTCGCCGAAGGTCATCTCGCACGTGTTGGAGGCCTTGAGGCCCATCTTGTGCTCGACGTTGGTGGCGTAGACGCCGTTGCGCTCGCCCAGCTCGCCGGTCTCCCAGTCGAACTCGAACTTCGGGACGAGGAAGAGGGAGAGGCCCTTGGTGCCGGGGCCGGCACCCTCGGGGCGGGCGAGGACGTAGTGGAGGATGTTCTCCTCCATGTCGTGCTCACCGGAGGTGATGAAGCGCTTCACGCCCTCGATGTGCCAGGAGCCGTCCTCCTGCTGGGTGGCCTTGGTGCGGCCGGCGCCGACGTCCGAGCCCGCGTCGGGCTCGGTGAGCACCATGGTGGAGCCCCAGCGCTTCTCGACGGCGATCTGCGCGGCCTTCTTCTGCGCCTCGTTGCCCTCGGTGTAGAGGATGCCGGCGAAGGCCGGGCCGGAGGAGTACATCCAGATGGCCGGGTTCGAGCCGAGGAGCAGCTCCGCGTACGCCCAGATCAGGGAGCGCGGGGAGACGGTGCCGCCGATCTCCTCGGGGATGCCAAGACGCCAGTACTCGGACTCCATGAAGGCGTTGTACGACTTCTTGAAGGTGGCCGGCACGGGGGCGGTGTTGGTCTCGGGGTCGAAGACCGGCGGGTTGCGGTCGGCGTCGGCGAAGGACTCCGCGAGCTCGTTCTCGGCGAGGCGGCGGATCTCGTCGAGGATGCTCTTGGCGGTCTCGACGTCCATCTCCTCGAACGGCCCGGAGCCGTACACCTTGTCGCGGCCGAGGACCTCGAAGAGGTTGAACTCGATGTCGCGGAGATTCGACTTGTAGTGCCCCATGGCGACGGCTCCGTAAAGGCTCGGGGAGGAGGATGTCCTGGTACGCGAGCGGGGCCGTGCTCGTACTACCGGTGAGTAGCCCACGCTTCTCTACGATGATGCTACCCACCGGTAATAAGAGCAACCCCTATCCGGCCATCTGTGACACGAGCCGCAGAAAAAGGGCCCGGGGCATGTGCCAGGGGCCTCCCTCGCGCGGTGCGCGCCGTCTCGGTGCAGGTCCTTCAGGTCCGCTCCCGTCCGTCCCCTCGGGGCGGGGAAGCGGCCGGGGGCGACGGGTCCCGTGTGCCCCGGACGACCCGTCCGACGGCGCGGTCCGCACCGCGTCCCGCGCCGGACGGCGGGGTGGGCCCCGAGTCGCCCCTGTGCAGTGCTGCGACCGGCCCCGGGTCGATAGGCTGGCCCCCATGTACGGCTACGAGCAGAATCCGGGTGCCCAGCAGCAGTACGCCCCGCCGCAGCAGGGCGGGATGCAGGCCGGCATGCAGGGCGGGATGCAGGGAGGCGTGCAGGGCGGGTACGGGCAGCAGCCCCCGCTCTACCCGGAGCCCTCGCCGCCCTCCCTCGCCGACGCGGTCCGCGCGTTCACGACCGGCACGCTCGCACCGGAGGACTTCCAGCAGATCTTCGCGACCTCGAAGGTCTACTGCCCGCGCGGCGACAACCCCGGCTTCCTGGCCCTGCACAACACCCAGCAGCCGGTCATCCCGATGTTCACCTCGCTCAAGGAGCTGCGGCGGTACGCGGGCAAGGAGTCGAAGTACTTCGTGATCACCGGTGCCGAGGTGATCGATCTGCTGCCGACCGGCTACGGCTTCGTCCTCGACATGGAGGGCGATCACCGTATGGTCTTCGACGCGAAGGCCGTGGAGCAGATGGTCGACTTCGCGATGCGCCGGATGTACGGCTGACGCAGGCTTGGCCCAAGACGTGGGAGAGCGCCCGGGAGGAATTCCTCCCGGGCGTTCCGCGTTACGGGTGGCAAGAAGTTCATCGTTCAACTAAAGTGGACGTACACGGTCGGAGAAGGCCGCTCTAGGAGGTCCGTCATGCCTGCAGTGACTGTCGAGAACCCGCTCACCCTGCCGCGCGTGGCCGCCCAGGCCGACGCCAGTCCGCGCCCGGTGCTCGCCGTGACCACGGCTCCCTCGGGCTTCGAGGGCGAGGGCTTCCCGGTCCGCCGCGCCTTCGCGGGAATCAACTACCAGTACCTCGACCCGTTCATCATGATGGACCAGATGGGTGAGGTGGAGTACGCGCCCGGAGAGCCCAAGGGCACGCCCTGGCACCCCCACCGGGGCTTCGAGACCGTCACCTACATCATCGACGGGACCTTCGACCACCAGGACTCCCAGGGCGGCGGCGGCACCATCACCAACGGCGACACCCAGTGGATGACGGCCGGCTCCGGCCTCCTCCACATCGAGGCGCCGCCGGAGTCCCTCGTCGTCAGCGGCGGCCTCTTCCACGGCCTCCAGCTGTGGGTGAACCTGCCCGCGAGCGACAAGATGATGGCCCCCCGCTACCAGGACATCCGCGGCGGCCAGGTGCAGCTGCTCACCTCTCCCGACGGCGGCGCGCTGCTCCGCGTCATCGCGGGCGAGCTCGACGGCCACGACGGACCGGGCATCACCCACACCCCGATCACGATGATCCACGCGACCCTGCGACCGGGCGCCGAGATCACGCTGCCGTGGCGCGAGGACTTCAACGGCCTCGCGTACGTCATGGCGGGCCGCGGCAGCGTGGGCGCGGAGCGGCGCCCGGTCCACACGGGCCAGACCGCCGTCTTCGGAAAGGGCGGCTCGCTGACCGTCCGCGCCGACGAGAAGCAGGACGGGAACACCCCGGACCTGGAGATCGTGCTCCTCGGCGGACAGCCGATCCGTGAGCCGATGGCCCACTACGGCCCGTTCGTCATGAACACCCAGGCCGAACTCCGCCAGGCCTTCGAGGACTTCCAGGCGGGCCGCCTCGGGACGATCCCGGCGGTCCACGGGATGGGCGAGTAGGCAGGAACGGCAGGACCGCGTACGGGGCCGGGCGAAGCGCCCGGCCCCGTACGCGCGCGTGGACGTCGCTACGGAGCGGGCTTCCCGCCCGTACGCGCGCGTGGGTGTCCGCACGGGCGGGCCCGCTGACGCTCCGTCACCCGTACGGTCGGTCCGCGCGCGACGACACGCCGGAGAGCGTGGTCCGGTGGTCGGGTGCAGACGTCGTCCCCGCTCCTTCCCGAACCCGTCCGCCGGGTCGCCGCCTGGTGCGCCGTCCTGCTCCTCGCCGCCGGGGTCGCCGCCGTCGGCATCTGGCTGTGCGTCGTCTTCGAGACGGTCGTCACCCCCGTCCTGCTCGCGATCCTCGGTGCCGCCCTCCTCGGGCCGCTCTACCGACGCCTGCTCCGGATGAAGGTGCGGAAGTCGTTCGCGGCCGCGCTCACCGTCGTCGCCGTCCTCGCGGTCGTCGGCGGAGCCACGTACATCGTCGTCGCCGCGCTCATCAAGACCGGCGACCAGATCATCGCCTCGCTCCGGCAGGCCGCCACCGACATCGCCGAGCACCTCGGCCCGGCCGGGACCTCCCTCGACGACCTCGCCAAGAACGCCGAGGGCCTCCTGAAGCAGTTCGGCGGCACGGCCGCCTCGGGCGTGCTCACGGGCCTCAGTGTCGTCGGCGGGATGCTCGCCACCGCCGCCCTCTCCCTGGTCCTGATCTTCTTCTTCCTGCGGGACTCGGACCGGGCCGCCGGTGCCCTGCGCGCCCTCGTCCCCCGCGACACCGGCGACCTCGTCGAGGCCATGGCGCGCCGTGCGTTCGAGGCCGTCGAGGGCTTCATGCGCGGGACGACGTTCGTCGCCCTCGTCGACGCGATCCTCATCGGCCTCGGACTCGTCGTCCTCGACGTCCCCGGCGCGGTGGGGCTTGCCGCGCTCGTCTTCGTCACCGCCTACATCCCGTACCTCGGCGCCTTCCTCTCCGGCGCGATCGCCGTCCTCGTCGCGCTCGCGGACCGGGGCTTCGCCATCGCGCTGTGGGTGCTCGGCATCGTCCTGGCCGTCCAGATGATCGAGGGCTACCTGCTCCAGCCGATGGTGCAGAGCCGCACCGTGCAGATGCATCCGGCCGCGGTGATGCTGGCGATCACGGCCGGGGCGTCCGTCGCGGGCATCCTCGGCATGCTGCTCGCCGTACCGCTGACGGCCGCGGCGACGGGAATCCTCGGCGAACTGCGGACGCGGTACGGAACTCCCCGCGCCTCCCCCGAGGACACCCCGGGCACCGCGTAGACGGACCGCCCAGGCCGGGACCGCCCAGGCCGGGACCGCCTAGGCCGGGACCGGGCCGTCCGGCTGGAACGAGGCCAGGAGCTGTTCGAGGGCCGCCTGGTCGGGTCCCACGAAGGGGTCGGAGTCCGGGACCATCGCGATCGTCTCGATCATCCGGTCCAACATCCTCACGGCCGGTGGCAGATGCGTGCACAGCACGATCTCCGGGTCCATCTCCCGTATCGGCTCGATCGTCGCCCGGTACTTCTCCGGGTCCACGAGGTGCGCCCAGGGGCTGTCGATCGTCGCCCACAGCAGCTGCGCCTGCCGTAGGTCCTCCGGCTTGAGATCGCTCGCGTGCCCGCTCTCCGCGACCTCGGCGCTCGGCATGGGCCCGCCGAAGCAGTCGGAGCTGAAGCAGAAACGGGTGCGGTCGTCGTAGAGGCCGACGGTGGCGGGGTTGTCGAAGAGCGGCGGCCGGAAGGCCTGCAGGGAACGGTCGCCGACGTCCAGGGACTGGCCGGGATTGAGGAAGTACACCCGGTCCATGGGCAGCGGGCGTTCGGTCATCATCTCGCCGGCCCCGAGGAACGTGGTGATCACCCGCGCGTCCGGGGCGGCGTCGAGGAGGTCGAAGATGCCGCCGGTGTGGTCCCGGTCGGGGTGGGTGAGCCAGATCCAGCGCACGTCGGCCGGGTCGACGACCTCGCCGAGCGCCGCGACGAAGTCACGGTCGGGGAGGGAGACGCCGGTGTCGACGACGACGGGCTCGGCGGCGGTGACGACATAGGCGTTGACGGGCAGGTGCCCGATGCCCGGGACTTCGAGGCTGTCGGCCAGCACGGTGGTGTCGCTGCCGACCTTGTGGGTGTCCATGGCGTGCTCCGTGGTCCCCCCGGCGTGGGTCCCCCGACGTGGCCTCCAGAGCGCGCGTCTCCGAGGGCGCGGTTCCCCCGGGCGGCCGTACGACACCAGTCTGCGCCGCACAGGAGAGCCCCGCACACGGGGAGCCCGCGCGTGCGGCGAGCCGTCCACGCCCGCCCACCCGGTGAGCCGTCCACGCCCGCCCACCTGGTGAGCCGCCCACCCCCGCGCGTGCGGCGAGCCGCCCACGCCCGACCGTCTGCAGCGGGCCGCCCTCGGCAGGGCTACCCGCAGCAGCCCTGCCCCGAGTCCGGTTCGTTCAGCTCGAACCAGATCGCCTTGCCCTCGCCGCGCGGGTCGACGCCCCACGCGTCCGCGAGCATCTCCATCAGGACCAGGCCGCGCCCGCTCGACGCCATCTCGCCCGGGTGGCGCTTGTGCGGCAGCTCGTCGCTCCCGTCGGAGACCTCGACGCGCAGCCGCCGTGACTTCTCCCCGCAGGCGACCTCGGCGACGAGGAGCGCGTCGCCGTCCGTGTGCACGAGGACGTTGGTGACCATCTCGGAGACCATGAGGACCGCGGAGTCGAGCTGGTCCTCGTCCCGCCAGTCGTGCAGCAGCTGCCGCACCTGCTCGCGCGCCTCGGCGATCCGCTCCGGCTCGGCCTGCGCGATCGTCATCAGGGTCCGGCGCGGGGCCTCCGGGATCGTGCCGACGGGCCGGCGGGAGAGCAGCAGGACGGCGATGTCGTCCTCGCGGCGGTCGGCGAGCGGCCCGGTCGTGTAGTGGGAGCCGGGGCCGTGGACGGCCTCCACGAGGGTGTCTGCGAGCGCCTCCAGGTCCTCGCCGTCATGGGACTCCAGGAGCGCGCGGACCCGCTCCCAGCCGGTGTCGAGGTCGTGCCCGCCGGTCTCCAGGAGGCCGTCGGTGCAGATCATCAGTGTCTCGCCGGGTTCGAGGGTGAGCCGGGTGGTGGGGTAGTCGGTGTCGGGGTCGATGCCGAGGGGCAGGCCTCCCGCGGTGGGCCTCAGAAGGACCGTTCCGTCGTTCATCCGTACCGCCGGGTCCGGATGCCCGGCCCGTGCGATGTCGACGGTCCCGTCCTCCAGGTCGACCTCCAGATAGAGGCAGGTGGCGAAGCGCGGGCCCGCCTCGCCCTCCCCGTCGTCGCCGTCGGTGATCCCGTACAGGAAGCGCGAGGCGCGGGAGAGGACGGCGTCCGGCCGGTGGCCCTCGGATGCGTACGCGCGCAGGGCGATCCGCAGTTGCCCCATCAGGCCCGCCGCCCGCACGTCGTGGCCCTGGACGTCGCCGATCACGAGGGCGATGCGTCCGGCGCCGCGCCCGCCGGTGCGGGAGGTGCCGCCGGGCAGCCGGATCATGTCGTACCAGTCGCCGCCGACCTGGAGACCGCCGCCGGTCGGCACGTACCGCGCGGCCACCTGGATGCCGGGGATGCCCGGCCCGAGGACCGGCATCATCGTCCGCTGCAGTCCGAGCGACAGTTCCCGCTCGGACTCGGCCACGCCCGCGCGTGCGAGGGCCTGGGCGAGCATCCGGGCGACCGTCGTCAGCACCGACCGCTCGTCCGGGGTGAAGGCCACCGGGTGCTTGAAGGCCGCCATCCAGGCCCCCATCGTGCGGCCGGCGACGACCAGCGGCACGAAGGCCCAGGAACGGCGGTCGAAGCGCTGTGCGAGCGGCCAGGTCACGGGGAAGCGGCGCAGGTACTCGTCGGGGCTCGGCAGATAGATCGCCCGGCCGGTCCGCGCGACCTCCGCCGCCGGGTAGTCGGTGTCGAGCGACATCGACGAGAACGGCCCCTCGTCGCCCTCGCTGTGCCCGTGGTGCCCGATGACGGTCAGTCGGTCGCCCGCCACCCCGAAGACCGCGAGCCCGTCCGGCGAGAACCCGGGCATCGACAGGGAGGCGGCCACCCGCAGCACCTCGGCCGTCGACCGGGCCTCCGCGAGCGCCCGCCCGGCGTCGAGGAGGAACGCCTCGCGGGACCGGCGCCAGTCACCCGTGACGGGGGTGTGCGCGGCGCTCCCCGGCCCCTGCTCGGCGACCTCCTGGAGGGTGCCGACCAGCTGGTAGTCGTTCCCCTCGATGAGGGGCTTCGACCTGCTCCGTACGGTACGGATCACCCGGCCGTGCACGTCCATGATCCGCAGCCGCGCCTCGGCGAGCGTCCCCTCGGCGACGGCGAGGTTCACGACCCCGTCGATCTCGTTCCAGTCGACGGGGTGGAAACGCGAGCGCACGGCCGCCTCGGTGAGCCGAACGGGTTCCGCGGGCAGCCCGAGCAGCCGGGCGGCCTCGGCGTCGAGCGAGACGATCCCGGACGCGTTGTCCCAGCGCCACAGGCCGGTCGCGATCGCGGCCAGGACGTCCTCGGTGCGCATTGCCCCACTTTATGAATATCGGACACCAGATCGCCACTGAGCGTATTCGAAAACCGATCTTGGCCCGGCCGGTACTCTGGGTGGGTCTGCCCGCGTGTCCTGTGACATCTGTGACAGGGGCCACAGGGCGGCGCTCCACGACCACAGATCCCGAAGACTGGATGAAACGACGATGCATCGGTACAGGTCCCACACCTGCGGCGAGCTCCGCGCCTCTGACGTCGGCACCGACGTCCGGCTGAGCGGCTGGCTGCACAATCGGCGCGACCTGGGCGGCATCCTCTTCATCGATCTGCGCGACCACTACGGCATCACGCAGCTCGTCGCCCGGCCCGGCACCGCCGCCGCCGAGGTCCTCGACAAGCTGACGAAGGAGACCGTCGTCCGCGTCGACGGCAAGGTCGTCTCGCGTGGCGCGGAGAACGTCAACCCGGAGCTCGGCACCGGCGAGATCGAGATCGAGGCCGTCACGGTCGAGGTCCTGGGCGCCGCCAAGCAGATCCCCTTCACCATCAACACCGACGACGGCGTGAACGAGGAGCGGCGCCTGGAGTACCGCTTCCTCGACCTGCGCCGCGAGCGCATGCACCGCAACATCATGCTGCGGTCCGCCGTCATCGCCTCCATCCGCTCCAAGATGGTGGCCCTCGGCTTCAACGAGATGGCGACCCCGATCCTCGCCGCGACCTCCCCCGAGGGCGCCCGCGACTTCGTCGTCCCGTCCCGTCTGAACCCGGGCAAGTTCTACGCGCTGCCGCAGGCGCCGCAGCAGTTCAAGCAGCTGCTGATGATCTCCGGCTTCGACCGGTACTTCCAGATCGCGCCCTGCTTCCGCGACGAGGACGCCCGCGCGGACCGTTCGCCGGGCGAGTTCTACCAGCTCGACGTCGAGATGAGCTTCGTCGAGCAGGAGGACGTCTTCCAGCCGATCGAGAAGCTCATGACGGAGCTCTTCGAGGAGTTCGGCGGCGGCCGCCACGTCACCTCGCCGTTCCCGCGGATCCCGTTCCGCGAGTCGATGCTGAAGTACGGCAACGACAAGCCCGACCTGCGCACGGCCCTCGAACTCGTCGACATCTCCGACGTCTTCGAGGCCTCGGAGTTCAAGGCGTTCGCCGGCAAGCACGTCCGCGCGCTCGCCGTCCCGAACACCGGTGACCAGCCGCGCAAGTTCTTCGACCAGCTCGGCGACTTCGCGGTCTCCCTCGGCGCGAAGGGCCTGGCCTGGGTCCGCGTCGGCGAGGGCAACGCCCTCACCGGCCCGATCGCCAAGTTCCTCACCGAGGAGAACGTCAAGGTCCTCACCGAGCGCCTCGGCCTGGAGCCCGGCCACGCGATCTTCTTCGGCGCGGGCGAGTTCGACGAGGTCTCCAAGATCATGGGCCCGGTCCGGGTCGAGGCCGCCAAGCGCGCCGGCCAGTTCGAGGAGAACGTCTTCCGCTTCGCGTGGATCGTGGACTTCCCGATGTACGAGCGGGACGAGGAGACCGGCAAGATCGACTTCTCGCACAACCCGTTCTCGATGCCGCAGGGCGGCCTGGAGGCCCTGGAGACCCAGGACCCGCTGGACGTCCTCGGCTGGCAGTACGACATCGTCTGCAACGGCATCGAGCTCTCCTCCGGCGCCATCCGGAACCACGAGCCCGAGATCATGTTCAAGGCCTTCGAGATCGCGGGCTACTCGAAGGAGACCGTCGAGCACGAGTTCGCGGGCATGCTCCGCGCCTTCGAGTACGGCGCCCCGCCGCACGGCGGCATCGCCCCGGGCGTGGACCGCATCGTGATGCTCCTGGCCGACGAGCCGAACATCCGCGAGACCATCGCCTTCCCGCTCAACGGCAACGCCCAGGACCTCCTGATGGGCGCCCCGACGGAGCTGGACGAGTCCCGCCTGCGCGAGCTGAACATCCAGCTCCGCAAGCCGGTCGAGAAGAAGACGGTCGACATCGCGGACGCGGTC
The DNA here is from genome assembly GCF_055574655.1 of Streptomyces sp. NPDC029956. Lineage (NCBI taxonomy): Bacteria > Bacillati > Actinomycetota > Actinomycetes > Kitasatosporales > Streptomycetaceae > Streptomyces > Streptomyces sp. NPDC029956. The sequence goes on along the minus strand of NZ_JBVHZJ010000004.1, from coordinate 59,234 downwards.
CACCCGGACGCGGCGCGGTAGTCGTCGGAACGCCCGGAAGGGCCCGGAATCCTCACGGATTCCGGGCCCTTCGGCTATGCCACACCGATGCGGCGGAACTCATGGGTGGCGAGGGGGAACCGGGACGAGAGAAGGGTCGAACGCAGTTCTCCGGCCAGGGCGGACGCGAGGAACTGCGTGCAGGACACGGCGAAATGCTCCCACCGGTCGCCCCGTGCCTCGTTCACCATGACGGTCCATTCGTCCGCGCCGAAGCCGGGTCGGGCGAGCCAGTAGAGGCACTCTCCGTTGTCCGTGGTCGCCCACGGGACGACCCGTGCCCCGTCGACGGTCAGTTCCGCCGGCTTCTTCTCGAACTCCCACAGGCCTTCCAGGTCTTCGGCCTGCTGCTTCGCCCAAGTGATCAGGTCGTAGCTCGCGTTGGGGCAGCCGGGCTCCAGGACGTACAGGTAGTCGTCCCAGTTGCCTCCCCCGTAGACGTGAATGAGCTCCTTGTAGTCGGCGGGAAGCACCACCCCGAGGCTGCGCTCGACTCCCTCCCAGTCCGTGCGCCGGGGTTCGCTCGGCGCCGGGGAGATCTCAAGCAGACGTGGAAGGGCGTTGGTCATGGTCAGGATCCTGTCTCCGAGATCGTGGACAGACCTGGAGGGAGGCCTGGGAGCCTCGGACCCCAGGCTTCTCGGCCGAGGCGCCTAGTCCTCCAGGATGTCCCTCACGTAGTCGCCGAGTTCACCGGGAAGCTTTTCGACATCAAGAACTCGCAAACCTGCGACCATCTCCGGTTCGGCCAGGGAACCGAGCTGGATGATCGCGTTCAGCTGCGATTCCAGAGCGCTCGGGTCGCTCTCGCTCACTGCGGCTGCCACGAGGACGCCGGTGAGGATTCTCCCGTCGACCGGCGAGTAGTTGGACACCGAATCGGTGACCAGATCTGCCGCCAGCTCGCGGGATTTCGAGTCGGGGGCCGCAAGACTTCGCACGAATTCGAGAAGCTGGGAAGAGGAGATGGACACGCGGGTCACCTTAGGACAGCGGGGGCGGATCCCACCCTCCGTCTTCGATTCAGGGAGGGCCACCTGGTGCGGGGCGGTCGTCAGCCCGCCCGGAACGGTGCCCACAGATCGAGGCTCCACACGTCGCCATTGCCGACGCGGTAACCGCGCTCCTCGTCCTCGCCGTCCACGACGAGGACGGAGACGTTCGACGACGCGGCCCGGTACTGGAGGATTCCGCCCTGGTCGGTGATCTTCAGCTCCGGGACACCGTGGGTACGGGAGAGCTCGTCGTGCACCTCCTTCCAGGAGGTGTACCGGGAGAACTCGACACCCGTGCTCCGCGCCCAGGTCCGAGCCAGGTCGTCGTCCGGCGCGAGGCGGTGCAACTGGATCGAAGCGGTGGCCATGACCCACTCCGGCTCCGGGTTGAAGGCGAACTCGACGAGTCCGTAGTCCCGCCGCAGCGATTCCCCCTCCTCGTCGACGACATCGACGAAGGGATGGCGGAGGGTCCGGTCGACCTCTTCGAGTGTCGAGCCGATGTGGAGGCCGTGCAGCTCTCCGGTGGTGAGGAAAGAGGCGAGGAAAGCGACGCCGCTCACAGCCCGAGCACCAACTTCCTTGATCATGTACGCGCGCACGCGAGCCGGCCCCACCGCAACCTGGCCTCGGCGGGCAGATCACGGCGCTGCATACCTCCGACAGCGAGGTCACGCAGCTGTTCCCAACGCTCTGGCGGGCAGGATCTCGCCTCAGGCTCCAGCGGGAACCGCTCCAGGCTCTCCAGCGAGCTGCCTGTGCACCAAACACGGCCTTCGGTGCGGCCGTGTGCCCCCGGGGCACTGTCAGAGGACGCCGGGTTCGCTCCTGTGCTCCCCTCGGCTGCCGCGCTGGGAATTGCTCAAAGGTAGGCAAGATCTCCGCCCTGCCCGAGGAAGTCCTTGATCTGCGTTGTCGCCTTGCTGCCTTCGAGGGCCGTCACGCCTCTTGCCATTCTTCGGAAAATATCCGGGTATCTTTCCGCAGGGCAGAAGAGGACCAGCCCCGCGTGCGGATGTTTGTTGAGCGGAATGACAGGATAGAAGCCTGCTTCGATGGAGAACATCACATAGAGTGAGGCGATTCTTCTGCGTCGTGACTCCAGGTCCACCGAGTTCTTGAAGTCTCTGGAGAGCGAGAAGTGGGTCTCCATGATCTGTGCCGACTGGACCCAGGAATCCCTCGGTTCTTCGCTGTCTCCCACGGCGCATGCGAATCCCGAGCTACGGGCGCCCAGATCGCCGATGACATCGCGCACCAACGGCTCCGTGTTCGGAAAAACCTGGTACTTGGACTCGAATCGTGGAAGCCGCGGGAACTGCTCGGTTGCTGCCCGCTGCCCGGATCTCCACAGAATGGAGTGCTCGTCCCTCTCGCCCGGAGGCTCCCAGCCCCCCGGGCGCAGCTTCGCCGACCACGTGAAGATGCCGCCTTGGTGGAGGGCGGTCAGGGCGTTGGCCCAGGCGTTTCCCTCCTCGCTCGGGTCGCAGAAGACCCACACAGCCCCTACATCGCCCAACGGCCCGTCCAAGGATGAGACGACGGAGCCGATCTCCTCCGGATCCCAACGCGGTTGTCCCGCGATGAGGTATCGCTCATCCAGCATTTCTCGGTACTCCTCTGAGCCCGTATCCCGATTGCATGTCGCCATAATAGATGTGCTCGCCCTTGGGGCCGTGGTAATGGGGTAGCGACCACTCCTCCAGCTCCGGATCCTTGTTCTTGAAATAATGCCCGTTCGCGTGGTGATGGAACTCCAGTTCATTCCCCTTGGAGTCGATCCCCTGTATCAGCTCCCACGGTTCCCCCTTGGGGCCGAAGAGGTTCGGGTTCTTGCCCCACTGTTCGACTCTCGCAATGTATGAGGGATCGTCGATGTCATAGCGGCGCAGGACCTCGGCGAGGGCTGAGTCATGGTCCGGGAACAGGACGTCGCCGCGCTCGGCATCGAGCGGGAGATGTTTTTCGGGGCCGCCGGGCGGACAGGGCGACAGCCCCAGCGGGTCGCTCCACGTGTGCGGGTTGTGGACGTACGTCGCCGGGTTCGGTGCCGGGGCGAGGCCCAGGGGGTCCGGGGAGAGGTAGCGGGCGTTTTCCGGGTCGTAGTAGCGGAAGTAGTTGTAGTGGAGGCCCGATTCCGGGTCGAAGTACTGGCCGGGGAAGCGCAGGGGGGTGTACGCGGTGGCCGACCTGTTCCACGTCGTCGTGCCCCAGACTGTCGTGCGGGTGCGCCAGGCCAGTTCGCCCGACTCGTCCACCAGTTCCGTCGGGGTGCCGATCAGGTCGGTGATGATGGCGAAGAAGCGCTCGTCCGTGGAGCCCGGGTCCGTACGGCGTTCCGTCTGGGCCAGGGGGCGCAAGCCCGCGTGGTCCCAGGTGAGGGTGACGTCGGACGTCGTCTGTTCGCAGAGGGTCGCGCCGTCCCAGGTGAAGTGGACCGTCTCCAGGGGGGATTGCTTGGAGATGCGGCGGCCCAAGGGGTCGTACGCGTACCCCCAGACCTCACCGTCCGGCGTGGTCACCGAGGTCAGGCGGTCCTCCGCGTCCCACTCGTAGCGCCAGGTGTCGGGCTTGTGGGACAGACGGGTCTTCTGGCGGAGGACGATCCTGCCCTGGGCGTCGTGTTCGTAGCGGACAGCGCCCGCTCCGGTGATACGGGTGCCCTCGTAGGCGCGCCTGCCCGTTGCGGACCGGGACGGGTGCGTGGACGGCCAGGACGCCTCCATCTGGTTGCCCGCCTCGTCGTATGCGTACCGCTCCGACCAGCCCCGTGCCTGGACGGCCGTGACCCGGCCGGCCGCGTCCAGGTCGAAGCTGCGCGCGCCGGAGAGCGCGTCGGTGACGCCTGTGAGACCGCCGTCCGCGCGGTACGTATACGCCCGGTGCTGGAGCCGGCGCCCCGAACCGCCGGTGACCTCCTGACCGCTGAGTCGGCCCATCGCATCGAACGACGAGTTCAGGACGGCGAAGTCGGCGATGTGGCGCGCCGTTTCACGGCCGAGGGCATCGTGGGTGAAGGCCAGCGTCCGGCCCGACGATGTCAGTTCCGTGCGGCGGCCCGCCGCGTCGTACGACCACGTGCTCGTCGCGCCGCCTGGAGTCGTCCGACCCGTCCGCCGCCCCACGGCGTCGTGCCTGAACGAGAGCGTCCTGCCGTTCACCGTCTCGGAGACGAGGCGGCCGTAGCGGTCCCGGAGGCGCTGCAGTGTCGCGTCGGGGCCGGTCGCCGAAGACAGTTGGTCGAAGACGTCGTACTCGTAGGTGCTCGACGCCCCTTCGGCATCCTTGTGGACGATCCGTCCGAGGCTGTCGCGCTCGAACCGGACTGTCTGGCCAAGGCCGTTCGCGCGGGAGGCGAGCCGGCCCGCCGCGTCGTGCCCGTAGTTCACCGACCGGTCGTCGAAGTCCGACTCGGTGACCAGCCGGCCCGCCGAATCATAGGCGTAGTCCCACGTCAGGCCCCGCGGGTCGGTCACCCGCGTCAGTCGCAGGTTCGTGTCGTGGGCGAATTCGTACCGTGCGCCGTCCGGGCCCGTGCGGGATGTCAGCAGGTCGAAGTCGGCGTACGTGAAGTGGGCCGTGCCGCCCATCGCGTCCGTGTGGCTGAGGCAGTTGCCCTCGCCGTCGTACGTCCACGTCTCCACCGTTCCGTCGGGTGCGATGCGCCGCAACGGGCGGCCCTCGATCGTCCACGCCAGCTCCGTGACCGCGCCGAGGGGGTCGGTGACCCGGATCGCACGTCCGAAGGCGTCGCGCTCGTAGCGGGTGGTGGCACCCATCGGATCGGTGACCTCGCTGGGGAGGCCGCGACTGTCCAGAACCAGGTGGGTGGTGGCGCCGAGCGGGTCCGTCACCGAGGTGAGTCGGCCCGCCTCGTCGTAGGCGAACTCCGTCCGGGGGCCTGCGGGATCGGTGACGGACGTGCGGTTGCCGCGCTCGTCGAAGGTCTGGCGGGTGACATTGCCGTCGATGCCGACGATGCGTACCAGGAACCCGCCCTCGTCGTACTCGGCCCGGGCCTGCCGTCCGTCCGGGCGTTCCAGAACGGTTGCGCGGCCCTGCTCGTCGTAGGTGGTGCGGCTGACGTACCCCAGCGGGTCCGTCCGGGACAGGAGCCGGTTGCGGCGGTCGTACGCGTAGCGGGTGACCGCGCCCAGTGCGTCGATCTCCGCGACGACCTGCGCACGGTCGTTGATCAGGTGCCGCTCGGTGTTCCCCAGGCCGTCGGTGAACGTCGTCAGCCGGAGGCCCGTCGCCGGGTCGATATCGTCCCAGGTGAAGGTGGCTTCGAGGTGGCCGTTGGCACCCGACTGGTAGGTGCAGCGGTCCCGGTCGTCGTAGACGTAGTCGTAGCGGCTGCCGTTCGTGTCCGTCCACGAGGTGATGCGGCCGTGCTCGTCGCAGCCGAAGCGCAGCGGGCGCCCGGAGGAGTTGGTGACCTCGGTGAGGTGGCCCGCGGTGTAGCCGTAGCGCAGGATCTCCTGGTCGGATCCGTCCGCTGCCGCGCCCGCGAGGTGGAGGGCCGTCACCCGGCCCTCGTCCGTCGTGAGCTTCAGGTGGTAGCCGCCGTGGTGCACGATCGCCGTCGGGGCGCCCGTCTCGTCGTGCTCGAAGGCGATCCAGCGGCCGTTGCGGTCGTCGATCTGGGCCAGGAGCGCGAGTTCGTCGCCGTGGTTGGCGAAGTGCCGGACCGTGCCGCTGTCCGGGTCGGTGATCGTGTAGCCGTCCTCGACCCGGTCGAGTGGCCACTGCCGGCCGTGCGTGGGCATGACCGGGACGCCGGGTGCCGGGTGCGGGTAGGCGAGCAGGCTGCCCTCGTCGCAGCTGAAGACCACGCCCTCCGAGTCGATCTCGAGCCGCTGGTCGACCGTCGACGACCACGCCGGTCCGAACCAGCGGCCCGACCGGCGCGAGGAGTCGAAGGTGCGCCGGAAGACGACGGGCAGAGAGCCGGGGAGCGTGATGTCGGTCTGGGGCAGCAGCATGCGGCCCGTCGCGATGTCGATCGGGTCGTTCTTGCAGGCCGTCTGGCCGCACGTCTTGCCGTTGCTGGGCGGGTCCTTCTCCTGGTCCCCGCGGCTGCCGCCCGGCTTCTTCGTGTCCGGCAGGTGCTTGGTCGCGTCTTTCAGGCCCGCGCGCAGCCCTCCCCGGATCACCCCCGCGCCCTTCGTGCCCAGCAGTTCCGGCACCAGTCGGCCGAAGAACTCCGACGGGTCGCCCTTCGCCGCGTCCCAGGCGTTCTTCAGCGCCCGGTCCGGGTTCGCCACCGTGGAGACCAGGCCGGCGAGCGTCATGTTGACGCCCTTGTAGTACTCCGCCGGGTGCGTCAGGTTGTACGGGTCCACCGGGTTGACCGAGCGGACGAAGTTGAGGAGGCCCGCCGTGCCCTTGACGATGCCGCCGCCGAAGTGGGCCAGTTCGATGCCCTGGCCGAGGCCGTAGTCCATCAGTTCCAGCTTGGCCCGCTCGCGGCCCGTCGGCTCCTTCGGCGCGTGCGCGAGGGCGGCCCCGACCGCGGCCTTCGCGGTGTCCCCGGCCTCGTTGCGCGCCTTCCGCGCGTCGTTCAGGATCTCCTTGGCCCGCTGCCGCTTGGCCTTGCCGGGGTCGGAGAAGGGCCCGGGGTCCGGCAGCGGACTGTCCCCGGTGCGAGCCGCGTTGTAGGCGTCGACCTTCTTGTTGTACGTGTCGACCGCCGCCTTGGAGTCCCCGTCGCCCTCCTTGTAGAGGGCTATCGCCTCGCGCGCCTTGCCCTGCGCGCTCACCACCGCCTTGGAGTACGTCTCCAGCGCCTTGGCCGCGTTCTCCATGGCGTCCGCCGCGTGCAGCCAGTCCGTCGGCAGCGTCGAGAACTTCTCCCGGAACGCGTCGGCCGCCTCGCCCTTCCAGTGACCGGAGTCCAGCTTCCGCATGCCGCTGCCGACCAGGTCGAATGCCTTCTGGAAGTCCCGGAGGTTCTTCACCGCCTCGGCGATCTTCTCCGGCTTGCCGTGGATCAGCTCGTTCGCTTCCTCGGTCTGCCCGAGCTGCTGCTCCCCGACCTGCGCGCCGAGCGAGGACGCGGTCTCGTCGCCCCAGTCCTCGACCTTGTCCGCGATCTCGTGCGCACCGATCTTCTCCAGACCCTGGCCGATCTTGTCGGTGGCGTGGTCGATGCCCTCGCCGAGCAGTTCCTTGCCCTTGTCGACGCCGTCACCGATCTTGTCGATGCCCTTGTCGACCAGGCCTCCCCAGTCCACCATCAGCGGTTCTCCCCCCAGCGCGGCTGCTCGGCCTGCTCGATGGTCGCCTTGTCGGGGTCGAGGTCCTCCTTGAGCCGACCGTCCAGGCGGTCACGCACCGCGGCGTCGATCATTCCGCTGCGCTCCATCGAGTCCAGCTGTGCGTCCATGACGTCGTAACCGGTGTTCTTCCAGGTCTGCTTGACCTCGTCGTGAGCGTCGCTGAACGACTCCCCGCTCCAGTCCGCGCCGTCCCACATGTGCTGGTCGCGGATGGTGTCCCAGCTCTTCTGCTTGACCTCGTCCTCGGAGAGGTGCGGGTTCCCGTTGAGGGAGTTCACACCGATCTTGATCGAGTCCTTGATGTACTGCTCCTGCTCCGCGAACGATCCGGCCGACAGGCCGACCGCCTGCGCGAAGCCGTTCCCTCGCAGGGTGAGCGCGCGTACGCCCCACTCCCACCGGCCGCAGAAGGTGTCGAACTCCGAGGTCAGGCCGCCGTGCCCCAACTCCATTCCGGACAGCGCCAGATCGGAGAAGCCGCGGCCCGTCGACGCCTCACCGATCATCCCGAGCTCCTTCAGCTCGGCATGCGCCAGGTCGATGCCCTTCGCTATCTCCGACAGCGCCGCCGCCGGCGCTGCCAGGTCGGGCTTGTCCCCACTCATCGCGTCCCCGTTCCCCCGAGATCCACTGTGTCTTCCAGGTCCACCGCCACCTCGTCCGGGACGATCCCCGCCACCGGCGGGAAGAGCGTTCCGTCCGTACTGCCCGCGTCCAGCGCGACTCCGCCCGGACCGGGCAGCATCGGCACCATCACGTCGAGGAGCCGAGCGCCCAGGATCGTCCGGTACGTCCACTCCCGCCCGGCTTCTCCCCGGGCCGCCGCGAACCTGCCCAAAGCCTCCTCGTCCGAGAACGCGCAGATCCACCGCACCCCGTTGAAGTCCGCGGTCCACAGACTGTCCTGGTCATCGAACGGCACCAGCACGGCCGTACGCCGGAATTCGCCCAGCAACCGCGCAAACTCCCGCCGGGCCTCGGCGATCCCGTGGGCCTGCTCCGCCTGCGGCACGGCCTGTGCGGGCGGGTCCCCCGGGGTCGCTTCGCCACCCCGACCCGACGCCTCGGCAGGTGCGTCCGTCAGATCCGTAAGTCTCGAAACCTGCCGAGACCTCGGTATGTCGTCCCCGTTCTCACTCACCCGCGCATGCTGCCACGTGTTCATTCACACGAGCAACGAACGTCAGTCCGATCCCGCCACTGCCGCGCAGGACCCGCAGTCGCCCGGTTCGGGGGCGCGGTAGGCGCGGTCGCAGGTGTCGCAGTTCTGGAGGGGGTGCCTGGCCGCCGGGCTCTCGCCGGGGGTGCGGAAGTGCGGTAGGGGCGGGAGTTGGGCCGTGAGGCGGTGGGCCAGGAGTGCGGCCGGGCGGTGCAGCGTTTCCGGGGGCAGGCCGTGGGTCAGGGCGCGGTGGACGGCCTCGGGGGTGAGATCCCGCTCCAGCCAGGCGGCGACGCCCGGGACGAGGTGTTCGGCATCGGTGGCGGAGATCAGGAGCCGGGGGTCCTCGCGGCGGAGTCCGGAGAGGACTCCGAGGGCGGTCCGGAGCAGGTCCGGGGTGGGGTACACGGGCTGCGGTACGGCGGGCAGGGCGCGGCGGCGCGGTGGTGTCTCCGCGACCCGTCGGGGCCGGGGGCTCGGTTCGTCCGCGCCGCCCGTCCTGCCCGGCTGGTTGCAGGAGACCGTACGGGTGACCATGCGGCCCCCGTCGGTACGTACGCGGGTACGTCGCAGATAGCCGTGGGTTTCGAGTTCTCGGAGGGAGGCCGCGATCCGGGTCTTTCCCTCGGGGAAGCGGCCGGCGAGGCTGTCGATGTCGACCTGGGCGCCGGTCGGGAGCGACTGGATGTGCAGGGCCAGGCCGATGGCCGTCAGCGACAGGGCGTCGTGCTGGGCGAGGTGATTGCCGACCACCGTGAAGCGGCTGGTGTGACGGGCGTTGTCGTGGACGACGCCGCCGCCGTAGTGCCTGCGGGCACTACGAGAGGAGGAGTGGTTTTTCCCGTCGTTACGGGACTGGGAGCGCGGGCGCGCGCTAGTGTTCTGGGTACCCATCGGGAAGCTCTACTTCCTTGATGGTCAGGCCCTCGCCTTTGGGATTTGCGGTCCCGGCGGGGGCCGACGCATGTCAGCGGTGATGTGGTCTGTCGCGCCGAGCGTAGATCAAGCAACCCGGTCCAAAGCCAGCCGACTTGGGGTTTTTCACCCGAGTGAGTGAGTCCGGCCCGAGCGGGGCGGAGGGGTGGGGCTTGGTGGGGTTCTTTCTCTCAGTGGTCGTCCTTGAGGAGACCGTCCGCCCCGCCGGAGTTCGCATTTCCGGGTTTCGGTGACCACTCTCTCTGTGCAGGTCAGGGGTATGGCAGGTCGAGTTCGGCCCATACGGTCTTCCTCGGTACGGGGCCGAGCACGACGCCCCACCGGTCGGCCAGCGCCTCGACGAGGAGCAGCCCGCGTCCGGAGTCGCCCTCGGGGGAGGGCGGTTGGAGGCGCGGGAGGCTCTCGCCCCGGGTGTCCGTCACCTCGATGCGAAGGACCTCCGGCTGCGACAGGAGCGCCAGCCGGAAGCTTCGGCCGGCTACCCGGCCGTGCGTGGCGGCGTTCGCGGCGAGTTCGGCGACGACGTGGGTGGCGGCCTCCCTCGCGCCGTACGGCACCTCGTGATCCCGCATCCACTCGACGGCGAGCAGCCGGGCGAGCCGGGCCCCGCGTCGCGTGGGCGACAGGAGCACGCTGAAGTGACGTGTCGACGGGGGTACTTGGGTGGTGTTCTGCTGATTCACGTCACCGAGCGTGGCCGCCGATGCCTACCGTGAACAGTGACGGTGTCGATGCGTAGGGTGACTGTCCGGACCTTGTCCACTGCTGTCCGGGCTGTCCGGACCCTCTTCACGGGTAGGGGCGTCGCGCCACGAAGGGGCGAGGGAAGGGTGCGGAATGTCGGTGGATGGTGCGGCACAGCGGCTCAAGACCGAGGCGGACGAACCGGGGTGGGAGGTCGACCCGGACGACGACTGGGGCGTGGCCGTGGTCGCCACCGTGGGGCGGCAGTTGAGGCTCCGGAGAGAGTCGGTGGGGATGCGGGCCGCCGAGCTCGGGACGGCCACCGGCTACGGCGAGGACCTCGTCTACAAGATCGAGAGCGGGAAGCGGATCCCGCGCCCCGAGTTCCTGGACAAGGCGGACGAGGTGCTGGGGGCGGGTGGCCTGCTCTCGGCCATGAAGGAGGACGTGGCGAAGGTCCGGTACCCGAAGAAGGTGCGGGCGTTGGCGAAGATGGAGGGGAAGGCGGTGGAGATCCAGCTGTACGACCCGCTCAACATCCATGGCCTCTTGCAGACGCCGGAGTACGCGCGTGGGCTGCTGTTGATGAGGCGACCGGCGTACACGCAGGACGAGGTGGAGCGGATGGCGGCCGGTCGTGTGGCCAGGCAGAGCATCTTCCAGCGGGATCCTGCCCCTGAGCTCAGTTTCGTCCTGGAGGAGTGGACGCTTCGCCGCCCGCTGGGCGGGCGGAGCCTGCGGCGCCCCCAACTGGAGCGGCTGCTGGAGGTAGGACGGTTGCGGAACGTCGAGCTCCAGGTGATGCCGATGGACCGCGAGGAGCACGCCGGAGTGGACGGCGGGATCGAGGTGCTGAAGTTCGATGACGGATCGGTGGTCGGGCGCTCGCCGGTGGTGGCCAACGGTCGGCCGGTGACCGAGCGGAAACAGCTCCATATCCTGGAGTTGCGGTATGGCATCATCCGGGCTCAGGCTCTCACCCCTCGTGAGTCGTCGGCCCTCATCGAGCAACTGCTGGGAGAGACATGATCCGCAACACCTCGGCCGGGGACGCCTCCGAACTGGTCTGGTTCAAGAGCAGCTACAGCAGCGGCAGCGAGGGCGACTCCTGCATCGAGATCGCCACCACCCCCGCCACCGTCCACGTCCGCGACTCCAAGTGCCTCGACGGCCCGCAGCTCGCGTTCGTGCCCGGCGCCTGGGCGGGCTTCGTCTCGTACGCGACGGCCGGCTGATCCCGCCACCCCGCCTCCGTAACCCACACGTGTGAAGAGCCTGGATCTCTCGATCCCGGGCTCTTGGCATATGCCACGGTGTCGGCATGGCGACAGCGACGAACCCGGCCGCGCGGGCTGAACCTTCTTCGCGCGTGCCGTCACACATCCCGTCCGGGCTCCGTCAGTGCTGTGTCCGGCTCGGTCGAGGCGGACACGGGAGAGGCTGAAGGAGCCGTCGCGATGTTCACCGAGATGTCCACCACCGCTGTCGTCGTCACCGCCGTCGCCGCCTTCATGGCCGGGTTCTCCGCAGCGGCGATCTTCTTCCGGGCCGCGTTCGTCGTCGAGCCCCTCGCCCAGTACGGCGTGCCGCGCTCTTGGTGGAACCGGCTCGGGGCCGCCAAGGCCGCCGGGGCCGTCGGGCTCGTCGTCGGGTTCTACCTGCCGGCGATCGGGACCCTCGCCGCGATCGGGCTGATCCTTTACTTCGCCGGCGCCGTGATCACCATCCTCCGGGCCCGCTCGTACCGCCACGTGCCCTTCCCGCTGGTCTACATGGCCCCCGCCGTCGCCGCCCTCGCTCTGACCTGGTGACGAGCACGGAAAAGGCCGCCGCCCTGTGTGCAGGGACGGCGGCCTTCTTCGTACGTAGTCGGACGTAGTCGGACGTCAGTCCTTCTTCGGCTCCTCCAGGCGCGGGAACAGCACCGCGCCCTTCGTCACCGTCGCGCCCGCGGGGAGCTGGCCCCACGTGGCGGAGGACTGGACCGGCTGGGTGGCCAGGGCGCCCAGGGACGCCTCGGCGCCCAGGGACTCCCAGAGCGCCTGCGAGGTCTCCGGCATGATCGGGTTCAGCAGGACCGCGACGGCGCGGAGGGACTCGGCGGCCGTGTACAGGATCGTGGCGAGGCGGGCGCGACCCTGCTCGCTGTCGTCCTTCGCGACCTTCCACGGCTCCTGCTCCGTGATGTAGCCGTTGACCTGCTTCACGAAGTCGAAGATCGCCAGGATGCCGGCCTGGAAGTCCAGCTCCTCGCCGATCTTCGCGTCGGCCGTCGCGACGGCCTTGGCCAGGCCCTCGTGGATCGCCTTCTCCGCGTCGCCGTCGGCCGCCGAGGCCGGCAGCGCGCCGTCGAAGTACTTGCCGACCATGGCCGCGACGCGCGAGGCGAGGTTGCCGTAGTCGTTGGCCAGCTCGGACGTGTAGCGGGCGGAGAAGTCCTCCCACGAGAACGAGCCGTCCTGGCCGAACGCGATCGCCCGCAGGAAGTACCAGCGGTACGCGTCCACGCCGAAGTGCGAGGTCAGGTCCTGCGGCTTGATGCCGGTCAGGTTCGACTTCGACATCTTCTCGCCGCCGACCATCAGCCAGCCGTTGGCCGCGACCCGGCCCGGGACCGGCAGGCCCTGCGCCATCAGCATCGCCGGCCAGATCACCGCGTGGAAGCGCAGGATGTCCTTGCCGATGAGGTGGACGTTCGCCGGGAAGGTCTCGTCGAACTTCTCCGGGTTCTCGTTGTAGCCGACGGCCGTCGCGTAGTTGAGCAGCGCGTCGATCCACACGTAGATGACGTGCTTCTCGTCCCACGGCACCGGGACGCCCCAGTCGAACGTCGAGCGCGAGATGGAGAGGTCCTCCAGGCCCTGCTTGACGAAGTTCACGACCTCGTTGCGGGCCGACTCCGGCTGGATGAAGCCCGGGTTCGCCTCGTAGAACTCCAGGAGCTTCGGGCCGTACTCGCTCAGCTTGAAGAAGTAGTTCTCCTCCTTGAGGATCTCCACCGGCTTCTTGTGGACGGCGCACAGCTTCGTGCCGTCCTCGGCCTCGATGAGGTCGCCGGGGAGCTTGTACTCCTCACAGCCCACGCAGTACGGGCCCTCGTAGCCGCCCTTGTAGATCTCGTCCTTGTCGTACAGGTCCTGCACGAACTCCTGGACGCGGTCGGTGTGACGCTTCTGCGTGGTGCGGATGAAGTCGTCGTTCGCGATGTTCAGGTGCTCCCAGAGGGGCTTCCACGCCTCCTCGACGAGCTTGTCGCACCAGGCCTGGGGCGTGACGTCGTTCGCCTCGGCCGTGCGCATGATCTTCTGACCGTGCTCGTCCGTGCCGGTGAGGAACCACACCTTCTCGCCGCGCTGACGGTGCCAGCGCGTGAGCACGTCGCCTGCGACGGTCGTATAGGCGTGGCCCAGGTGAGGAGCGTCGTTGACGTAGTAAATGGGGGTCGTGACGTAGAACGCCTTCGCCCCCTGCTTCTCGGATCCAGTGGCCGCCATGGTCGAAATCCTAACGGTCGTACGAAGATCCACTCACATCGATAACCCGGGGCCGGACGACGGGCCGGGCCCGGGGAGGATGGCGGGCATGCGTGTACTGGTAGCCGAGGACGAACGACCCCTCGCCGAGCTCGTCGCCACCGGACTGCGGCGCGCGGGCTTCGCCGTCGACACCGTCCACAGCGGCGACGCCGCCCTCGACCACCTCGGGCTCCACCCGTACGACGTCCTCGTCCTCGACCGCGACCTGCCGCGCGTCCACGGCGACGACGTCGCCCGCCGCCTCGTCGCCGAGGGCTCCCCGACCCGCATCCTCATGCTGACCGCCGCCACCGCCACCGAGGACCGTGTCACCGGCCTCGACCTGGGCGCCGACGACTATCTCGGCAAGCCCTTCGAGTTCCCCGAGCTGGTCTCCCGCGTCCGCGCCCTGCGGCGCCGCTCCGCCCGCGCGGCGCTGCCCCCGCTCCTGGAGCGGTACGGGCTCCGCGTGGACACCGTCCGGCGGACCGCCACCCGCGACGGACGGGACCTCGATCTCTCCCCCAAGGAGTTCTCCGTCCTCCAGATCCTCCTGGAGTCCGACGGGGCGGCCGTCTCCGCCGAGGTGCTCCTCGACCGCGCCTGGGACGCCCACACCGACCCCTTCACCGGCGCCGTACGCGTCTGCATGAGCAAGCTGCGCGCGAAGCTGGGCGAGCCCGCGCTGATCAGGACGGTGCAGGGCGTGGGGTACCAGCTGTGAAACCGGGTGGTGACGCGGGATACCTGGGATCCGGCTCGACGATCCGGACGCGGATCGCGCTCGTGTACGGCGGTGCCTTCCTGGTCCTCGGGACGGTGCTGCTGCTCGTCGTGAACCTGCTCGTCCTCGCCGGGACGGACGACGAGACCGACGCGATCGTCGCCCGCGCCGACGGCGTGGCTGTCGTGGAGGCGTACGAGCTGGGGGACGACATCAGCCGCGCCGCCGGCGAGCAGATGCTCATGTGGTCGAGCCTCGCCCTGCTCGTCATGGCCTGCTGCGCCGTCGTCGTGGGGTGGTGGACCGCCGGCCGCGTGCTCCGGCCCGTGCACGAGATGACCGCCCGCGCCGGGCGCCTCTCCGAACGCAACCTGCACGACCGGATCGCCGTCACCGGGCCCGACGACGAGCTCAAGGAACTCGGCGACACGATCGACGCGCTCCTCGGCCGCCTGGAGACCGCCTTCGACAGCCAGCGCCGGTTCATCGCCAACGCCTCCCACGAGCTGCGCACCCCCCTCGCCACTCAGCGTGCCGCGATCCAGGTGGGTCTGGACGACAGCTGCGACGTGCGACAGGTCCTCCTCGACAGCAACCGTCGCAGCGAACGCCTCATCGACGGTCTGCTCCTGCTCGCCCGCAGCGAGCGGGGCCTCGCCGAACGCGAGGACGTGCGGCTCGGGGAGCTCGCCGAGGAGGAGTGGGCGGACGCGTACGTGGTGGCCGACGGCGGCGTCGTTCGGGGCAGCCGTGTGCTGCTCGGGCAGCTCGTCCGGAATCTCGTCGCGAACGCGGTCGCCTACAACGTGCCGGACGGCACGGTCGACGTACGGGCCGAGGGCGGGGTCCTCACGGTCACCAACACGGGACCGGTCGTCCCGCCCGACGAGGCGGCCGGGCTCTTCGAACCCTTCCGGCGCGGCGAGGGGCGGGACCGTATGGGGCCGGGCGCGGGACTCGGACTGTCGATCGTGCGGTCGATCGCGGAGGCCCACGGGGGGCGGGCGCGGGCGGTGGCCCGCGGCGCGGGGGAGGGCGGCGGCCTGGTGGTGACGGTGACCCTGCCGGTCACCGCCGCCTCCTCGGCCTGAAGCCCTGTCGGTCAGGCCCGCCCCTACCGCCGACGGGCGTGCAGCACGTGCGCCTCCAGGGGCAGCGGGCTGTGGCCCACGAGGTCGAGCCCGGCGTCCGCGAGCAGCCGGCCGTACGCGGCGGCCGTGCGCTCCCGCCCTCCCGTGTTGCACATCATGTGGAGGTCCCACGCCGTCGCCAGCGAGGGCGAGGGGTCCACCGGCAGGAGGCGCTCCACGATCAGCAGGTCGGCCTCCGGCGGCATCGCGGCCGCGCAGTGGCGCAGGATCGCCCGGCACCGCTCGTCGTCCCAGTCGTGCAGGACCCGGGAGAGCACGTACACGTCCCCGCCCTGCGGCACGTCCGCGAAGTCACCGGTCCGGAAGGAGCACCGCTCCGCGACCGCGCCGAGCCGGGCCCGCGCCGCCTCGACCACATGGGCGCGTTCGAGGAGGACCCCGCGCAGGGAGGGGTGCGCGGTGAGCAGACGCCCGAGGAGCTCCCCGGTGCCTCCGGCGATGTCCACGACGGTACGGCCGCCGGGGGCGGCGGCCGCGGCCGTGACGACCGGGTGCCGCGGCAGCGGGTCGAACATCGGGGCGCTCGCCGTCATGGACCGGTCGAACCGGGCGGCCAGCTCGGGATCGCGCGCGAAGTGGTCGAAGTGGTTCTCGCCGTACCGGTCCTCGAACCCGGGCTGTCCCGTCCGTACGGTGTGCGCGAGCCGGGCGAAGGACTCGTAGAACGGCCCCCCGTACATCAGCGCCAGCGCCCGCACCGACCCCTCGGCGTCCTCGCGCAGCAGCAGCCCCGCCTCCGTCAGCCGGAACGTGCCCCGCGCGCCGGGCTCCTCCGCCACCACATCCACCATGGCGAGGTACCGCAGCAGCGTCGCCAGGCTCTCCGGCCGGGCCCCCACCACCGGCGCCAGCGCCTCGGCCCCGCGCGCGGTGGACGGGCTCATCGCCTCCGGCAGCCGCAGCTCCGCGCAGGCCGCCAGCGCCTGCGTCGTCCAGGCCCCGGTCAGCAGGCGGAGGAGCGTTTCCGCCGGCTGCGCGGACGGCCGCCCGGCGAGGTGCTCGGCCAGGACGTCCCGGTGGTCACCGCGCGCGTACAGCTCCACCCGCCGGTAGGGCGTCTTCGTCTCGTCGGGCGCGGCGAAGTAGAAGACGGTCCCGTCCTCGTGCGGGTTGTAACCGCCCCCGTCCGGCGCCGCGCCGTGCCGAAGGAAGCCCGCCCGCAGCCCGCGCAGCACCAGCGGGTCCGGCCGCTCGACGTCGAAGGCCACGTGCGCCTCCCGGTCCACGGCCCGCTCCTCGGCGGCGACCGCGGCCGCCGCCGACCCCGCCGGGGCCGTCAGCGCGAACACCTCCACCGCACGCCGCTCGCCGCCCGGCCCGTGCACCGCCGGACGGAGGATCCGTACGTCCAGCTCCCCGACGCCCAGTCCGTGCCGTGCTGCCAGCCGCTCCCGCACCACGACGCTCGGCCGCGCCTCGCCGTCCGCGGGCAGCCCGGCGGCGGCCAGCCCCGCACGGAGGGCTTGTTCGTCGGGCGGGAAGACGAGGAGCGCGGCGTGCGCGAACCGGCACCGTTCGGCCGTCGCCCGCAGCTCGGGGCCGTCGAGTCCGGGCAGGACGCGCGCCAACAGGTCGGGCGTCTCCTGCTCCCGTACGAAATCGGCGGCGGCCCGCAGACGCTCGACGTCGGACGCGGGAGCGGCGTCGGCGTCGGCGGCGGGTGTCGGGCGGCCGGTGGTGGGGGCCGGGGTGGTGGTCGTCATCGCGGGGGTTCCTTCGGGGAGGGGAAGGGACGGCGGAATACGGGCAGGGGAGGGCGGAGCCACGGCCCGTGGGGCGGGACCGGGGCTCTCTGTGGTCGTACGGGAGGGAGGAAGGACGGGAGGGAGGGCGGAAGGACGGATGGGCGGAAAGCGGGAAGACGGGCGGAAGGACCGACGGGCGGAAGGGCCGACGGTCAGACGCCGACGTAGTTCTCGGCGAACCAGTCCTGTTGGGCACGGGAGTTCCGCAGCGCCTCCATACGGGCGCGCCGCAGCCCCTCCTGGAAGGGGGAGGCGGCGCCGTCGGCGCCGGGCACGCGGTGGAGGAGCTGGATCATCCAGTGCGAGAACTCCTGGGCGCGCCAGATGTGTGCCAGGCAGCGCGCCGCATACGCGTCGAGTCCCGCGGAGTCCCCGTGCAGCAGATCGTCGGCGAGGGCGCGCGCGAGGAGGTCGGCCCCCAGCACGGCGAGGTTGGCCCCCTTCGCGGCGGAGGGGCTGAGCAGGCTCGCGGCGTCGCCGACGAGGAACAGCGGGCCGTGGCGGAGTGGTTCGAGGACGTCCGACTCGAAGTCGACCACCGTCCGTTGCAGGATGCTCCCCCGCCTCAGCGGCCCGAACTCCCCGGCCCGCATCCGCAGGTCGAGCTCGTCCCACACCCGCTCGTCGGGCCAGTCGTCCGGCACGGTTCCGCGTGGGCACTGGAGGTAGTACCGGGTGACCTCGGGCGAGCGAGCCATGTGGCCCGCGAATCCCCGGGCGTGCGTGGCGTATCCGACGGCGTCGAGGCTCGGGGGCGCCTCGGCGAGGAGTCCGAGCCACGAGACCCCGTGGTCGCGGTGGTGGTGCCGTACCGCGCCGGGCGGCAGCGAGCGGCGCCCCGCTCCGTACCGTCCGTCGCAGGCGGCGACGTACCGCGCCCGCCAGTGCCCGGTGCGGCCGTCCGGCGCCCGTACGGCCACCGAGGGGCGCGGCCCGTCGAGGCCGGTCACCTCGACGGCCTCGGTGTCGAAGCGGATCCGCCCGCCGGCCCCGAGGAAGAGCCGGATCAGATCGGTGACCAGATCGTGCTGCGGATAGACGGTGTGCGGCTCGCGCCTGCCGAGCCGGCCGTAGTCCAGCCGGAACCGCCCGCCCTCGGTGCGGAACTCGCAGACGCCGTGCTCCTGCCCGCGCTTCCGCAGCCCCTCGTCGAGGCCGTGCCGCGCCAGTACCCGGGCGGTGTGAGGGGCGAGGAAACCGGCCCGCGCCCGCTGCTGCACGTGCTCGCGGCTCGCCCGCTCCAGGACGACACAGTCGACGCCGCTGCGCAGGAGGATGTTCCCGAGCACCAGCCCGGCGGGGCCCGCGCCGAGGATGACCACATCGGCGGAACGGGTCATGTCCGGTGCGGATAAAGGACTTTGACGTTCTGTCACGAGAATGGATCTTAGGGGTGGCGAAACTCAGCGGATGCTGAATATCACCCGAATGCCGCACAGGAGAAAAGGATTCTGCCGAGGAAGATCCTCACATACGCGCGCGGGGGGGGGGGGGGGGGGAGAGGGGGGGGGAGTCGAGGGAGAAAGAAGTGCCCGGGGGGTCCGAAAGGAAGAACGACGAGAAAACCGTACGGGGAAGGCTACTGCAGGGGCCCCCACCTGGCGCGGCTCCCCAA
>NZ_JBVHZJ010000004.1:0-40380 GCF_055574655.1 Streptomyces sp. NPDC029956 | reverse complement strand
GAACAGAAAAAAGACAAGGAAGGAGGACGCCCGTGCACACCCCCCCCCCCCCCCCCCCCCCCCCCCCCCCCCCCCCCCCCCCCCCCCCCCCCCCCCCGCGCCGACGAACTCCTTACAGGGGCCCTCAGAACTCCAGACCGGCGAGCAGGCCGCCGTAGAAGGCCGCGTGCGCGGCCTCGATCGGGGCCGTGCCCGCGAAGTACGTGCCGGTACGAGGAGTGCCGTCGAGCTTCCGGACGAAGTCGAAGGCCTTGTTGTCCTCCTCGCCCCAGACCACGAACCGCCAGTGCAGCGGACGCGCCGCCGCCTCGGCCAGGGCCTGGGTCGCGGCGGTCTTCGACTCCGGCGCGCCGTCCGTCTGGAAGACGACCAGGGCGGGACGGGTCGGGTCGGCCTTCTCGTGGTGGGCGAGGACCTCTTCCACCGCACGGTGGTAGTTGGTCCGGCCCAGTCGGCCGAGGGTGGCGTTGACCTCGTCGATGCGGGTCGGCGTGAGGTCGGCCGGGGTCAGGTCGACCGTCCCGTCGATGTCCGTCGAGAAGAACACGGTCGTGACGGTGGCGTCCTCGTCGAGGTGCGCCGCGAGCGCGGTCACCTGCTCGGCGAGCCGCTGGACGGACCCGTCCTTGAAGTACCCGCGCATCGACCCGGACCGGTCGACCACCAGGTACACGGCGGCGCGGGCGTCGGCGAGCCCCTGCGCCTTCAGCTGCGCGGCGGCGGCGGCGTAGGCGTCGGCCAGGTGCGCGGGGAAGCTGTCGCCGGAGACCGGGACGGTGGCCTCCTCCGGCACGGCCGGAACCTCGGCGGCGGGCGTCTCGGGCTCGGCCTCGGCGACGACGGCCTCGGGCTCGGCCTCGGGGGCGGGTGCCTCGGCGACGGCCTCGGGCTCGGCCTCGGGGGCGGGTGCCTCGGCGACGGGCTCGGGCTCGGCCTCGGGGGTGACCTCGGCCTCGTCGGCCTGCGGCTCCTCGGCGGCCTCCGCCGCCGGGGTCGTGTCGTCGGCGACGACAGCGGCCTCGGGCTCCGTCTCCGTCTCCGTCTCCTGCTCCTGCTCCTGCGGGGCGGTCTCGGCCTCCGCCGCGGGAACGTCCGCCTCGGGGGCGTCCGCCACGACGTCGGTGGCTTCGGCGACGGGGGCGGACTCGGGCTCGGCGGTGACCGACTCCTCGGCCACCGGCGCCTCGGCCGTGTCGACCTCGGCCTCGGGCTCGGCGGCGGTCGCCTCCGGCGCCACCTCGTCGGCCTCGGGTGCGGCCTCGGCCTCGGGCGCGGCCGGCTCCTCGGCCACCGGCGCCTCCACCGACTCCACGGCCTGCGGCTCGGCCGCCTCCGCGGGTGCGGTCTCGGCCACGGGCTCGGCATCGGCTTCCGCCTCAGCCGTGGCCTCCGCCGGGGCGTCGGCGTCGGCGGCCACGGTGGCGTCCGTCGACTCGGCAGCCGCTTCGGCCGGCGCGGCCTCCGCAGCGGTCTCAGGCACCTCGGCGACCACCGGCGTCTCCGCCTCAGCGGCGACCGGCACCTCCGCCTCGGCGCTCTCAGGCACCTCGGCCTCGGCGGTCGCGGTCGCCTCGGCGACAACCGGGTCCTCCGCGGCCACCGGCGTCTCGTCCGCAGCGGCGACCGGCACCTCCGCCTCGGCCGGAGGCGTCACGGCAGGCGTCACCGGCGTGGCCGCCGACGGCGTCTTCGCCCGTGCCCGCGGGATCTGCGGGTTGTCGAACGAGGCCGCCACCAGGTCGTCCGCCGCCTGGCGTGCCACCGCGTCCGAGGCGTCCGAGGACGCTGACCCGGACCCGGACGACGCCGTCGACCTGGCCGGAACCGTGGCCGAGGACGCGGCCGGCTCCGCCGCCGGGGACGGGACCGTCGCCTCAGCCGTGACCGTCTCCGAGGGCGAAGGCGTCGACGTCGCCGCCGACGTGGTCTCACGCGTCTGGGGCGGGACGACGGTGGTCGCCGGGGATTCCTCGCGGTCTCGGCCGAACACCTTGCGCAGCATGCTCCGAATACCCATGGGCGAACCCTTTCGCATGAGTGGGGTGCGTGTGAATGTCCGTACTGGGCGTTTCGGGACGTTCATCCCTGGCCAGGGCGGACACGTAAGGTTAGCGGCCACCCCTCCCCTCCTCGGCGACCCGGTCGCCCCCGGTTGCCGTGCATTCATTCGGCGTTCACCCGGCCGCCGTCCCTGTGCAGATGTGCGCACATAGCGTCGCGGCCGAAGGTCTACCCGACACCATGTCGGCGCAGCGTGCGCCGGAGGAGGACGAAGTGCGCAAACTGCTGCCGCTGCTGAGCACGAACCACCACGGAGGCGGACGTTCCGCCCTCACCTGCCGTTACCGGTGTGGTGACGCCTGCTTCCACGAGGTTCCCAACACCAGCGACAACGAGTACGCCGGCGACGTCATAGCCGGTGTCCTCTCCCGCCGTTCGGCCCTCCGCGCCGCCGCCGTCGTGACGGTCGCCTCCGCCGCCGGCAGCGCCATCGCGCTCGGCAACGCGCCCGAGGCCGTCGCCGGCCAGGAGACCTTCGGCCACGGTCACGGCGCCGGTCACGGCTCCGGCAAGGCCGACGGCGCCCGCGGTCTCCGCTTCACCCCCGTCGCGCCCAACACCGCCGACCAGGTGACCGTCCCCTCCGGCTACGCGCAGAACGTGGTCATCCGCTGGGGCGAGCCCATCCTCCGCGGCGCCCCGGCCTTCGACTCCGAGAAGCAGACGGCGAAGGCCCAGGCCGGCCAGTTCGGCTACAACAACGACTTCCTCTCCCTGCTGCCGCTGCGCGGGGAGCGCGACCGCCAGGTCCTCGTCGCGAACCACGAGTACACCGACGAAGTCCTGATGTTCCGCGGCTACGACGCCGCGAACCCGACCCGCGAGCAGGTCGAGATCGCCTGGGCCGCGCACGGCCTCTCGGTCGTCGTCGTCCAGGAGGAGCGCCGCACGGGCAAGCTCGCCCCGGTCTCCCGGCACCACCTCAACCGCCGCCTCCACACGACGAGCGAGTTCGAGGTCACCGGCCCCGCCGCCGGCAGCGCCCTGCTGAAGACCTCCGCCGACCCCGGGGGCCGTACCGTCCTCGGCACGCTCAACAACTGCGCCGGCGGCACCACCCCGTGGGGCACCACCCTCCACGGCGAGGAGAACTTCAACCAGTACTTCGCCAACGGCTCCAGCACCACCGACAAGCGCTACGGCGTCGGCACCGGTGCCACCGAGCGCAAGTGGGAGCGGTTCGACAGGCGTTTCGACCTCCAGCAGGAGCCGAACGAGGTCCACCGCTTCGGCTGGGTCGTCGAGCTCGACCCGTACGACCCCGACTCCACGCCCCGCAAGCGCACCGCGCTCGGCCGCTTCAAGCACGAGGCCGCGCAGCCCCGTCTCACCGCCGACGGCCGTCCGGTCGTCTACATGGGCGACGACGAGCGGTTCGACTACTTCTACAAGTCCGTCTCCAGCAAGCGGATGAAGAAGGGGAACTCGCGGGCCGCCCGCGAGCACAACCTCACCCTGCTCGACGAGGGCACCCTGTACGTCGCCAAGCTGACCGGCGACTCCCCGGCCGCCGAGATCGACGGCACCGGCAAGCACCCCGCCGACGGCGAGTTCGACGGCTCCGGCGTGTGGATCCCGCTCGCCACCGGCGACGTCTCGCACGTCCCCGGCATGACCGCCGAGGAGGTGTACGTCTTCACCCGCCTCGCCGGTGACAAGGTCGGTGCCACCAAGATGGACCGCCCCGAGGACGTCGAGCCGTCCCCGCGCACCGGTCGCGTGTACGTCGCGCTCACCAACAACACCGACCGCGGCAAGGCCGGCAAGGCCGGTGCCGACGAGGCCAACCCGCGCAACCTCAACAAGCACGGGCAGATCCTCGAACTCGCCGAGAACTGGGACGACCCGTCCTCCGACGGCTTCGCCTGGCGCCTCTTCCTGGTCGCCGGCGACCCGAACGACCCGGCCACCTACTTCGCGGGCTACCCCAAGGAGAAGGTCTCCCCGATCTCCTGCCCGGACAACGTGGCCTTCGACCCGCACGGCAACCTGTGGATCTCCACGGACGGCGCCCAGCTCGGCTCGCACGACGGCCTGTTCGGCGTCGCCACGCAGGGCGAGCGGCGCGGTGAGCTCAAGCAGTTCCTGACCGTGCCCAAGGGCGCCGAGACCTGCGGCCCGATCATCCAGGACCGCCGTGTCCTGGTGGCCGTGCAGCACCCGGGCGAGATCGACGGCGCCTCCGTCGAGAACCCGAAGTCGCAGTGGCCCGACGGACCCGGAAGGATCGTCCGCCCGTCGGTCGTCGCCGTGTGGCGCACGGACGGCCGCGACATCGGCGTCTGAGTGACGCGGGCCCGGGAGTGGGGTCAGGCGGTCACTCCACTCCCAGGCCCTCCCGGAACCGTACGAACTGCTCCTCCGGGTCCCCCGTGTACGCCCACGGCACCCACGCCGCCCGCGCGCCGAGCATCCCGAGCAGCTCCCGCGCGATCTCCACCTGGCCCGCGTAACAGGCCGCGTGCACCAGGAAGTGGAGGTCGCCGACCTCCTCCGGCGCCACCGGCGCCCCCGGCTCGCGGCCGCCGATCCACCGCGCATGCGTCCGCCGCAGCTCCGTCACCGCGAGCTCGTGCTTCCAGTGCTGGTCGAAGCCGCGCACCGGGCCCCGGCCGAGCGCCCCGTCCGCGATGTACCGGTACTCCTCCACCCGGGCCACCTGCACGAGGACCGGCAGCGGAGAGCCGGGCGGCGCCACCCCCGCCGCGTCCCGCGCGAAGTCGTACATGCTGCCGTGCGTGCCGTGCCACCGCGCCGACCAGTAGCGGAGCACCTGGATGTGCCCCTCCGTGTTGTACGGGTCCCGGCGCCGCAACTCGTCGAACCAGTGCCGCAGTTCACGGCGCGGCACCCCGCCCTCGTACAGCCTGGCCACCGAGAGCAGCGACACCCACGGCATCGGGTCGGCGGGCGCCGCCTCCGCCGCGCCCCGGCAGGCGTCGACGGCGGCGTCGATCCGGCCCCGCTCGACGGCGGCGCCCCGGCCGGCCGCGATGGCCGCGTCGAAGACCCTGACCACCTCGGTCGCGGCCCGCAGCACGGCTGCGTCGGGGTTGCCCGGCTCGGCGGCCCGCCAGGTCTCCACGGTGGAGCTGCCCGCGGCCGCGTGCGAGAGGAGCCGCAGCCGGTGGGTGCGGCGCGCCCAGTGGTCACCGGTGGCGGCGAGCAGGTCCCGCACGCCCTGCCAGCGGCCGATGACGATGTCATGGCGCGCCTCGGTCAGGGCGCGGTCCCCGAAGTCCGGGTCGAAGTCGGGCGCGAAGCGCTCCTGACGTGCCGAGCGCGTGGAACGGCGGCGTACGGCCATCGGGGGCCTCCTTCGGGTTCGGCTGCCGTCAGAAGTGGTGACTCGCTTGTGTTCCCGTGCTCTTGGCTCTGTGCTCCAGATGACGGCCCGGATCAGAAATCCGTTGCGTAGCCCTTGTCCCGGGTTCCGCTCCGCGCGCGCGTGGCCGGGCCCGAGCCCTCCGCGGCCGCCATCGCGCGGGCCGCGTCCAGGCGGGCGGGGCGGTAGTAGTCGCTGCCTCTGCGCCAGTACACGAGCAGCGGGACGACACCGAGGAGCAGGCCGCCGAGGCCGATCGTGAGCGCGGTGGTGGAGAGCTCGCCGAGCGCTTCGACGAAGGTCCAGAGCATGAACGCGGAGCCGAGCAGCGGCCAGACGCCGCCGAGCAGCAGGTTCCGTACGGAGCGGAGGAGGACCGACTTGTAGGCGACGACGGCGGCGATGCCCGCGAGGCCGTAGTAGAAGGCGATCTGCAGTCCGATCGCGGAGACGGCGTCACGGAGGATCTGCTGCACCGAGCTGGCGGCCGCGGCCGCCGCGAACAGCAGCAGCGCGGCGCCGCCGACGGTCACGATCGCGACCCACGGGGTGTTCCAGCGGCGGTGCACGGCGCCGAGCGCGGACGGCAGGGTCCGGTCGCGGCCCATCGCGAAGAGCGAGCGGGTGACCTGGAGGAGCGTGGTCTCCAGGGTGGCGACGGTGGACAGCAGGACGGCGACGACGAGGAGCTTCCCGCCGACCCCGGGCCAGACCTCCTGGCCGATGACGGCCAGGACGTTGGGTCCCGCGGTACGGATCTCCTCCGCGGTCAGCAGGATGTTGACGACGACGGTGACGGCGACGAAGAGGAGGAAGACGAAGCCGACGCCGACGAGCGCGGCGAGTCCCGCGGTGCGGCGGCTGTTCCTGGTCTCCTCGCTGAGGTTGCTGGTGACGTCCCAGCCCCAGTAGTAGAACGCGGCGATCAGCGCGCCGGCGGCGAAGCCCTGCGTCCCGTCGAAGTGGCCGAAGCCGAACCAGGACCAGTCGAAGGCGGTGGCCCGCCCGCGGTGCGCCACGGCCGCCAGGATGAAGCCGACCAGGATCAGCATCTCGACCCCGGACATGATCAGTTGCGCGCGCACGGTCAGCCGGGCGCCGCCCAGGACCACGAGCAGCATCATCAGGAACCAGCCGGCGCCGACCGCGGCCGCGAGCGGGGTGCTGTCGGCGAGGTCCTGGTCGATCAGGGCGAGCGTGAGGGAACCGGCGGGCAGCGAACCCGCCACCATGAAGACGGTGGCGGCGAAGACGAGGGCCCAGCCGGACAGGAAGCCGAGGAACGGGTGGAGGGTGCGGCCCACCCAGGAGTAGCCGGCACCGGCGTTGACGTCGATCCGCCCGAGGCGGGCGTACGCGAGGACGATGCCGAACATCGGTATCGCGCAGTACAGCAGGGCGGCGGGCCCCGCGTAGCCGACGGCCCCGAAGAGCACGGCGGTGGTCGCCGCCATGGAGTAGGCGGGGGCGCTGCCGGCGACGGCCATCACGATCGTGTCGAAGGTGCCGAGGACATTGGGCTGCAGCCCTCTGTTCGTGGTGGTGCGCATGGCGGTGTCCTCGGGGCGCGGGGGGTGAGGCAGGACGAAGTGGCCCGTTCACCGGGCCGGTTGCCGACGGGGGCGGGCGCGGATCACGGGTGATTTCGAGCGCATCGTAGTCGCCCGGATGGCTCCGGGTAACGGCGGTGGGGAGGCTTCCGTTCCGTGACCGCCGGTAAGTCCTCCCGTACGCCCCCGGGTGAAGGTTTACCGCAGGTCGGGACCGGCGATGGCACGGGCGGCGCTGACCTCCTGGCGGAGCGGTGCGAGGACTCCGCTCTCGTCGCCGGGAAGCTCGCTGCGGACCTCGACCAGGGTCTCCGACTCCCGGATTCCCTGCGCGAGTTCCCGCAGCTCCCGCTCGACGGCGGCGACCTCGGCGGGATCGGGGTCGGAGGCCCCGTGGTTGACCCTGATCCGGGCGGCCGTCGTGGCGTCCACGATCCGTTCGACGGCCACGACCAGCGGCCACCAGGCGGCGGCGCGGGTCCCGGTCGGCGGGGGCTCGGTCAGGGCGCGCTGGAACTCGGAGCGGACGGTGGACAGATCGCGGTAGAGCTTCCGCCGGGCACGCAGCCGGCCGCCCTGGTCCTCCGCCCCTCCGAACGCGCAGGCCACATAGGCGGCGGTGTCGGCCACGGCGTCCGCGAGCCGGTCGCCGATCCGGGAGTGCCAGGACTCGGGCCACAGGAGGTAGCCGGCGACCAGCGCGATGCCGCAGCCGATCAGGGAGTCGTACAGACGGGGCATCACGAGGTCGAAGCCCTGCTGGTTGAGGGTGTCGGAGAGCAGCAGGATCACCGGCGTGATCGCCGCCGTCTGGAACGCGTACCCCTTCGCGGAGAAGGCCGGGATCAGGGCGGCGAGTACACACATCACGGGGACGTCCCACCAGCCGCGCGGCACCTCGGCGAGCACGAGGGCGGCGAGGAGGAGCCCGGCGGCGGTACCGAACGCGCGCAGCACGGCGCGGGAGAAGACCGAGCCGAAGTCCGGCTTCATGACGAAGGTGACGGTGAGCGCGACCCAGTACGAGCGGGGGACGGGGATCAGCGACACGAGGGCCTGCGCGAGCCCGATGCAGAGCGCGAGACGGAGCCCGTACCGCCAGGACGCCTCGGAGAACAGGGCGGCGCGGGCGGCCCGGCGGACACGGACCCGGAGCGCGGCGGGGCGGCCGAGCCGGTCGTCGACGTTGTACGCGTCGGGCTCGGCCTTGTGGACGACGGCGGCGGCGTACCGCAGGGCGTGGTCGACGGCCTTCTCGGCCGGCCGCTCCGGGACCGGCAGATCGAGTACGGGTGCCCCGGTACGGCCCTCCTCGACGGCGTCGGCGAGTTCGCGCACGGCCGCGGGGATCGTGGCGGACAGCGGGCCGTGGAGCTGGGCGCGGAGATGGGCGGCGGGCGCGGCCTCGACGAGCGGGACGACGACGTTCAGCTGCGCGAGCAGCCGGACGAGGGAGGGCGCGCGGCCGTGCTGGCGGGCGCGGCGGGCGAGGACGAGATCGTAGGACTGGTTGAGGGAGGCGGTGACGGCCTGCCGTCGCTCGTCGTACGCGGGAGTGCCGGTGGCCTCGTACAGCTCGGCGACGGAACGGTAGGTCGCGGCCACGGCGGACCGTTCCGGCGCGGCGCGACGGAAGGGCCAGCCCAGCAGGGTGAGGGCGAGGACGAACAGCCCGCCGAGGCCGAGCAGCAGGGGCGCCTTCCACCAGGGGTCGGGCATGGGGAGCCCGGCCCCGACGACGGCGTTCAGGAGGAGGAGCAGCCCGGAGACCGAGGCGACCGCGCCGATCGAGGAGATCATCCCGGAGACGAGTGCGACGAGCGTGAGCACGGCGACGGCGACCCATCCGTGCCCGAAGACGAGGGTCCCCAGGGTGACTCCGACAGCGCCGAAGAACTGCGGCACGGCGATGTTCAGGATCCGCATCCGGTAGGCGTCGGCGGTGTCGCCGATGACCCCGGAGAGCGCGCCCATGGACACGAGCGCCCCGTAGGCCGGCTGCCCGACGGCCAGCCCGACGGCGAGCGGCGCGGACAGGGCGACGGCGGCGCGTCCGACGGCGGCCCAGGGGATGGGGGTGGGCGCGGGCCGGAAACCGGCGGTGAGCCAGGCGGGCGGGGTGAGACGCGTGGGCCCAGAGGGTCGTGCCATGGCCCCAACGTACCTGCGCCCGACGGGACGAGCCCGAGCCGCCGGTCCTGCCCCCCCCCACCGCCGTTCGCCGCGAGCCGCGAGCCGCGAGCCGCGAGCCGCGCGGCGGACGGCGGCGCGGGGGTCGGCGGTCGCGGCGGGGGTCGGGGGTCAGTTGCGGTAGGACTCGACTTCCGTGGCCGGGCGGAGGGCCGCCGTGTCCGGGTCCTCGCCGAATTCCGCCTTCGCCCTCCGCTGCCGCAGCAGGTCCCAGCACTGGTCCAGCCGGACCTCCAGTTCCGACAGCCGGGCGCGTTCCTCGGGGAGGAGGCCGCCCGTGCGCTGCCGCAGGGCGCGTTCCTCCTCGACGAGGGCGCCGATGTCGTCCAGGATCTCCTCGTTCTCCATGTCCTCCAGCGTCGCCGATCAGCGCGGCCCGCGCAGGTCGAGATCCGCGAGGACCGCCCGGTGGTCGGAGCCCGGGAGGTCGAGGAAGCGGACCTCGCGGACGCTGAAGTCCCTGACCAGGACGTGGTCGATCTGGACGAACGGCGGCAGCAGCGGGCCTTCCGTCGGCCAGGTCGGCCTGCGGCTCTCGTTCGCCCGGCGCGCCGCGTCCTGCAGCCCGCCCGCCGCGAGGATCGCGCGGAACGCCGCGTGGTCCTGGGAGGCGTTGAAGTCGCCGGCGACCACCATCGGCCCGGTGTGCTGCGCCGCGACGGTGTCCTTCACCCGCCCCAGTTCCCGCTTCCACAGGGACACCTGTCCCGGTACGGGCGGCAGCGGATGTGTCAGCTGGAGCCGTACCGGCACGCCCGCGATGTCCGCCGTGGCACCCGGCATGCCCATCGCCGCCGGGATCATGCGCCAGTCGCGCAGCGGGTAGGAGCTCAGCAGGATCGAGCCGACCGATCCCTCTCCCTCGACGGAGGCGTAGTGGGGCAGCGTCCCGGCGAAGGTCTTCGTGAGGGTGTCGCGGCAGGCGCGGTCGCATTCCGACACGAACACGAGCTGGGGGCGTTCGCGCCGCACCGCCTCGACCAACGATGCCGTTCCCTGGCCGAATTCGACGTTCGCCGCGATGACCTTCACCCGCGCCAGCGGCAGCCCGTACGAGATGACGGTCTGCGGCATGTACGGCACGGTGCTCCAGGCGGTCGCGCCCAGGACCAGGACGGCCACGAAGGCCAGCACCCGGCGCCGGGCCACGGCGGCGAGGAGCAGGGCGAGGGCCGCGGGGACCGTCAGCCAGGGGAGGATCGAGAGGAGTTGGGGGACGGGGGTCGTCCCGTCCGTGTCCAGGGCGCGACAGGCGCTGATCAGGGCGGGGACGACCATGAGCAGCCCCGCGGCCCAGGCCGTGGTGCGGTGTCTGGGCCGGAGGGGCGGCGGCTCGGGGACCTGCCCGTGGACGGATCCGGGGGCCGGTTCGGGGGTGGCGTCGGCGGGGCTGCTGTTCACGGGTTCCGCCGTCTCCCCGTGCTCTGCGGTCTGGACTCGGTCCACCCGGTCAGTGTCGCAGGGCCTGCGCGATCTCCGCCTTCGGTTCGCCCGAGAGCGTCCGATTGCTGCGTGCGGTACCGGTCTTGGACTTCCCGGGTTCGACTCCGTCGATGCTGAGGACGACCGAGTCGAGGAAGTTCCCCTCGTCGTCCCGGAAGGTGACCATGATCGTGTAGTCGGCGTTCGTGCCCTTCGGGTTGGTCGCGGTGATCTCGGCGACCGTCCGGTCCCCGTCGGTGCTCGTCGGCCCGGCCTTCACGTCGCCGGTGGCGTTCACCCCGTCCTTGACCTCGTTCATCTTCTGCTCGGCGGCCGAGGCGACGGCCGCTGTGGCGGTGGAGACGATGTCTCCGGCCGTCTCCTTGACGGTGTCGCACCCGGTGGCCGTGAGGGTGAGGGCGGTGGTCGCGGCCAGGGACAGGGCCGCCGCCGTCGTGCGTCTCATCGTCCGCCCGCCCCTCAGGACTTCTCTTCCCGGCCGTACGCCTCGTCCGTCGCGAGCGCCCAGATCACGAAGACCGAGATGGCCATCGAGAACAGCGCCCACCACGGCTGGTACGGCAGGAACAGGAACTGGAACAGGAGGTTCAGGGAGGCCAGCGCGATACCGGCGACCCGGCCCCACTCGGCTCCCTTGAGGATCCCGAAGCCGGCGATCGCGAGGACGATGCCGAGGATCAGGTGGATCCAGCCCCAGGTGGTGAGGTTGAACTTGAAGACGTAGTCGCCGACGCGGGTGTAGACGTCGTCCTCGGCGATGCCTGCGATGCCCTGGAAGACGTCCATGAAGCCGGTGACGAGCATGAGGACGCCCGCGAAGAGCGTGCCGCCGCTCGCCCAGGCGGCGGAGGAGGACGCGGGCCTGCGAGGTGGTGCCGTGTTCTGGCTCATGGACCCATCGTCGGAGCGTTCGTACCGTTGCGAACGTTCAGTTGGTCCGTACGAGTGAGCGGAGGTAGGTCTCCAGTACGGCGTTGAACGCGTCGGGGCGCTCCAGGTTCGGCAGGTGCGCGGCGTCCTCGATCACGGCGAGCGTGGAGTGGGGGAGGAGCGCGTGCATGTCCTCCGCGTCCGCGACCGGGGTGTACGAGTCGTCCCGGCCGACCACGACGAGCGAGGGGAACGGGACGGTCGTCAGCGTCCTCCGGTAGTCCGGGCGTTCGGCCCTGCCCCGGAGCGCGGCCGCGGCGCCGGCCGGGTCGGTCGCGCACATCATGCGGTGCACGTGCGGGGCGGCGTGGGTGTTGTACGGGGCCACCATCCGGTCCAGCACCTCGTCGGCGTACCCGCGCATTGCCTCCGCGCCGCCCGCGATCAGCCGGTCGGCCATGGCGTTCCTCGCGGCCTTGCCCTCGTCGGTCTCGGCGGCGGGGAAGGTGTCGGCGAGGACGAGGCCCCGGACGCGTTCCGGGTGGCGGCGGTAGAGCTCCATGGCGATCTGGCCGCCCATGGAGAGGCCGGCGAGGACGCAGTCGTGGATCCCCAGGTCGTCGAGGAGGCCGGTGAGGTCCTCGGCGAAGACGCCGAGTCCGGTGGAGTCGGGCTGCGCGCCGAGCGGTGTGGTGCCGTAGCCGCGCAGGTCCGGGGCGATCACGCGGTGCGTGCGGGAGAAGTGGTCGAGCTGGGGCTGCCACATCGTGTGGTCGAAGGGGTGGCCGTGGACGAGGAGGAGGGCCGGGCCCTCGCCCCTGTCCGCGTAGTGGATCTCGGCGTTCACGGTACGGGTCACGTGCATGTCCGCAGGCTAGGCAGCCCCAACTGCTCGGTGCAATAAGATCTTTGCTCTCGGTGCAATCGGTTTCGTGGAGGGGGTGGGGGCGCCATGGAGGAGTACCGGAGGATCGCCGACCGGGTCGAGGCCGCCGTACGGGACGGGCGGCTGCGCCCCGGTGACCGGCTGCCGCCGCAGCGCGTCTTCGCCCGCCGGCACGCCATCGCGAACTCGACGGCCATCCGCGTGTACGGCGAGCTCGCCCGGCGCGGCCTCGTCGTCGGGGAGGTCGGGCGCGGCACCTTCGTCCGGGCCGCGCCCCCGCTCCCGGGGCCCGCGCTCGCCGAGGCGACCGGGTCCGCACCCGTCGACCTCCAGCTCAACTACCCGGTCGCCGAGGGGCAGTCGGAGCTGATGGCCCGTGCCCTCGCGGCCCTCGCCCGGTCCGACGTCCTCGCCGATGCCGTCTCCCGGCCGGCCGCCGCCACCGGCACCCCGGAGGCCCGTGACGCGGCGGCGACCGTGCTGGCCCGGCCGGGCTGGGCGCCCGACCCCGAGAGCGTGCTCTTCGCCGGGAACGGCCGGCAGGCCATCGCCGCCGCCCTCTCCGCCCTCGTCCCGCCCGGCGGCCGACTGGGCGTCGAGGCCCTCACGTATCCCCTGGTCAAAGCGGTGGCCGAGACGCTCGGCATCCGGGTCGTGCCGCTCGCCCTCGACGAGGAGGGGGTACGGCCCGAGGCGCTCGCGGCGGCCCACCGCGCGGCGCCGCTGTCCGCCGTCTACCTCCAGCCCACCCTGCACAACCCGCTCTCCTCGACCGCGGGGGAGGGGCGCAGGGCCGAGCTGGCAGAACTGCTGCGGCGGGTGGATCTGACGGCCGTCGAGGACACCACCTGGGCCTTCCTCGTGCCGGACGCGCCCGCGCCGCTCGCCGCGCACGCCCCCGAGCGGGTCCTGCTCGTCGACAGCCTCTCCAAGCGCCTCGCCCCCGGTCTGACCGTCGGCCATCTCGTCGTCCCCGGACGGTTCCGGGCGGCGGTGGCGGAGGCCCTGCGCTCCGGCGCCTGGACGGCGGGCGGGCTCGCCCTCGCGGCCGCCACCCGGTGGACGGCGGACGGGACGGTCGCCGAGGTGGTGGCGGCCAAGCGGGCGGACGCGCGGGCCCGGCACGCCCTGGTCCGGCGACGGCTCGCCGGACAGGTCGTCCGGACCTCCCCGTACGCGTACTACTGCTGGTGGGAGCTGCCCGCGCCCTGGCGGGCGGAGACCTTCACGGCGGCGGCCGCCGCACGCGCGGGCGTGGCGGTCACCCCGGGCGGTGCCTTCGCGGTGGGTACGGGCACGGCCCCGGACGCGATCCGGATCGGACTCGCCTCACCCCCGCACGCGGTGCTCGACGAGGCCCTGTCCCGGCTCGCGGCCCTCGCGGCGGACGGCCCGGACGGCCCGGACGGCCCGGACGGCCCGGACGGCCCGGACCGGCCGGACGGGCCGGGTGGGCACGGCGGGCGCGGCGGGGCGTGAACGGGCCGGGCGGGCGCGGCGGGGCGTGAACGGGCCGGGCGGGCGCGGCGGGGCGTGAACGGGCCGGGCGGGCGCGGCGGGGCGTGAACGCGCGACCGGCTCCGCACCGGCGGCGACGGAGCCCTTGGTCATGTCACGGGAGCCCGACGGAGATCTCAGCCGGTTCCTTGCCCTCGCTATTCTGGATATATAGAGTCCAGGTTATGAAGATGAGCGACGGTGTGGAATGGGCACTGCACAGCTGCCTGAACCTGGCGTGGATCGGGCCCGATCGGGCGATCGCCGCCGCACGCCTCGCGGCCTACCACGAGCTGCCCCCCGCGTATCTCAACAAGCAGCTCCAGGCGCTCGCCCGTGCCGGGATCGTCACCTCGGTCTCCGGGCCCAAGGGGGGCTTCCGGCTGGCGCGCGCCCTCGACCGGATCACGCTGATGGATGTCGTCGCCGCGATCGAAGGCCCTGAAGAAGCCTTCCGCTGTACCGAGATCCGGCAGCAGGGGCCCGGAGCGGGGGCGCCGGAGACGTACGCCGCCGAGTGTGCCATCGCCGGAGCCATGGGGCGGGCCGACCTGGCCTGGCGCCGGGAGCTCATGGCCCAGACCCTGGACGACGTCCGGGGGCGGGCCGAACTCCAGGCGCCGACCGCGCCCGAACGGATCCGCCGCTGGTTCGCCAACGTCTGACACGGCCGCCCTCCCGTCCCGGGAGGGCTTTTGAAGGGGGTAATTCTGGATGTTAGGTATCCAGATTGACAAGGGGCGGCAGTCCGGGAAGACGCAGGACACGGGGCGGGGCGGGGCGGGGCGGGCCGCCCGCCGTCGCCGCCGTGACGCTCGGCACGGTCCTCCTCGCCTGCTTCCTCCTCTCCCTCGACACGGTGCTCCTCGCAGGTGCCGCACTCACCCCGGCCGCGTTCCCCGTGGCCGTACTCTGCGAAAGGAACGACCCTTCATGACCACCGAGCCCTCCACCACCGAGCCCTCCACCACCGCCCGGCTCTCCGCCGACCAGCGGGTCATCACCAACCCCGACACCCTCCACGACCCGACCCCCTTCGGCTACAGCCACGCCGTCTCCGCGCCCGGCGAGCTCGTCTTCATCGGCGGCCAGTACGCCTCCGACGCGTCCGGCTCGCCCGTCCCCGGCGACTTCGCCGCCCAGGTCGAGCTCTCGCTCACCAACCTGCGGCTCGCCCTCGAAGGCGTCGGCCTCGGGCCGGAGCACGTCGTCCGCCTCGGCTCGTACGTCGTCGACCACGACATGGCCAAGCTGGAGGCCCTCGGCAAGGGGCTGCACGCCCACTTCGGCGAGCGGCTCCCGGCCCAGACCCTCAGCGGCGTCGCGGCGCTCGCCCTGCCGGGGATGCTCTTCGAGATCGACGCGGTCGCCGTCCGCCCGGCCGCCTGATCCACTTGCGGGGTGCCGGGCGCGGGTGTGCCCTTGAGGGTGCGGGAAGCAGCAGGGGGGCGAGAGACGAAGGAGCTCCTGCCATGGCCGCACACGCAGCGATACCCCTCCGGAAGCCGTTCAGCACGCACGGCCTGGCCACCCCGATCGTCATCGGTGTCCTGTACGGCCTCTACGCGGCGACCGTGGCCCGCCAGGGCGGCCCCACCACCCTGGGGCAGCTCTGGCTCGGCCTGATCTCGGCCATCGTGCTCGCCGCCGGGATCTACGTCCTCCGGCGCTACGGCCGCGCCCTGTTCCGCGAGGCACGGGCCGCCGCCTGTGGTTCCCTGACGGGCATCGCGGTCGGCTTCCTCTACAGCCTGTCGGGCGCGAGCATCCTGTCGTCGAGCGGACTCGGACTGGCCTTCGGCGCGCTCAACGCCGCCGCCGCCTACTACCTCTTCTACACCCACGAGGACGCCGAGGGACGGCCCGCGCCGTACTGACGGGGCCCACCCCCGGCAGGACCCTTCCCGCCGTCGCGGCGGCGCCGGTGGTAGGCGACCGCCACGGCGGCGAGCAGCACCGGCCAGGCCAGGAGCGGCGCGTAGCAGACGAACAGCAGGGCGTCCTGCGCCGGCGAGGAGGGGATGCCGGGCCCCAGGCCCGCGTACGAGGCGTACGCGCCCCAGGCGGCGATCGCACACAGTCCCGCCACCCCGGCCAGGGCCGCGCCGGTCGCGGCGGCCGGGTTCACCCGGCGCCCGCCGAGGACCGGCATCCAGCGCGGGAAGACCTCGCCCCAGGAGCGCACGAGCCCCAGGGTGAGGAAGGCGAGCAGCTCGGACACGACGCTGAGGGAGACGACGTACACGGACTCCCCCACGCCCATGGCGTTCCACCCGGCGTCCTGCGTGACCGGCAGCCCGGCGACGAGCGCGAGCCGCCAGAGACCCGACGGGAGGGTGACGAGCGGAACGGCATGGGCGGCGAGGACGGCCCAACGGGGCACGTCGGGAAGGGCCTTGATTCTCATCATGGGACCAGCGTCCCGCCGGACCCCGCCCCCGGCCGTCGCCCCGGAGACCGTTCCGCCTCCGCCGGGCGGGGGAGACGCGGTCCTCCAGGAGGACGCCGCCGCGCGGAAGAGCCGCCTCCGCTCTGGCGATCAGGCGGCGGCCGACGGAGACTGGGAGGAGCGCTCTCTTTCGCGCACGTCTGCTCCGCGCCCTCTTCCCCCGGAGGATCCACGGTATGACCGACCTCGCCATCGAGACCGAGGGCCTGGTCAAGGTCTTCGGCAGCAACCGCGCCGTCGACGGCATCGACCTCCGCGTGCCCACCGGGACCGTGTACGGGGTCCTCGGGCCGAACGGCGCCGGCAAGACCACCGCCGTCAAGATGCTCGCCACCCTGCTCCGCCCCGACGCCGGCCGGGCCCGCGTCTTCGGCAGGGACGTCGTCAAGGACGCCGACACCGTGCGGGGCCGGGTGAGCCTCACCGGGCAGTACGCCTCCGTCGACGAGGACCTGACCGGCACCGAGAACCTCGTCCTGCTCGGCCGGCTGCTCGGCCACACCCGCCCCGCCGCCCGCGAGCGCTCCGCGCAGCTGCTCGCCGCGTTCGGGCTCGCGGAGGCCGCCGACAAGCAGGTCAAGAACTACTCGGGCGGCATGCGGCGCCGTATCGACATCGCCGCCTCCATCCTCAACACCCCCGACCTGCTGTTCCTCGACGAGCCGACCACCGGCCTCGACCCGCGCAGCCGCAACCAGGTCTGGGACATCGTCCGCGCGGTGGTCGCCCAGGGCACCACCGTCCTGCTGACCACCCAGTACCTGGACGAGGCCGACCAGCTGGCCTCCCGGATCGCCGTCATCGACCACGGCAAGGTGATCGCCGAAGGGACGAAGGGCGAGCTGAAGGCCTCCGTCGGCTCCGGTTCCGTGCACGTACGCCTCCGGGACCCCGAGCAGCGGCCCGAGGCCCGGCAGGTACTCGTGGACGCCCTGAACGCCGCCGTCCAGCTGGACGCCGACCCGGTCGCGCTCACCGCCACCGTCAACGGCCACGGGACGGACCTCGGCGCCGCCGAGCAGGCCGCGCGGGCCCTGGCGGAGCTGGCACGGGCCGGCATCACCGTCGACAACTTCGCGCTGGGCCAGCCCAGCCTCGACGAGGTCTTCCTGGCACTGACGGACAGGAAAGGAACGGCCGCATGACCGTCACCACCGGCAAGGACACCCCGACGACCGACACGCTCGACTTCGTCGCCCCGAAGGCGGACGAACTCGCGGCGCTGCTCGTGGGCCACTCCCGCCCGCCGCGCCCCAGCGCGCTCTCCGCCTCGATGACCTTCGGCTGGCGGGCCATGCTGAAGATCAAGCACGTGCCGGAGCAGCTGTTCGACGTGACGGCGTTCCCGATCATGATGGTGCTGATGTACACGTACCTCTTCGGAGGTGCGCTGGCCGGCTCCGTCTCGTCGTACATCCAGTTCCTGCTGCCCGGCATCCTCGTGATGAGCGTCGTGATGATCACGATGTACACGGGGGTCTCGGTCAACACCGACATCGAGAAGGGCGTCTTCGACCGCTTCCGCACCCTGCCGATCTGGCGGCCGGCGCCGATGGTCGGCTATCTCCTCGGCGACGTCGTCCGCTATCTGATCGCCTCGGCCGTGATGCTGACCGTCGGCATGCTCATCGGCTACCGGCCCGACGGCGGGATCGTGGGCGTGCTGCTCGGGGTCGCGCTGCTCGTGGTCTTCTCGTTCGCGTTCTCGTGGATCTGGACCATGTTCGGTCTGCTGCTGCGCAGCGAGAAGTCCGTCATGGGCGTCTCGATGATGGTGATCTTCCCGCTGACGTTCCTGTCGAACGTCTTCGTCGACCCGAAGACGATGCCCGGCTGGCTCCAGGCCTTCGTCAACAACAGCCCGGTGACCCATCTGGCGACGGCGGTACGCGAACTGATGGCGGGCAACTGGCCGGCCGCGGACATCGCCTGGTCGCTCGGGTGGTCGGCGGTGCTCGTGCTCGTCTTCGGGGCGATCACCATGCGGCTCTACAACCGCAGGTGACGGGCCGTTCCTACCCGCGCGGGGCGGTCTGCTGGACCGCCCAGCGATTGCCGTCCGGGTCGGCGAAGAAGACGAACGAGCCCCACGGCATGTCGGCGATGTCGCTGACCGCGATCCCGCGCGCGGTGAGCTCGCGGTGGGCCTCCTCGATGTCCGCGACGACGACCTGCATGTTGTCCAGGGAGCCCGGAGCCATCTCGGTGAGGCCCTTGCCGAAGGCGATCGAGCAGGCCGAGCCCGGCGGGGTCATCTGCACGAACCGGATGTCGTCGTCGACGGGCACGTCGTGGTCGGCGTGGAAGCCGACCTGCTCGTAGAAGGCCTTGGCGCGGTCGACATCGGTGACGGGGACGGCGACCAGTTCCAGCTTGATGTCCATGAGGGCATCATGCGCCCGGCACCGGAGCGGCGCACGGCGTGCGCCGCCTCGCGGTTGACCTTCCCCCGCGGGGAAGGCCCAGCATCGGGCGTGCCGGGCGGAAGGCCCGGTACAGGGAGGAGAATCGAGCCGTGCGCGACGAAGAGCCCATGCCCGCGACCGTGTCCGGGCCGATGCTGACCATCGGGGACTTCGCCCGCGCCTCCGGGCTCTCCGCCAAGGCGCTGCGCCGCTACGACGAGCTCGGCCTGCTGCCGCCCGCCCGCGTCGACCCGTTCACCGGCTACCGCCACTACGCCGTGGAACAGCTCGAACGGGCCCGGCTGATCGCCTGGCTGCGGCGGATCGGCATGCCGCTCGCCGAGGTGGGGCGGGTCTGCGCGCTGTACGCGTCGGACGCGTCGGGCGCGGCCCGCGCGATCCGCGGCTACTGGGCGCGGGTCGAGTCGGAGACCGCGGCGCGGCGGGACATGGCGGCCTCCCTGGTGGACCGGCTGAAGGGACCCACCGAGATGACCGACGAGACGACTCACGGGATGACCGACGGGACGGACGACGAGACGACCGACGGGGTGAGCACCGCGAGCGGCCCGGTCGGCGCCGGGGTGGCCACCGGTACGGCCGGCCGGCCCGCCTTCGTCCTGCGGACCGCCGTGCGGCTCGACCGCGGCCTCGTCCGCGCCGCCCAGCAGGACGCGGCCCACGCGGGCCCGCACCTGCTGGCCGTCGCCGACGGGTACGGCCCCGAGGGCGAGCGGGCCGCGCGGGCCGCGGTCGGAGCGCTGCGGGCCGCAGCGCCGCCGGCCCCCTCGGCGCGCGCCGGGGACGTGCTCAACGCCCTGGAGGACGCGGTGCGCGCGGCCGACGGCGCGGTCTCCGGACTCGCAGAGTCGGGCACGACCCTGACCGCGGCCGTGTGGACGGGCGGCCGACTGGCCCTCGCGCACGTGGGCGACTCGCGGGCGTACCTGCTGCGGGACGGCGCGGTCGTCCGCCTCACCCGTGACCACACCGTCGTCCAGGCCCTCGTCGACGCGGGCGAACTGGACCCGGCCGAGGCGGCGGACCGCCCCGACCGGGCGCTGCTCCTGAAGGCCCTGGACGGCGGGGACGTGCCGCCCGAGCCGGAGCTCGGAGTGCACGAGACGCGGCCGGGCGACCGCTATCTGCTGTGCACGGACGGACTTTCGGCGGTCGCGTCGGCCGACGGCATCCGCCGCGCGCTCGCCGCGGGCGTCGGGCCGGACGAGGCGGCGGAGGCCCTGGTCGCGCTGGCGCGGGAGCTGGGCGGCCCGGACAACGTGGCGTGCGTGGTGGCGGACGTGGTGCCCGCCTGAGGACGCCCCGTCAGTCCCCCGTGCCCCGTACGACCACCACCGGGCACGGGGCGTGCTGGGTCACCCTGCTGGAGACGGAGCCCAGGACCGCCGCCTTGAAGCCGCTGTAGCCGCGGTCGCCGACGACCAGCAGGGACGCGCCCTCGGCCTGGTCGATCAGGGCCTGGGCCGGGTTGCCGCTGACGACCGTCCGGGTCACGTCGGCGGCGACGGCCGGGTCGAGCGCCTTGGCCAGGGACTCGTCCAGGGACTGCTCGGCGAGCATCTGGGGGTTGAAGTCCGGCGGTACCCCGGGCGCCGCCGCCCAGGACGCCGGGTACTCCCATCCGATGACCGCCTGGAGGGAGTCCCCGGTGAGGGCGGCCTGCCCGGCCGCCCACTGCAGCGCCTTCAGGGACGGTTCCGAGCCGTCCACGCCCACCACGATCCTGCCGGCCATCGCCGACCTCCGTTCGTTGTCGGGAACCCTCCCTCACAACGTAACAAAAGGATCAATCCAGCCGCAGATCGGCCAATTGCTTCTCGAACGGGACGACCTCGTCGTCGTCGAGCCGCCGGGACGGCCGGGCGGCGACCGTGTCCGCGAACTCGTTGCCGGCCCGGGTGATCCGGGTGGGCAGCCCCTCCCCCCATCCCGTCGGGGAGGCCTCGCCGCCGCCGGTGCCCCAGTCCTCCGACGCCGCGTAGACGGCGGTCGGGACGACGAGGGCCCGCAGGTAGGCGAAGAGCGGCCGCAGGGCGTGGTCCAGGACGAGCGAGTGCCGTGCGGTGCCGCCGGTCGCCCCGATGAGGACCGGGGTGCCGGTCAGCGCGGCCGGGTCGATCAGGTCGAAGAACGACTTGAACAGACCGCTGTACGAGGCGGTGAAGACCGGGGTCACCGCGATGACCCCGTCCACGCCGGTCACCGCGTCGATCGCGTCCTGGAGCCGTCCGGAGGGGAAGCCGGTCACGAAGTTGTTGGCGATGTCCACGGCCAGGTCGCGCAGTTCGACGACCTGGACGTCGACGGCGTACTCCTGCTCGGCCAGCCGGTACCGCGCGGCCTGGAGCAGCCGGTCGGTGAGCAGCCGGGTGGAGGAGGGGGAGCTGAGGCCGGCGGAGACGGCGACCAGCTTCAGGGTCTGCATGGCTTACGACTCCTTCTCGGTACGGGCCTCGAGGACGGCGGGGTGGAGCGGCGCGGTGTCCGGGACACCGGCCGGGCGCAGGTTGGCGAACTCCTTGCGCAGGACCGGCACGACCTCCTCGCCGAGGATGTCGAGCTGCTCCAGGACCGTCTTGAGGGGCAGTCCGGCGTGGTCGACGAGGAACAGCTGGCGCTGGTAGTCGCCCACGTAGTCGCGGAAGGACAGGGTGCGCTCGATGACCTCCTGCGGCGAGCCGACGGTCAGCGGGGTCTCCCGGGAGAACTCCTCCAGGGAGGGGCCGTGGCCGTAGACCGGCGCGTTGTCGAAGTAGGGGCGGAACTCCCGTATCGCGTCCTGCGAGTTCTTGCGCATGAACACCTGGCCGCCGAGGCCGACGATCGCCTGCTCGGGGGTGCCGTGACCGTAGTGGGCGTAGCGCTGCCGGTAGAGGCGGACCATCTTCTCGGTGTGCTGCTTGGGCCAGAAGATGTGGTTCGCGAAGAACCCGTCGCCGTAGTAGGCCGCCTGCTCGGCGATCTCGGGGGAGCGGATGGAACCGTGCCAGACGAACGGCGGGACGTCGTCGAGCGGGCGCGGGGTGGAGGTGAAGCCCTGGAGGGCGCTGCGGAACTTGCCCTCCCAGTCGACCACGTCCTCCCTCCACAGCTTGTGGAGGAGCGCGTAGTGCTCGATGGCGAGCGGGATGCCCTGCCGGATGTCCTGGCCGAACCACGGGTAGACGGGGCCGGTGTTGCCGCGGCCCATCATCAGGTCCACGCGGCCGTCGGCGAGGTGCTGGAGGGTCGCGTAGTCCTCGGCGATCTTCACCGGGTCGTTGGTGGTGATCAGCGTGGTGGAGGTGGAGAGGATCAGGTTCTCCGTGCGGGCGGCGATGTGCCCGAGGAGGGTGGTGGGCGAGGAGGGTACGAACGGCGGGTTGTGGTGTTCACCGGTCGCGAAGACGTCCAGCCCGACCTCCTCGGCCTTGAGCGCGATGGCGACGGTGTTCTTGATCCGCTCGTGCTCGGTGGGGGTACGGCCGGTGGTGGGGTCGGTCGTCACGTCGCCGACGGTGAAGATCCCGAACTGCATCGTGCTCACCTCTCGCGTTCCTGGTGCCTCGCGGCTAGTGGTTGAAGCTTAAACTATCTGGCTCAACGGTGCCACCCCTCCCTCTATTCCGGCCCGTACCCTGGAGCGCATGACCGACCTGGAGCGCTGGAAAGAGCGCGGAGTGATGCTCCGCGTCTTCGTCTACGTCTTCGCGACGCACGCGTTCGCCGGCTTCGTCTGGATCCTGTTCTACGTGGGGCAGAACGCCCAGAAGTAGGGCCGCACCCGGGGCCGCGCGAGGGCGGCCCGGGTGGGCACCGAGTGGGGACCGCCACGTACCGCCGGAAAACGGCCCTCACGTAGAGTCGCCGACGTGAACGGTGCGATAGCGGTCGTCGGAATCGGCGCGGACGGCTGGGACGGGCTCCCCGAGAGCTCCCGCCGTGTCCTGCGGACCGCGGAGGTCCTGATCGGCGGCCCCCGCCAGCTCGACCTCCTCCCCGGCGACGACTGCCCCGGCGAGCGTGTCGCCTGGCCCTCCCCGCTCCGCCCCGCCGTCCCCGGACTCCTCGCCGCCCACGAGGGCCGGACGATCGCGGTCCTCGCCAGCGGCGACCCCTCCTTCCACGGCATCGGCCGCACCCTCGCCGAGACCGTCGGCGCCGACCGGCTCCGGATCCACCCCCACCCGTCCTCCGTCTCGTACGCCGCCGCCCGCCTCGGCTGGCCCCTGGAGACCGTCGAGACCGTCTCGCTCGTCGCCCGGCCCCTCGCCGCACTGTCCGCCGCGCTCCACCCCGGGCGCCGGCTCCTCGTCCTCGGCGAGGGACCCGAGACGCCCGCGCGGGTCGCGGCCCTGCTCCGGGAGACCGGCTGGGGCGGCACCCGCATCCGGGTCCTGGAACAACTCGGCGGGGACCGCGAGCAGGTCCTCGACGGAACCGCCGCCGACTGGCCGTACGAGCGGACCGACGCGCTCCACGTCCTCGCCCTCGACTGCGTACGGGACCCGGACACGCTCCGGCTCGGCGCCGTACCGGGACTGCCGGACGAGGCGTACGAACACGACGGCCAGCTCACCAAGCGGTACGTCCGCGCCGCCACGCTCGCCGCCCTCGCGCCCGCGCCCGGCGAACTCCTCTGGGACATCGGCGGCGGCTCCGGCTCCATCGGCATCGAGTGGATGCGGGCCCACCGCTCCTGCCGGGCGGTCGCGGTCGAGAAGTCGGAGGAGCGGGCGGCGCGGATCACCCGGAACGCCGACCGCCTCGGCGTCCCCTCCCTGCGGGTGGTGACGGCCTCGGCGCCGGAGGGCCTCGCCGGCCTCCCGGCCCCCGACGCGATCTTCATCGGCGGCGGCCTCACCGCCCCCGGCCTCCTCGACGCCTGCTGGGACGCGCTGCCCGCCGGCGGCCGGCTCGTCGCGAACACCGTGACGCTGGAGTCCGAGGCGCTGCTCGCCGACCGCCACCGCCGCCACGGCGGCGAACTGATCCGGCTCGCCGTGGCCGCCGCCGTCCCCGTGGGCGGCTTCACCGGCTGGCGCCAGGCGATGCCGGTCACGCAGTGGTCCGTAACGAAAGGTTCTGAAGAGCGATGACCGTCTACTTCATCGGCGCGGGTCCCGGCGCGGCCGACCTGATCACCGTGCGCGGCGCGCGGACGCTCGCGAAGTGCGGGGTCTGCCTGTACGCGGGCTCCCTCGTCCCGACCGAGCTGCTCGCCGAGTGCCCGCCGGACGCGCGGCTCGTCGACACGGCGCGGATGGACCTGGACCAGATCGTCGCCGAGATCGCCGCCGCCCACGAGGCCGGCCGGGACGTGGCCCGTCTGCACTCGGGCGACCCGTCGGTGTTCAGCGCGATGGCCGAGCAGATGCGGCGCCTGGACGCGGCGGGCATCCCGTACGAGGTCGTCCCCGGCGTCCCGGCCTTCGCCGCCGCCGCTGC
Source organism: Streptomyces sp. NPDC029956 (assembly GCF_055574655.1). Taxonomy (NCBI): domain Bacteria; kingdom Bacillati; phylum Actinomycetota; class Actinomycetes; order Kitasatosporales; family Streptomycetaceae; genus Streptomyces; species Streptomyces sp. NPDC029956. The sequence goes on along the minus strand of NZ_JBVHZJ010000004.1, from coordinate 16,256 downwards.
CGCCCTGAAGCGGGAGCTGACCGTCCCCACGGTCGGCCAGACGGTGATCCTCACCCGCATCGCCCAGCAGGCCACGCCGATGCCCGAGGGCGAGGACCTGGCGACCCTGGGCCGCAGCGGCGCGCTGCTCGTCCTGCACCTGGCCGCGCGGTACGTGGACCGGGTCGTCGCCGAACTCGTCCCCCACTACGGCCAGGACTGCCCGGCCGCGGTCGTGGCGATGGCCAGCCGCCCCGACGAGATCGTGCTGCGGGGCACGCTGGAGGACATCGCGACCCAGCTGAAGGAGGCCGGCATCACGAAGACGGCCGTCATCCTGGTCGGCCGCACGCTGGGCGCCTCGGGGTTCCGCGACAGCCACCTGTACGACCCGGCCCGCGACCGCCACACCTGCTGACGCCGCCCCGTCGGCACGGTCCGGCGGTCAGGGCCTCGCCGGCGCGCCGGCGCCCCGCCGGTACGTGCCGGGGCCCCGGGGAGTCCGATCCCCGGGGCCCCGGCGCGTGGACGTCAGGCCTCTGACGCCGGCCGCTCAGGCGTTCGGCCGCTTGCCGTGGTTCGCGTTCTTCTTCTTGCGGGCGCGCCTCTTGTTGCCTCGCTTGGCCATGGGGCTCCCTCTCGTTCCGGGCGGTATGTGCTGGTAAGCCTAGGTTCGTGATCCGGGGGCCGCATGTCGGCTGTCAGCGGCGTGCGGTCTCATGGAGGCGTGACTGTCTACGACGTGGCCCGGGCGCTGCCGGGTATCGAGGAACTGCGCGACCACAGCCGGGGGCTCGCGATGGTGGAGGCCGTGCTGAGCCCGGAGTGGGAGAGCCGGTACTACTCCTTCGACGCGCACTGGTCGGAGACCGAGCAGCTGGCCTCGATGAAGAACGGTTCCGGTGACGAGTACACGATCGTCCTCTCCCCGGCCGGTGTGTTCGCGCGCGCCTTCGCCCACGAGTCGCCGATGAGCCCGTTCGGGCCGCTCGCGGACGGGGTGACCTGGCCCGGAGTGGTCGACGGGGTCCCGGAGGCGTTCCGGGAGTACCTGTCGGAGCCCGCTTTCACGGACGAGGACGGGGTCCACGTGACCACCGCATGTCTGTGGCGCGAGCCGGCGGACACGGCCTGGCACACGGGCCCGGTGGAGTTCACGGACCTGGAGGACCGTGAGGACCCGGACGGTTCCGTGGGTCTGTTCCAGCACCTCACGGACCGGTCGGCGGAGGCGTACGCGGCGTTCGCCGAGGACTACTACGAGCAGTCGGTCGACATCGAGGCGGTCCGGCACGTCCTCGCCCTGCGCCCGCTGACGGCGGAGGTCGTCGCGGCCCTCAACCCGGACGTGACGCTCGCGGACCTCGCCGAGGACGTGCAGGAGATCGGCTACCCGACGGCCTGACCGGACCTGACCTGACCGGGAGGGGAGGGTGGCTACGCGCCGGCGCCGGCGCCCGCGCCCGGGCCCGTCACCGCCGACCGGCCCACCACCGTCCCCGCCCGGTCGATGCAGATCACGTCCACCGCCACCGGGGCGCCCCTGAGCACCGCCAGGGCCTCGTCGCGGGCCCGGGCGGCCACCAGGTCGCCCAGGGGGACGTGCGCGGCCTCGCAGAGGCGGAGGGCCGCCAGGCCCGTGTTCGCCCCGGCGATCTCCGCCGCGAGGGACTCCGACGCGCCGCCCGTGCGGGCCAGCTCCGCCAGGAAGCCCTTGTCGACCTGGGAACGGGCCGAGTGGAGGTCCAGGTGGCCGGCGGCCAGCTTGGAGAGCTTCGCGAAGCCGCCGCAGATCGTGAGCCGGTCGACGGGGTGGCGGCGGATGTACTTGAGGACCGCGCCCGCGAAGTCGCCCATGTCGAGGAGCGCGATCTCCGGCAGGTCGTAGAGGCCCGCGACCGTCCGCTCCGACGTGGAACCCGTGCAGCCCGCCACGTGCGTCAGACCGCCCGCGCGGGCCACGTCCACGCCCCGGCGGATCGAGTCGATCCACGCCGAGCAGGAGTACGGGACCACGACCCCCGTCGTGCCGAGGATCGACAGGCCGCCCAGGATGCCGATCCGGGGGTTCCAGGTGGAGCGGGCGATCTCGGCGCCGTTGTCTACGGAGACGGTGATCTCGACGTCGCCGCTCCCGCCGTGCCGGGCCGCGACCCGCTCCACGTGCTCCCGCATCAGCTGCCGGGGCACCGGGTTGATCGCCGGCTCGCCGACCTCCAGGGGCAGACCGGGCAGGGTGACCGTGCCGACGCCCTCACCGGCCCGGAAGACGACGCCCGAGCCGGCCGGCAGACGCCGTACCGTCGAGCGGATCACCGCGCCGTGCGTGACGTCCGGGTCGTCGCCCGCGTCCTTGGTCACGGCGGCCGTGGCCGTACCGGCGCCGAGGGACTCCGCCGTGAGCGCGAAGGACGGCGTCTGCCCCTTCGGCAGCGTGATGGTCACCGGGTCGGGGAAATCGCCGGTCAGGAGCGCCGTGTACGCGGCCGTGGCGGCCGCCGTCGCGCAGGCACCCGTCGTCCAGCCCGGGCGGAGACCCGTGTGCTTGAGTTGGGCCTCACGCCCGCCGCCTGAAGTCACGAAGAGGCTCCTGTGCACATACTCATTCTCGGGGGGACCACCGAGGCCCGCGCCCTGGCGGGACTGCTGCACGCCGAGGCCCGGGTCACCAGCTCCCTCGCGGGGCGGGTGGCGAGCCCCCGGCTGCCCGAGGGCGAGGTGCGGATCGGCGGGTTCGGCGGTGTCGACGGGCTCGTGGAGTGGATCGGCGGGCACGCCGTGGACGCGGTCATCGACGCCACGCATCCCTTCGCCGAGCGGATCAGCTTCAACGCGGCCCGGGCGGCCGCCACCGCCCATGTTCCCCTGCTGGCGCTACGCCGTCCCGGCTGGGTCCCGGGGGACGGCGACGACTGGCGTTCCGCGGCGTCCCTTGAGGCCGCGGCCGGGGCGCTGGACGGCCTCGGCGACCGGGTCTTCCTGACGACCGGCCGGATGGGCCTCGCGGCCTTCGCGGACCGACCGGAGTGGTTCCTGGTCCGCTCGGTGGACGCCCCGGAGGCCCCGATGCCGGCCCGCACGGAGATCCTCCTCGACCGCGGGCCGTTCACCCTGGACGGCGAGCGGGAGATCCTGGCCCGGCACCGGATCGACGTCGTGGTGACGAAGGACAGCGGCGGCGCGGCGACCGCCCCGAAACTGGCCGCGGCCCGGGAGGCCGGCCTCCCGGTCGTCGTGGTCCGCCGCCCCCCGGTCCCGGAGGGCGTACCGGTGGCGGCGACCCCGGAGGAGGCGGCCGCGTGGGTGCGGTCGCGCATCACGTCGTCGTCAACACCCCCCTGCCTCCTGCCGACAAGAGACGGGCAGCAGGAGTTCTGACCCCACCGGGGTCCCGTTCCTCCCGCGCGACAGCGGACCCGGGCAGGCGTTCAATGGAAGCGTGGTTACCGTCCGATGGCTGGTCACCGCGGGGATCGTGTCCGTGCTGGGCATGGGTTCCCTCGCCGGGACCGGTCCGACCCCGACCCCGACCCCCGAGCCGCCCCCGGCCCAGCCGCCGCCCCTGCTCGACCGGGCGGACGTGGACCGGGCCGTCGACCGGCTCGACCCGAGCGTCGCGGAGTTGATGCGGAAGACCGGCGTGCCCGGGGTCTCCGTCGCCGTCGTCCACAAGGACGAGGTCGTCCACATCAGGGGATACGGCGTCCGCGAGGTCGGCAGGGAAGGCAGGGTCGACGCCGACACCGTCTTCCAGCTGGCCTCCGTGTCGAAGCCGATCGCCTCCACCGTCGTCTCCGGAGCGGTCGGCGTGGACGGCTGGCAGAAGCCGGTCAGCCCCGAACTTCCCGAGTTCCGGCTGAAGGACCCGTGGGTGACCGACCACGTGACCGTCGCCGACCTGTTCTCGCACCGCAGCGGCCTCCCCGACCACGCGGGCGACCTGCTCGAAGACCTCGGCTACGACCAGGAGTACATCCTCTCCCGCCTGCGGTACGAGCCGCTCGCGCCGTTCCGTGCCAGCTACGCGTACACCAACTTCGGCCTGACGGCGGCCGCCGAGTCCGTCGCCGCGGAGAAGGGCGTGCCCTGGACGAAGCTCGCCGAGGACACCCTCTACAGGCCCGCCGGGATGAACGACACCAGCTCCCGCTTCCAGGACTTCGTCTCGAACCCCGACCGGGCCCACGGCCACGTCAAGCAGGCGAACGGGACCTGGAAGGCGCAGTTCGTCCGGGACCCGGACGCCCAGTCCCCGGCCGGCGGCGTCAGTTCCTCGGCCCGTGACATGGCGACCTGGCTGCGGCTCCAGCTCGCCAACGGCTCCCTCGACGGGAAGCGGATCGTCGCCGAGGACGCGCTCGACCTCACCCACCACCCCGAGTCCGTCGCCAACCCGGCGCACGCGCCCGCCGCGAGGACCGGTTTCTACGGCCTCGGCTGGAACGTGTCGTACGACGACGAGGGCCGGCTCCGCCTCTCGCACACCGGCGCGTTCGCGGAAGGCGCGCACACCAACGTCACGATGCTGCCGGGCGAGCAGCTCGGCATCGTCGTCCTCACCAACGGCGCGCCGGTCGGCGTCGCCGACGCCGTCGCCCTCGACTTCTTCGACACCGCGCAGGACGGGAAGCCGAGCCGGGACTGGCTGCCGATCGTCAACGCCCTGTACGAGCAGGAGGCGGAGGCCGGCCGTTCGGCCACGGACTTCGCGAAGCCGCCTGCCGACGCGACGCCCGCCAAGGCGGACAGCGCCTACACCGGCACGTACGACAACGACTACTACGGCCGTCTGACGGTGGCGGAGGAGAGCGGCGGGCTGGTCCTGCGACTGGGGCCGGAGCCCCAGTCGTACAAGCTCACCCACTACGACGGCGACACGTTCAGCTTCGCGACGCGCGGGGAGAACGCCGTCGGTCCCACCGCCGTCACGTTCTCCCCGGACGGCAGGACCGTCCGCGTCGAGTACCTGGACGAGCAGGGACTCGGCACCTTCACCCGGCAGTAGGTCCGCCTCGTTCTACCCGTAGCGGCGCGGCGTCCAGGCGATCGTCCGGCCGTCGGCCCGTTCGACCGCCCGCGTCTGCGAGGAGCCGACGAGGAGCAGGGTGCGCATGTCGACCTCGGAAGGCTCCAGGGTCTTCAGGGTCACCACCCGGACCGACTGCTCGGGGCCGCCGACGTCACGGGCGACGACCACCGGGGTCTCGGGCGACCGGAGTTCGAGCAGGAGGTCGCGGGCCGCGGCCACCTGGTGCGTACGGGACTTCGACCCCGGGTTGTAGAGCGCGAGGACCAGATCGGCGGCGGCCGCGGCGCGCAGCCGGGCCGCGATGACGTCCCAGGGCTTGAGCCGGTCGGAGAGCGAGATCGTCGCGTAGTCGTGGCCGAGGGGTGCGCCCGCGGCGGCGGCGGCCGCGTTGGCGGCGGTCACCCCCGGGAGGACCCGTACGGGCACGTCCGCGTACTCCGGCTCGCAGGCGACCTCCAGGACGGCCGTGGCCATCGCGAAGACGCCGGGGTCGCCGCCGGAGACGACCGCGACCCGGTGGCCGCGGCGGGCCAGGTCGAGGGCGAACTCGGCGCGTTCGGACTCCACCTTGTTGTCCGAGCCGTGCCGGATCTGCCCGGGACGCAGCACCGGCACCCGGTCCAGGTAGGTGGTGTAGCCGACGAGCACGTCGGCGTTGACGAGGGCGCCGCGCGACTCGGGGGTGAGCCAGGGCGCCCCGGCGGGGCCGGTGCCGACGACGACGACCTCGCCCCGCTCCCGTACGGCGGGTTCGCGGTCGATGCGGGAGGGCAGCACGGCGACCGAGAAGTAGGGGACGGATCCGGGGTCGACGTCCACGAGGTCGCCGGTCCGCTCGCCCGCCATGAACGCCCGCTCCACGTACCGGGCGTCGTCCAGCCGGCCGGCCCGCTCCAGGGCCCGCTTCACGGTGGGGAAGGTGCGGCCGAGCTTCATCACGACCGCCGAGTCGGTGCCCGCGAGACGGGCCGTCAGCTCGTCCTCCGGCAGGGTGCCGGGGATGATCGTGAGGACCTCCTCCGCCTCGCACAGCGGCTCGCCGAGCCGGGCGGCGGCGGCGGACACCGAGGTGACACCGGGGATGACGGTCGTGTCGTAGCGGTCCGCGAGCCGCTTGTGCATGTGCTGGTACGAGCCGTAGAACAGCGGGTCGCCCTCGGCGAGGACGGCGACGGTGCGGCCGGCGTCGAGGTGCGCGGCGAGGCGGGCCGCGGCCTCCTCGTAGAAGTCGTTCAGGGCGCCCCGGTAGCCGCCCGGGTGGTCCGTGGTCTCCACCGTGAGCGGGTACACCAGCCGCTCCTCGATGTGGTCCTCACGGAGGTGCTCGGCGGCGATCGAGCGCGCGATGGACCGGCCGTGGCGGGCCGAGTGGTACGCGATCACGTCGGCGGCGGCGATGGCCTTCACGGCGGCCACCGTCATCAGGTTCGGGTCGCCGGGGCCGAGCCCCACGCCGTACAGCTTGCCGGTCACTTCTGAATCTCCGCTTCGTGGGCGATCGCGTTGATCGCGGCGGCCGTCATGGCGCTGCCGCCGCGCCGGCCCCGTACGACGAGGTAGTCGAGGCCCAGGTCCTGGGCGGCCAGGGCGTCCTTGGACTCGGCGGCGCCGATGAAGCCGACCGGTATGCCGAGGACGGCGGCGGGCCTTCCGGCCCCTTCCGCGACCATCTGCAGGAGGTGGAAGAGGGCGGTCGGCGCGTTGCCGATGGCGACGACGGAGCCTTCGAGGCGGTCCCGCCACAGTTCGAGCGCGGCGGCGGAGCGGGTGGTGCCGAGGTCGGCGGCGAGGGCCGGCACGGACGGGTCCGAGAGGGTGCAGATCACCTCGTTGTCGGCGGGCAGCCGGCGCCGGGTGACACCGCTCGCGACCATCTGCGCGTCGCAGAGGATCGGCGCTCCGGCCCGGAGCGCGGCGCGGGCGTTCGTGACGACCTGCGGCGACCAGGCGATGTCGCGTACGAGGTCGGTCATGCCGCAGGCGTGGATCATCCGGACCGCCACCTGGGCGACGTCGGCGGGCAGGCCCGCCAGATCCGCCTCGGCGCGGATCGTGGCAAAGGACTGGCGGTAGATCTCCGCCCCGTCCTTCTCGTAGTCGAACATCCTGTTGCTCTCGCTCATCTCGTCGTGCGGGCCGCGGTCACGGCTTCGGGCAGGGCGGTACGGGGGGTGGGGACGCCGTCCACCAGGTAGGCGCCGCCGGCGGTGGCGAGGACGTCGGTCCAGGCGCCGTGCGGGTGTCCGCAGCGGCGCTCGCAGCCGGAGAAGTGCACGGGGAGGCGGGGAGCCCCGAGGTGCACGAGGGGTCCGGGTAGGGCGTCGGCGCGGACGTCGGCGAGGGACTTGGCGCAGCCGGGCCGCCCGGTGCAGGCGGTGACGCCGGCCCAGGGGGAGTCGGGGCGGGTGACGAGCCCGGCCGCGCCGAGGGCGGGCAGCCGGTCGGCGCAGGCCCCGACGACGACGACCCCGCGCCAGGGCGTGAGCCGGACCTCCTCCGCGGGGAGCAGCGCCCGGAGCTGCGCGGCGGTGAGGCGGCCGAGCGGGGCGAGGACGGAGAGGGCGGCGGGCCCGAGGACGCCGGGCGGGAGGGGAGGGCCCTGGGGGAGTTCCGGCGCGGGTACGGGCTGCGCCGTCACCCCCGACTCCGCGATGTCCACCGGCTGCCCCTCGGGGAGTTCCCGGACCCGCCAGGCCCCGGTTCCGGCCTTCCGCGCCGCGGCCAGGAACCCGCCCGCCACCGCCAGGGCCGCGCTGGGTGCGTCGGCGCTCGGGAGCCGGACGGCCTGACCGCCGACGTGCAGCTCGGCCTCTCCGCCGCCCACTGCGACCAAGGTCACATCCCCGCCGAGCCCCGCGACATCACCGCGTCCGTCGTCGAGGACGAAGAGGAACCGGCCGGAAAGCGCCGCCGCCCAGGGTGCGGAGAGCAGGTGGGTGTCCAGCTCGCGGGCCCACAACTGCACGTCGGCGGCGCCGAGTCCGTCGAGGCCCGAGGCCGGGGAGGCGACGATGTTGCGCACGCGTTCGTGGGTGGGGGAGGGCAGCAGGCCCGCCTCGCCGAGGAGCGCCGCCAGCTCGGCCCCGCAGTCGTCGCCGAGGCCGCGCAGCTCGGCGTTGCCGCGCGAGGTGATGCTGAGCCGTCCGTCGCCCAGGGTCTCCGCCGCGTCCGCCAGCGCCTCGACCTGACGAGCCGTCAAATGGCCGCCGGGCAGGCGGAGTCGGGCGAGGCGGCCGTCGTCGGCGGAGTGCAGGCGCAGCGCCCCGGGGCACGCGTCGCCACGGTCCCGTATGCGAGGTTCGCCCGGGTCGGGCGTCGAGGGCGGGGTGGGCGGCATGGCGGCGAGCATACCGACGGGCCACCCGGCGGCCATCGGGTGTGATCCGGCCGACCCGGCGCCCCGCCCGGCCCGGAGGGCGGTCGTCCGGAAGGCATCCGGACCCCCGGTGTGATCCGGCCGACTCCGTCACCCGCCCCGGCCCGTCGACCGCACGATCTACTATGCAGACGGCATGGGGTCCCAGGACCCCGGGGAGGAAGCCCGGTGAGAATCCGGCGCGGTCCCGCCACTGTGAGCCGGCCCGGACTGTGCGTCTGCACGATCCAGGGACCGGTGAGTCAGGAACTCCCGCCGTCCATACCATCACCCGGGGCGCGGACAACCCCGAGGAAGGCCTGCGCTCGCCATGCTTCTGCTGCTGTCGCACTCCGACACCGACCTGCTCAGCGCCCGCGCGGCCGGCGGCCCGGTGGAGTACCGCTTCGCCAACCCCGCCCGTCTCCCCCTCGCCGACCTGACCGGCCTCCTGGCCGAGGCCGAGCTCGTCGTCGTACGGCTCCTCGGCGGCCTCCGCTCCTGGGAGGAGGGCCTCGACGCGGTCCGTGCGGCCGGGAAGCCGATGGTCGTCCTCAGCGGCGAACAGGCCCCCGACGCCCAGCTGATGGAGACGTCCACCGTCCCCGTCGGCGTCGCCACCGAAGCGCACGCCTACCTGGCGCACGGCGGCCCCGCGAACCTGGAGCAGCTGGCCCGCTTCCTCTCCGACACCGTCCTGCTCACCGGGCACGGCTTCGAGTCCCCGGCGGCCGCCCCCACCTGGGGCCCGCTGGAGCGCACCCCCCGGACGACCGACGGCCCGACGATCGCCGTGCTCTACTACCGCGCCCACCACATGAGCGGGAACACCGCCTTCGTCGACTCGCTGTGCGAGGCGATCGAGGACGCCGGCGCCCAGGCCCTCCCGCTGTACGTGGCCTCCCTGCGCGCCCCCGAGCCCGAGCTGCTCGACCGGCTCCGTACCGCCGACGCGATCGTCACCACCGTCCTCGCCGCGGGCGGCACCAAGCCCGCCGAGGCGCAGGCCGGCGGCGACGAGGAGGCCTGGGACGCGGGCGCGCTGGCCGCGCTCGACGTGCCGATCCTGCAGGCGCTCTGCCTGACCGGTTCGCGCGCCGCCTGGGAGGAGAACGACGAGGGTCTCTCCCCGCTGGACGCCGCCAGCCAGGTCGCCGTCCCCGAGTTCGACGGCCGGCTCATCACCGTGCCCTTCTCCTTCAAGGAGATCGACGAGGACGGGCTGCCCGCGTACGTCGCCGACGCCGAGCGCGCGGCCCGCGTCGCCGGGATCGCCGTGCGGCACGCCCGGCTCCGGCACATCCCGAACGCCGAGAAGAGGCTGGCGCTCGTCCTCTCCGCGTACCCGACGAAGCACTCCCGCATCGGCAACGCCGTCGGCCTCGACACCCCCGCCTCCGCCGTCTCCCTGCTGCGCCGACTGATCGCCGAGGGATACGACTTCGGCCCGGAGGCCGACCTCCCCGGTCTCGTCTCCGGCGACGGCGACGAGCTGATCTACGCCCTCATCGAGGCCGGCGGCCACGACCAGGACTGGCTGACGGAGGAGCAGCTCGCCAAGAACCCGGTCCGCATCCCGGCCGCCGACTACAGGCGCTGGTACGCGACGCTCCCCGAGGAGCTGCGGACCCATGTCGAGGAGCACTGGGGCCCGGCGCCCGGCGAGATGTTCCTGGACCGGTCCCGCAACCCGGAGGGCGACATCGTCCTCGCCGCACTGCGCCGCGGGAACCTGCTGATCCTCATCCAGCCGCCGCGCGGCTTCGGCGAGAACCCGATCGCGATCTACCACGACCCCGATCTCCCGCCGTCCCACCACTACCTGGCCGCCTACCGCTGGATCGCCGCCCGCTCCGAGGACGGCGGCTTCGGTGCCGACGCCATGGTGCACCTGGGCAAGCACGGCAACCTGGAGTGGCTGCCCGGCAAGAACGCCGGTCTCTCCGCCGCCTGCGGCCCCGACGCGGCCCTCGGCGACATCCCGCTGATCTACCCGTTCCTCGTCAACGACCCGGGCGAGGGCACCCAGGCCAAGCGCCGCGTGCACGCCACGCTCGTCGACCACTTGGTGCCGCCGATGGCCCGCGCCGACTCGTACGGCGACATCGCGCGCCTGGAGCAGCTGCTCGACGAGTACGCGCAGATCTCCTCCATGGACCCGGCGAAGCTGCCCGCGATCCGCGCCCAGATCTGGACGCTGATCCAGGCCGCCAAGCTCGACCACGACCTGGGTCTGGAGCAGCGCCCCGAGGACGACGGCTTCGACGACTTCCTGCTGCACGTCGACGGCTGGCTGTGCGAGGTCAAGGACGCCCAGATCCGCGACGGTCTGCACGTCCTCGGCGGCGCCCCGGAGGGCGAGGCCCGGGTCAACCTGGTCCTCTCCATCCTGCGCGCCCGCCAGATCTGGGGCGGCACCCAGGCCCTGCCCGGTCTGCGCGAGGCCCTCGGTCTCGACGAGTCGGCCGCGACCCGCACCACCGCTGACGAGGCGGAGGCGAAGGCCCGCGAGCTCGTCGAGGGCATGGAGGCCGCGGACTGGTCCGTGGACGCGATCGCGGCCGTCGCCGCCGCGTACGGCCCCGAGGTGCACGCCGTGCTCCGTTTCGCCTGCGAGCAGGTCGTGCCGCGCCTGGGCGCCACCACCGACGAACTCACCCACGCCGTGCACGCCCTGAACGGCGGCTTCGTCCCGGCCGGCCCGTCCGGTTCGCCGCTGCGCGGCCTGGTCAACGTCCTGCCGACCGGCCGGAACTTCTACTCCGTCGACCCGAAGGCCGTGCCGTCCCGGCTCGCCTGGGAGACCGGCCAGGCGCTCGCCGACTCGCTCCTGGAGCGCTACCGCACCGACAACGGCGAGTGGCCGACGTCCGTGGGCCTCTCCCTGTGGGGCACCAGCGCGATGCGCACCGCCGGCGACGACGTCGCCGAGGCGCTCGCCCTGCTGGGCGTCCGCCCGCTGTGGGACGAGGCCTCGCGCCGGGTGAACGGCCTGGAGCCCATCCCGCTCGCCGAGCTGGGCCGCCCGCGCGTCGATGTCACCCTGCGCATCTCGGGCTTCTTCCGGGACGCTTTCCCGCACGTCATCGGCCTCCTCGACGACGCCGTACGGCTGGTCGCGGGCCTGGAGGGCGAGTCCGCGGAGGACAACTACGTCCGGGCGCACGCGCAGGCCGACCTCGCCGAGCACGGCGACGAGCGGCGCGCCACGACCCGCATCTTCGGCTCCCGGCCGGGCACGTACGGCGCGGGCATCCTCCAGCTGATCGACTCCCGCGACTGGCGCACCGACGCGGACCTCGCCGAGGTGTACACGGTGTGGGGCGGGTACGCCTACGGGCGCGGGCTCGAAGGCCGCCCGGCGCGCGCCGAGATGGAGACGGCGTACAAGCGGATCGCGGTGGCCGCGAAGAACACCGACACCCGCGAGCACGACATCGCCGACTCCGACGACTACTTCCAGTACCACGGCGGCATGGTGGCGACCGTCCGTGCGCTCAAGGGCACCGCCCCCGAGGCGTACATCGGCGACTCCACCCGCCCCGAGACCGTCCGCACCCGGACGCTCGTCGAGGAGACCTCCCGGGTCTTCCGCGCCCGCGTGGTCAACCCGCGCTGGATCGAGGCGATGCGCCGCCACGGCTACAAGGGCGCGTTCGAGCTGGCGGCGACCGTCGACTACCTCTTCGGGTACGACGCCACGACCGGCGTCGTCGCCGACTGGATGTACGACAAGCTGACCCAGGAGTACGTCCTCGACCCGGAGAACCAGGCCTTCCTGAAGGAGGCCAACCCCTGGGCCCTGCACGGCATCGCGGAGCGGCTCCTCGAAGCCGAGTCGCGCGGCATGTGGGAGAAGCCGGACCCGGAGACCCTGGCCGCGCTGCGTCAGGTGTTCCTGGACACCGAGGGCGACCTCGAGGGCGCCGCGGACTCCTCCGAGGAGGACTGACTCCCCACCAGGGCGGGGGCCGGTGCCAGTTCGAGGCGGCGGCCCCGGAAGCCCTCCCTGAGGCGCCGGTCGTGGGTGACCACGACCAGCGTGCCCGGGTACGACGCGAGCGCGGCCTCGATCTCCTCCACGAGCGCCGGGGCCAGATGGTTGGTCGGCTCGTCGAGGAGGAGCAGATCGGCCGGTTCGGTGACGAGGCGCGCCAGTTCGAGTTTCCGGCGCTGTCCTGTCGACAGATACCGGACCGGGGTCGTCAGGTCCCCGGCGGAGAAGAGACCGAGGGCGAGCAGTTCGTCCGTGCGGTCCGCTCCGAAGGCCTCGCCCACCGTACGGGGGTCGGTGGGTGGGGCCGTCTCCTGACGCAGCATGCCCACCCGGGCCGGGACCTTCACCGTGCCCGCGTCCGGCGCGAGTTCACCCGCGAGCACCTTCAGGAGGGTGCTCTTCCCGGCGCCGTTCGGCCCGGTGACCAGGAGCCGCTCGCCCGCGTCGAGGTGCAGGGCGTCGAGCCGGAGCCGGCCGTCCACGTGGACGTCGGCGAGGTCGACGGGGGCGCCCGCCCCGCTGAGCTCCCCGCGGAACCGCAGCGGTTCCGGGGGCGCCGGCACCGGGTCGGCGGTCAGCCGGGCGAGCCGCTCGCGGGCGGCCCGGATCCGGCTCATCGCCCCGTGCGCCCGTGACCGGGCCCGGAAGGCTCCCGCCCCGCTGAACGCCGCCGGGGCCTTGCGCGGGATGGCCGAGAAGCGGTCGGTGTTCGTGTCGGCGAGCGCCCGGTACCGGGCGAGCTCCTCCTTCCACTCCTCGTACTCCCGCTGTCTGCGGGCCCGTTCGGCGGCGCGTCCGGCGAGGTAGCCCGCGTAGCCGTTGCCGTAGCGGCGGACGGTGTGACGGTCCTCGTCGACCTCCAGGACGGCGGTGGTGACCCGGTCGAGGAAGACCCGGTCGTGGGAGACGGCGACGACCGTGCCCCGGTGGGCGCGCAGCCGCTCCTCCAGCCAGGCAACGGCCTCGTCGTCGAGGTCGTTGGTCGGCTCGTCGAGCAGGAGCAGTTCGGGTTCGGCGGCGAGGACGGCGGCGAGCGCGAGCCGGGACCGCTGGCCGCCCGAGAGCGTGCCCAGGGGCCGGGCCCGGTCGAGCGGGCCGGGTTCGCCGAGCTGCCGGAGCGTGGTCTCGACCCGCCGGTCGGCCCCGGCGCCGCCCCGCGCCTCGTAGGCGGCGAGCAGTTCCGCGTACCCGGCGAGGTCGCTGGTCCCGGCGAGCTCCGCCTCGGCCGCCCGGATCGCCCGCTCCAACTCCCGTACGTCCGCGAGCGCATGGTCGACGGCGTCCCCGACGGTCGCGGTGGGGGGAAGGTCCAGGGTCTGGGCGAGGTGGCCGAGGCCGCCGGGGGACTCGACGGTCACCGTGCCGTTGTCGGCGGTCTCCGGATGGGCGAGGAGCCGGAGGAGGGTGGACTTCCCGGAGCCGTTGTCGCCGACGACGCCGAGGCGTTCACCGGGGCGGACGGTGAGGGACACGCGGTCGAGCACGGTCCGGTGCTGGACGTGCCGGTCGTCGTAGCGCTTGCTGACGTCGCTGAGTCGGACACGGAACAAGGGCGATCTCCTGTGGGTCGACGACATTGAGAGACGAGACGTCTCGTCTTATGCCGTCGACGGTACCCCAGGCGTGGGCTCTTCGCAAGACGTTGCGTCTCGCCAGGTCGGAAGCCTCGATCGGAACCGTCCATCGGAACCCTCGGCCGGAACCCTCGGCCGGAAGCCTCAGGCCGGGAGTCTCGACCGGAAGCGTCGGGCCGGAACCCTCGGGCCGGGATTCAGGCCGAGGCCGTGCGCAGTATCAGCGCGGCTATCGCGAGCAGGGTGATGACCACGACCGGCGCCACCTCGTAGTCCTTCGCCCGCAGGTGGGTGATCAGGGCGCCGATGAAGTAGAGCGCGACGCCGATCGCCGCCGCCCCGCCGAGCGCCGGCACGGCGAGCCCGGCGAGCAGGCCGAGCGCACCTGCCGCCTTCAGGGTCGCGAGGCGTGGCAGCCAGGAATCCGGCACGTCGAGCTTGGTCATGCTGCCGACGATCTGGGGGTTGCGGGTGAAGGTCAGGAAGGCCGAGGCCGAGAGTGCGAGGGCGAGCAGCGCGGCGACGACGGTGTAACCGATGAACATGGGCGTACTCCAATGATTCGAGAGCTTCAATCGTTGAACTGTATCAACGATTCCCCGCGCTCCACAATAGGGCCGCTGCTACGGTGGACGACATGGCAGCTCTCCCGACCGACCGCCTCGGCTTCCTCCTCTCCTTCCGTGGTGAGCTCACCGGCGCGCGCATCCGCGCCGCCCTGGGCGTCGCAGGACTGCACCCGAGGAACGCGATGACGCTGATGCAGCTCGCCCCCGGGTCCATGAGCCAGCGCGAGCTGGCCGCCGCCATGGAGGTCGACCCCAGCCAACTGGTCGCGATCCTCAACGAGCTGGAGTCGGAGGGACTCGCCGAGCGGCGGCGCGACCCGGCCGACCGGCGCCGCCACATCGTGGAGATCACGGAGGCGGGCGCGGCCGCCCTGGACCGGGTCGACGCGGCCGTGAGCGCGGCCGAGCGCGAGCTCTTCGGCGACCTCACGGAAGCCGAACAGGTCCTGTTGCGCGGTCTGTTGGACCGGGTCGTCGTGGACGCGGCCGATCACGACTGCGACGCCGGGTGAGGCCGTCGGGTCGCCACGACTGCGACGCCGGGTGAGGCCGTCGGGTCGCCACGGCCGCGACGCCGGCTGAGGACGCAGGGTGCCGGGACCTCGACGCAGGCGGCGCGACGACCGTGGCGCCGGGCGGAAGGATTCCCCGGAGGGTGCGCGCGACCGATGAGTTCCGGTGGGGCCGGGGGTCTACCCCGATGAACAGCCGCACGGCCCACCACCGAGGAGATGGCCATGGTCGAGACCGACACCCGCGTCCTGGACACCGCCGGCGCGACCCTGCGCTACGACGTACGCCCCGGCACCGGGGCCGACGGGCGCCCCCTGCTGCTGATCGGCTCCCCGATGGACGCCACCGGCTTCACCACGCTCGCCTCCCACTTCGCCGACCGGACCGTGGTCACGTACGACCCGCGCGGGGTGTCCCGCAGCGAGCGCACCGACGGCGCGGCGGAGACGCTGCCCGAGGAGCACGCCGACGACCTGGCCCGGCTGATCGAGGCACTCGGCGCCGGTCCCGTGGACGTCTTCGCGAGCAGCGGCGGCGCGGTCAACGCCCTCGCGCTGGTGGCCCGGCGCGGCGACCTGGTGCACACCCTGGTCGCGCACGAGCCCCCGACCGCCCAGGTCGTCCCGGACCGCGAGGCGGTTCTGGAGGTCTGCGCGGACGTCCACGTCACCTATCTGCGGGACGGCTGGGGGCCCGCGATGGCCAAGTTCCTGGCGCTGACCGCCCGCAAGGGCGAGTTCCCGGCGAACTGGGCCGAGGAGCCCGCCCCCTCCCCGGCCGCGTTCGGCCTGCCGGCCGAGGACGACGGCTCGCGCGGCGATCCCCTGCTCGGCCAGAACATGCGCGGCTGCACCTCCTACGTCCCCGACTTCACCGCCCTGCGCGCCGCGCCGACCCGGATCGTGGTCGCGGCCGGCAAGGAGTCCGAGGACACCTTCGCCGCCCGTGCGGCGGTCGCCGTCGCCGAGGGCGTCGGTACCCCGCTCGCCGTCTTCCCGAGCCACCACGGCGGTTTCCTCGGGGGCGAGTTCGGCCAGCAGGGCGCTCCGGCGGAGTTCGCGGAGGCACTGCGCGCGGTGCTCGACGACCACGCCAGCTGACCCTCCGCGTCAGCTCTTCGTCGCGGGGGGGGGCCCCCCCGCCGCCGCCCCCCGCCGGGTTTCCCGCCCCCCCCCTCCCCGGGGCCTTTTGGTGGTCACCCAAACCCAGAAGGTCTGTCGGGTTTTCCCCCTAAAGAAAA